>NZ_WCIN01000044.1:0-2829 GCF_009025755.1 Klebsiella sp. RCJ4
TGAATCGCCACGGGTTTAACAGACACCCCAGAGTCATTTAAGATGACTTAAAGAGAGGTGCCCATGAGCGGTAAGCGTTATCCTGAAGAGTTTAAAATTGAAGCAGTCAAACAGGTTGTTGATCGTGGTCATTCTGTTTCCAGCGTTGCAACTCGTCTCGATATCACCACCCACAGCCTTTACGCCTGGATAAAGAAGTACGGTCCGGATTCTTCCACTAATAATGAACAGTCAGATGCTCAGGCCGAGATCCGCCGACTCCAGAAGGAGTTAAAGCGGGTTACTGACGAACGGGATATATTAAAAAAAGCCGCGGCGTACTTCGCAAAGCTGTCCGACTGAGGTACGCCTTTATCCGTGACAACAATCGTTGCTGGCCTGTCCGTCTGCTCTGCCAGGTGCTGGATGTGCATCCGAGTGGGTTTTACGCCTGGCTTAAGCAGCCACATTCACGACGGTTTCATGCTGACCTGAAGCTGACGGGACATATTAAGCAGTTCTGGCTGGAGTCGGGCTGTGTTTATGGCTATCGCAAGATCTATCTCGATCTGCGGGATTCCGGGCAACAATGCGGTGTAAACAAAGTCTGGCGGTTGATGCAACGTGTGGGGATAAAGGCTCAGGTCGGATACCGAAGTCCACGGGCGCGTAAAGGTGAAGCCAGTATTGTGACGCCCAACAAGCTCCAGCGGCAGTTCAACCCGGAAGCACCGGATGAACGTTGGGTTACGGACATAACCTACATCCGAACCCACGAAGGCTGGTTGTATCTGGCCGTGGTGGTTGACCTGTTCTCCCGAAAAGTTATCGGCTGGTCAATGCAACCCCGAATGACAAAAGAGATTGTCCTGAACGCATTACTTATGGCGGTGTGGAGGCGTAATCCTCAAAAGCAGGTACTGGTTCACTCTGATCAGGGCAGTCAGTACACGAGCCATGAGTGGCAGTCGTTCCTGAAATCACACGCTCTGGAAGGCAGCATGAGCCGTCGCGGAAACTGCCACGACAATGCGGTTGCGGAAAGCTTTTTCCAGCTACTGAAGCGCGAACGGATTAAGAAAAAGATCTACGGAACTAGAGACGAAGCCAGAAGCGATATTTTTGATTACATCGAAATGTTTTATAACAGTAAGCGTCGGCATGGTTCGAGCGAGCAGATGCCACCAGTTGAATATGAAAACCTATATTATCAACGACTCAGAAGTGTCTAGGTTATCCGTGGCGATTCACGACTCCGATTCAGACAGTGATTCGGATTCAGACAGCGATTCGGACTCTGACAGCGACTCGGACTCGGACAGTGATTCGGATAGTGACAGCGATTCTGACTCTGACAGCGACTCCGATTCCGACAGCGACTCGGATTCTGACAGCGATTCGGATTCCGACAGCGATGCCGATTCTGACAGCGACTCCGACTCCGACAGCGACTCGGATTCCGACAGTGATTCCGACTCTGACAGCGACTCTGACTCCGACAGCGATTCGGACTCTGACTCTGACAGTGATTCGGATTCAGACAGCGATGCCGACTCTGATAGCGACTCGGATATCCCGCAGGCCAATGCGGATACTAATACCGCGCTGATCTCTGAGAACCATGACAATCTCGACGGGGTAAACGGTACGATTACCCAGCTGACAGGCGTGAACCTGCTTGGCGTGGTCGATGTTTCGCTGCTTAGCGGTAATAACTTTGACTTTACTGTCGCGAGTGGAACGACTCAGGATGTGGCACTGGATATTTCCGGCGGCACCACGCTGAGCTCGGCGGCGCTGATTAATACGCTACTGCTGCTGCTGGGTGGAACGAATACCTTCCAGGCCGATCTCGCGGTGGTGAATACGGTGACCGGAGAAGTGGTTGCGCTGGCGTCGAATGCGGTGACTATTACGGCGGGAGGCGTCAGCCTGGATTACAGCGGTAGCGCCAGCTTCAGCGACCTGCCGGAGGGGAACTATACGGTAGTGATTTCGTCGCCAACGAATACCGGGCTGCTGCCGACGCTGGTGAATTTCCTGGCGAATCTCAGCGTAGCGACCGCGGTGGATGTGGCGGTAACCGACTCCGTAGGATACGAGTCCGCGATTATCAGCGGTAACGTACTGCAGACGGACGCGGGTGGGGACGTCGGCGATACCGGTACGGATATTACTGTGACCAGCATCGTTGCCACCTCGGTTCCGGGGGCAACGGCGGAACCGGTTAGCTCGGGGGGGACGATCGTTGAGGGCGCCTACGGTACGCTGGTGATCTATGCCGATGGTTCTTACACCTATCACGCGACCGGAGACGCTGACTCTGTCGGTCAAACGGAGATCTTTACCTACACCATTACGGATGCGGATGGCGATACGGCAACGACGACGCTGACCATTAATATTGGCCTGGCCGATGATACGGATAGCGATGCTGATTCCGACTCCGACAGTGATTCAGACTCCGACAGCGACTCGGATTCGGACAGCGATTCGGATTCGGACAGCGATTCTGACGCTGACAGTGATTCGGACTCCGACAGCGACTCGGATTCGGACAGCGATTCTGACGCTGACAGTGATTCGGATTCTGACAGCGATTCGGACTCGGACAGCGACTCTGACTCTGACAGCGATTCTGACTCGGACAGCGACTCGGACTCCGACAGCGATTCCGACTCTGACAGCGATTCCGACTCTGACAGCGATTCGGACTCTGACAGCGACTCCGATTCAGACAGTGATTCGGATTCAGACAGCGACTCGGATTCGGACAGTGATTCTGATTCCGACAGCGATTCCGACGCTGACAGTGATTCGGATTCAGACAGCGATTCTGATTCTGACAGT
>NZ_WCIN01000044.1:2879-46804 GCF_009025755.1 Klebsiella sp. RCJ4
TGACAGTGACTCCGACTCGGACAGCGATGCTGACTCTGACAGCGACTCGGATTCGGACAGCGATTCGGACTCGGATAGCGATTCAGACTCTGACAGTGACTCCGACTCTGACAGCGACTCGGATTCCGACAGCGACTCCGACTCCGACAGTGACTCCGACTCGGACAGCGACTCGGATTCCGACAGTGATTCCGATTCCGACAGCGATGCTGACTCTGACAGCGACTCCGATTCAGACAGCGATTCGGACTCTGACAGCGATTCCGATTCCGACAGTGATTCGGATTCTGACAGTGATTCGGATTCTGACAGCGATTCCGATTCCGACAGCGACTCCGATTCGGACAGCGACTCCGACTCTGACAGTGATTCTGACTCTGACAGCGACTCGGACTCGGACAGCGATTCCGACTCCGATAGCGACTCGGATTCCGACAGCGATTCTGATAGTGACAGCGATTCGGATTCTGACTCTGACAGCGACTCGGACTCTGACAGCGACTCGGACTCTGACAGCGACTCGGACTCTGACAGCGATTCGGACTCTGACAGCGACTCCGATTCAGATAGTGATTCGGATTCGGACAGCGACTCGGATTCGGACAGCGACTCCGACTCTGACAGTGACTCGGATTCAGACAGCGACTCCGACTCGGACAGCGACTCTGACTCTGACAGCGATTCTGACTCGGACAGCGACTCGGACTCCGACAGCGATTCCGACGCTGACAGTGATTCGGATTCAGACAGCGATTCTGATTCTGACAGTGACTCCGACTCGGACAGCGATGCTGACTCTGACAGCGACTCGGATTCGGACAGCGACTCGGATTCGGACAGCGACTCGGATTCGGACAGCGACTCGGACTCCGACAGCGACTCCGATTCGGACTCCGACAGCGACTCCGATTCGGACTCTGACAGCGACTCGGATTCGGACAGCGACTCGGATTCCGACAGCGACTCCGACAGTGATTCCGATTCCGACAGCGACTCGGATTCAGACAGCGACTCGGATTCCGACAGTGATTCCGACTCCGACAGCGATTCGGACTCTGACAGCGATTCGGATTCAGACAGCGATTCGGATTCTGACAGCGATTCCGACTCCGACAGTGACTCGGATTCAGACAGCGACTCGGATTCCGACAGCGATTCGGACTCCGACTCTGACAGCGACTCGGATTCGGACAGCGACTCGGATTCCGACAGCGATATCGAGGCCATCCCCGATAGCAACAGCCCGGACGTTGTCGCGCTGGAAGGTAACCTGAACAACGTCAGCGGTACCAGCGGTCAACTGGTTGGCCTGACGTTACTCAGCACCGTCGATGTCTCGCTGCTGTCGGGCAATAATCTGCGCTTTAGCGTGGGTTCCGGAACCGTTGAGGATATGACGGTATCGGTGAACGGCAACTCGCTGCTGACGGCGAGCGGATTGCTGACCACTATCGTCAACCTGCTGGGGGCAGGAAATACCCTGACGGCCGATCTCTCGGTGGTGAATACGGTCACCGGCGAAGTCGTGGCGATTGCGGAAAACAGCGTCTCTATCTCGGCGAGCCTGCTTGGCGGGCTCTCCTATAACGGCACGGTCTCCTTCGCCAATCTGCCGGCGGGCGACTACACCATGGTTATCTCTGCGCCGGAAAGTAACGGCCCCCTGGTATCGTTGATCAACGCGCTGGCGGCGGCCCAGGTGGCAAGCTTCGTCAACGTGGACGTGACGGATTCCGTTGGCTACAGCGTCGGCGCCATTGAAGGTAACGTGCTGGATACCACCGCCAGCGGCGATATGCAGGATAGCGGTCAGGGCATCTCGGTCACCAGTGCGGTATCGGACTCCGTCGACGGATCGACCCCGGTTAACGTGACCAGCGCTGGCGTCAATATCACCGGGGCTTATGGGGTACTGACGATTCACTCTGATGGCAGCTATAGCTACCAGTTGACCAAAGGCGGGGCCGCTATCGGTCAATCGGATGTCTTTAGCTATACCATTACCGATGAAGCGGGCAATACCTCGACGACTAACCTGACGATTAATATCGGCGGCAACATCGAACCGGCGCAGGCCAATCCGGATGCTCAGGAAACGGATCTGACCGCGACGTTCGATACGCTCAACGGAGAAAGCGGTACCGTTGGCCAACTTGTCGGCGTCTCGTTACTCGGTTCCGTCAACGTTGGCTTACTCAACGGCAATAGTTTTGACTTTGACGTCGCCGCGGGGGCAAACGAAAAAGTGCTGCTCGCTGTCTCTGGGACCACCGGCCTGAGCCTGGGCGCGGCCCTGAGCACGTTGCTGAGCCTGCTGGGTGGCGCATCGTCCTTTACGGCGGATCTCTCTATCGTCGATAAGGCGACCGGCGAAGTGGTGCAGGTTCTGACCAACGCCGTCAACATTAATGTTAATGGACTCGGTCTCAGCCTGGGCTATAGCGGCGGCGGCTGGTCCTCAATGTTACCTTCAGGGTCGTACACGGCGGTGGTCTCTTCACCGAATACCGGCGGTCTGTTGGGCGCGCTGCTGGACCTGAACCTGGGCACCTTTGTCAACGTGTCGGTCACCGATTCTGAGGGCTATCACACCGACAGCCTGACGGGGAACGTCCTGCAAAGCGATGGCGACGGCGATGTGGCGGACACCGGGGTAAATATTAAGGTGACGAGCGTCACCGCCACCTCGGTGACCGACGCCGATCCGGTATCGGTCACCAGCAGCGGAACGACGATAGCCGGTGCCTGGGGATCGCTGACCATCCATAGCGACGGTAGCTATACCTATCAGCCGTACGGCGGAGTGAATAGCGTCGGCCAATCGGAGGTCTTTACCTACACCATAACCGACAGTCTGGGCCACACGGCGAGCACGACGCTGACGATCGATATCGACAGCCCGGCTTCGCTGGCGGTGAATGATGTCGTTGCGCTGAACGTGGCAACGGCGCTGGCAACGGTGAATGTTCCGGCGATTGACACGGCGGGGCTGAACACAAGCGGTAAGTCGACAACGGGCGGAGTATCAGCGAGTAAGTCGATTAGCTTTAGCGTGGGGGCCGATCGCGAAATGGATACCCTCTCGGTGAATGTGAACTACACCGCAAGTGGCTCGGTGGTCAATACCGTCAGGATTGACAGCACGGTCAGCATTTATCACGTACTCAGCGACGGCAGTAAGGTTCTGGTGTGGCAGGGGGCACCGACAGAAAATCTGACCACGATTATCGGCGCAACAGCCAGCGCTACGGATACGCTAACGCTAACGGGTGTGGCATTGAGCGAAGGAAATTACGAGATGGTCCTGGCTTCGAAAGCCACCGCCACTCTGGATTCTTTCTTAACGCCAGCGCCGAATTATACGGTTGGAGCTTCTATCACCGGTACGACGTTCGATACCGCAACGCACTATACGGTGGCAGGAACCAACGTCAGCGGGAATATCCAGAACGGAAACAACTCGGGCGGTACGGAAGATTTCCATGGCGTGCTGTATGCCTCATACACCGTCGCCGGACATACTTCCACTGGCAGTGCCGAATCCTGGACCTTCAACAGCAATGGCAGTATCACCACCAGCAACGGTAGCGCAGTAACCGGAAGTAGCGTCACAATTTACGGTGACTATGGCACCCTGACGATGGCGAATAATGGTTCTTATACCTACAGTCTGAAGGCAGGGATGGATGTGTCGACAATCACGCACAAGGAGGTCTTCGCCTACACGGTAAACGACAGCAATGGCGTTTCTTCCGCGGCGACGCTGACCATCGATCTGCATCCGCAGATTACCGGCAGCGTGAACGGCGACGATATCCACAGCACCGCTTATGACGATACCTTCACCCTGGGTATCGGGGCCGACACGGTGGTTTACAACCTGCTGGCCGATGACAATACCGGCGGCAACGGCAGCGATACCTGGAAGGATTTCTCGGTTGCGCAAGGGGATCATATCGATGTGTCGGCGCTGCTGGTTGACTGGGATGGGAACAGCAGCAGTCTGGGCAACTATGTGACCCTGAGCTACGTTGGCAATAACACGGTGGTATCCATCGACCGCGACGGCGGGGCCGGTGACCATCAATCAACAACCTTAATTACGCTGGAAGGGGTGCATATCAATTCGCTCAACGAGCTGCTTGATACAAATAACTCCAACTAATCGGCGTTATAGCGAACGGCACACGGAAGTGCCGTCCAGATTATTTATTGCGGAGGAATGAATCGGGCAGCGATCCGGGAGATAGCAGACCGTTATTTAATAAAAATAATGATGCGGAAATTATTATATCCGTTTTTTCAGTGCGTGAATTCTGAAGGGTAAATTTGATGCGTCTATTTAAACAAAAAAGGAATGTCATAACCTGCGGCTATACCGCTCTCTTTATTGCTTTGAATCCGCCGTTTTCAGGTCATGCGGAAAATTCATACTTGATGCCGAATGATATTAGCAGCCAGCGTTTAACCGATAGCCAACAGGTCGCGGGGTACAATGAAGAGATTATTAATAGCCAGACCCGAATATCCGGCCCGCTGGATATAAAAAAAGCGGTAAAAAATGCGGTCAACTGGCATCCGGCGATTACCCAGGAGGTCAGCAAACTCCAGGAAATGGCGCAGAAAGTTGACGTGGCGAAAGCCAAATATTACCCGCAAATTAGTGCGGGTATGAATAATGGTTATAGTAATACTTATTCTGATGCCGGATATACGCCATCGCTGGTCGTCTCGGTATCGCAAATGCTTTACGACTTCGGCAAAGTGTCCAGTTCGGTCAGAGCCGCCGACTCCGGCGTGGCCCAGCAGCAGGCCACCGTCATGCTGAATATCGACCAGGTCGCTCACGACACCGCCGCGGCGGTAGTGCAGGTGCAGGGCTATCAAAAGCTGGTCGACATCGCTAAAGCGCAGGTCGATTCGCTTAAACAGATTGGCGATCTTATTCGCCAGCGCAACGATGCGGGGGCGTCATCGTTATCGGACGTTGTGCAGACCGATACCCGCGTGGAGGGCGCGCAATCTACGCTCCTGCAATATCAGGCGGCCCTTCAGCGCTGGAAAGCCACGCTCGCGACCTATATCGGCATCGGCGGCATTGCCACGGTGACGGATGACCTTCCGCAGGGGATGGACGCCGCCTGCGCGGTATCCAAAATCGATTACCGCTCTGTTCCGGCGGTATTAGCGGCGCTGGCCCAGGCCGGCCAGGCTCAGGCTCAGCTGGATAACGCCAACGCGCAAATGCTGCCGACGATTTCCCTTGAGCCGGAAGTCACCCATTACCTCAACGATAACTACGCCAACAGCGCGGTACTGAATAAAACGCAATACTCCGCGTGGGTGAAAGTGCAAATGCCCATCTATCAGGGCGGTGCGATGACCGCCTCACGCGACGCCGCCCAGCAAAGTCTGGCGGCGGCGAATGCGGCGATAAAAACCGCCCAGCTGGATGCCAGCCAGAAGCTGAACGCCTCTCGCGATGAAGCGGTTAATCTTGCCCAGTCGCTGGGGATTCAGAAACGTCAGCAGCAGCTGGGTGAGCAAACCCGGGCGCTGTATCAGGATCAGTATCTTCAGCTCGGCTCGCGGCCGCTGCTGGATCTGCTCAACGTCGATCAGGAAATTTACCAGGCCAGATTTAGCCAGGTCCTGACGGAATCACAACTGCGTTCGCTGGAGCTGGACTGCCTGTTCAGCACCGGCAAGATGCGCTCGGTGTTCGCGCTGGAAAAACAAAATATCCAGGGCGTGGAGATCCGCCCATGACCTCACAAAACGAACGCGCCGGGATACCGCATTTGCTCGATTGGTCTAATGCGATTGCTTTTATTGCCAACCACTATCGACAAAGCTTTTCTCCCGGCACGCTGCATGCCGCCGCCGAGTGGGCGACGCAGAAAACCCTGCCGGAGGCGCTCCGGCACCTGGCGCGCCACGCCGGGCTAAACTGCCAGTTTTTATCTCCGGGCGATGAGAAAATGTCGGCCTGGCGGCTACCGCTGGTCGTCCAGCTGCGCGACGGGCAAGTCGCCGTGCTCGAAAGCTTTGACGTTAATAACGCCGTCGGGGTGCGGTTTGTGAAGGAGCTCGCGCTGCTCAGCTACTGCCCGCTGGAAACCCTGCTGCCGGAAATTGAAAAGACCATTGCGTTTCGCCCGTCAGCGCCGGAAAGGGATATTCGCACCGAGAGCTACCTGGCCCGCTTTCAGCCGGACTGGCTGCGTAAAATTGTGCTGAAAGATATTCGCCCCTACCTGCACGTGATGCTGGCGTCTTTTGCCATAAACGTTCTTGCGCTGAGCGGTATTCTGTTTTCGATGCAGGTTTACGATCGGGTGATCCCGGCGCAGTCTTATCCCACTCTGTATGTCCTGTTCAGCGGCGTATTGCTGGCGGCGGTATTTGCTTTTGTGCTGAAAATTATGCGCGGGCACGTCACGGATCTGCTCGGCAAACGCGGGGATATTCGCGTTTCTGACCGGGTCTTCGGCCACGCGCTGCGCCTGAAAAACAGCGCGGTACCGCGCTCGACGGGGAGCTTTATTTCGCAAATCCGCGAGCTGGAGCAGGTGCGCGAAATGATGACCTCAACGATGATGACCATCGTGGCGGATTTACCGTTCTTTTTGCTGTTTCAGGTGGTGCTGTTTATCGTCTCGCCGTGGCTAAGCTGGATTGCGCCGGTGGCGACGATTCTGATGATCCTGCCCGGCCTGCTGCTGCAGCGCAAGCTCGCGGCGCTGGCCAATAAAAACCAGCATGAAAATACCTTGCGTAACGCCATTCTGGTGGAAAGCATTCAGGGGTTGCAGGACATCAAAATGATGCAGGCGGAAAGCCGCTTTTTGCATCAGTGGAATAGCTATATTGCCATTACCGCCGAGTCGGGGGTCAAAACGCGCAGGCTCACCCACGGCCTGGTCAGCTGGGGAATGTCGGTGCAAAACCTGCTCTATGCCACGGTGGTGGTGGTCGGCGCGCCGCTGGTGATTAATGGCGACATCACCACCGGGGCGATGGTGGCGGCATCAATGCTCTCGACCCGCATGGTGGCGCCGATGACCGCGCTGTGCGGCGTACTCGCTCGTTGGCAGCAGGTGAAAACGGCGAAGGCCAGCCTCGATAACCTGATGGCGCTGCCGGTCGAAGGGGGGCAGGACGAAACCCGGGTTCACCGCGCCGTGCTGCACGGCAATTACGAGTTCCGGCAGGCGGAATTCCGCTACGGCCTTAACGATGCCGCGATCCCGCTGCGTATCAACCAGTTATCCATTAAAGCCGGCGAGAGAATCGCCATCCTTGGGCGAATCGGCGCCGGTAAATCGACCCTGCTGCAGGCGATGATGGGCAACGTCGAGCTGGTTTCGGGCGAGCTGCGGCTGGATGATTTAAGCCTGCCGCAGATCGACCTCGCGGATATTCGCCGCAACGCCACCTTGCTGACCCAGGAGGCGCGGCTGTTCCACGGCACCCTGCGTGAGAACCTGATCCTCGGGCGACCGGCGGCGACGGATGATGAAATCTTCTCGGTGCTTACCCTGTGCGGCGCGCTGGAGTTTGTGCGCAAACTGCCCCTCGGTCTTGAACACGTCATTATGGAAGGCGGGCTGGGGCTTTCAGGCGGCCAGCGGCAGTCTCTGCTGCTGGCCAGGACGCTGCTGCGCGATCCGAACATTATCCTGCTCGATGAACCGACCTCGTTTTTCGACGAGCGAACGGAAAAGGCCTTTGTGGAACAGCTGGCGCAGTGGGCCGGCGAGCGAACGATGATCATCGCCACGCATAAAGCTGCGGTGCTTAATATCGTCGATCGGATCCTGGTTATCCAGGACGGGCAGCTGGCGCTGGATAAACCCAAAGCAACGGTTTTTGAGCAAGAGAAAGCCCGCGGGCAGGTGGTGAACATATGAGTAAAATCCCCCTGATGGCCGATCACGACCCGGTGGCGCTGCTGCCGGATAGCGAAGAAGACGAGGCGAAAATTGTTAAATCGCGGCGGCTGATTCTCCTGCTGGCCGTTATGCTGCTGGTGGGCGGCATCTGGGCATGGTTCGCGGTACTGGACGAAGTTTCAACCGGTACCGGGAAAGTGATCCCCAGCTCGCGGGAGCAGGTGATACAAACCCTCGACGGCGGTATTTTAACCGAGCTGAACGTACGGGAAGGCAGCAAGGTACAAGCCGGACAGGTTGTGGCGCGCCTCGATCCCACCCGCAGCGAATCTAACGTCGGCGAAAGCCAGGCGAAATATCGCGCCTCGCTGGCGGCGAGCATTCGCTTAACCGCCGAGGTGAACAATCAGCCGCTGGCGTTTCCCGACTCCCTGAAAGCCTGGCCCGCGCTGCTGGCGGAGGAGACGCGTCTGTACCATAGCCGCAAAGAGCAGCTGAGCAAATCGACGCGCCAGCTGGACGAGTCGTTAAAACTGGTGAATAGCGAACTGGCCATCACCGAAAGGCTGGCGAAAACCGGGGCGGCGAGCAATGTCGAAGTGCTGCGTCTTCGCCAGCAGGTCGCGGATATTAGTTTTAAAAAGATCGATCTCAATACCCGCTATTTTGTTGACGCGCGTGAACAGCTGTCAAAAGCCAATGCCGACGTGGCCAGCCTGGCGGAAGTGATAAAGGGGCGCGCCGATTCGGTCACGCGCTTAACCGTTCGTTCGCCGGTGCAGGGGATCGTTAAAAATATTAAGGTCAATACGATTGGTGGGGTTATTGCGCCCAACGGCGAGCTGATGGAAATTGTTCCGGTCGATGGCCGGTTATTAATCGAAGCGCGGATTTCACCTCGTGATATTGCTTTTATTCATCCTGACCAGCAGGCGCTGGTGAAAATTACCGCCTATGATTATGCCATCTATGGCGCGCTGAACGGCGTGGTGGAAACCATATCGCCGGATACCACTCAGGATGAAGCTAAACCGGATGTTTACTACTATCGGGTGTTTATTCGCACTGACTATGATTACCTGGAAAATAAAAGCGGCAAGCGTTTTTTAATTGGCCCGGGAATGATTGCCACCGTTGATATTAAGACCGGCGAAAAAACGGTCATGGATTATCTGGTCAAACCGTTTAATCGGGCAAAAGAAGCCTTAAGGGAACGTTAATCAACGGGCGAGCTTCTTATCGGCTACGGGTCATGGCCGTTTGCGGTCCGCTAGCCCGGACAAGGCGCGTTGAGCGCCGCCTCCGGGGAGTGTGCCGGGCCGAGCCATCGGCGCAATATCTAAAATGGGTTTGTTTGCAGTCTCTGATAATAATTTTTAAACATTCAACGCATTCTTGAATAAACGGAGAGGGGAAGATGGCGCTAAGTGATTTACTGCAACAAGCCTGCTTTCAGGCGAAAAAATTAAAATCCACCGTATTGCCCTCTGACTATCCGGCATGGGTAATCTTCTTTAGCGTCAGCGATGGCCAATCACGCGCGCATATGCATATTTCTCGCGGTACCAGCTTCGATCTCGCGTGGCTGGCGGGGGCCAGGGCGCTGCAGGAGTGGCGTAAAAAACAGGACCGCGAACCGCAGTGGCTGCGGGTTGACGTCGTGGACAGCGTGGAAAAGCTCAGCTGGCAATCCCTCAATGAAAAATTCATGGTCACCAAGCGTAACTATTTTCGCTTTGGCCTCGCGTTTGACCCGCAGTTTAATTGCGCAATGCTCGAGCAGGAAATTGCCGGCAACGCGCTGCTCTACGATGGCGATAACGGCGTCGTGGCGCCGAATAGCGTCAATCTGGAAAACTACGCCCGGCGGCGGTTTAAACAGACGCTTAGCTGGCCGCAGGATCCGCAGCAGCCGCTCTGACGCTTTAAAACTCAGGGGATCTTCTGCGATCGTTTTGGGACAAAAGTGATGGAACAGAGCGGGCGAGGTTCCGGCTATCGCGTTATCGGGGAAAACTGGCAGGACGAGTGCCTCGCCGAGGTGATTAAAAAAGGCACCGATTATCTGGCCCGTCAGGTAAAGCAAGACGGCCTCTACCATTACGGCTGGTTTCCCTGTTTCGACCGCCCGGTCCGATCCTATAACGCGCTGCGCCACGCCAGCTCCACCTATTCGCTGATTGAGGGCTGGGAAGCGACCCGTCAGCCGTCGGTTCGTCAGGCGATAGACCGCGCGATTGCGTACCTGGTTAACACGCTGATTGAAGTACGGACGCTGGACAATGGACGCGAGGCGGCGTTTCTCTGCGACGTGGGCGATGAGATCAAGCTCGGCGGTAACGCGGTAAGTATCCTGGCGCTGGTGAAATACACCGAGACGACCGGAGACCGGCAATATCTGCCGCTGATGGCGCAGCTGGCGACCGGCATCGCCTTTATGCAGGATCCGCTCAGCGGCCAGTTTGTTCACGTATTGAATAGCCACGATCTGTCGCTGAAAGCCAAATTCCGCATCATTTATTACGATGGCGAAGCGGCTTTTGCTCTTATGCGCCTGTACGGCCTGACCAAAGCGCCGCAGTGGCTGGAGATGGTGGAAAAAGCCTTCGCCTATTTCATTAAAAATAAGCACTGGCAGCACCATGACCACTGGCTGAGCTACTGCGTTAATGAGTTAACCCGCTTTCGCCCGGAAGAGAAGTACTTTCGCTTTGGCCTGAACAACGTGCGCGATCATCTTGATTTTGTGCTGCATCGCGTCACCACCTATCCCACGCTGCTGGAATTAATGATGGCGGCGTCTGAGATGGTGACCCGTCTGGACGCCTCGCCCGAGCATCGCCATCTGCTGGCGGATTTTGACCAGCAGAAGTTCTGGCAGGCGCTGGAAGTTCGGGCGCGCTATTTGCTGAACGGCTTCTTCTGGCCTGAGCTGGCGATGTTTTTTAAAAATCCCGCACGGATCGTCAACAGCTTCTTTATTCGCCACCACAGCTACCGCGTGCGTATCGATGACGTCGAGCACTACCTTTCCGGCTTTATCGCCTATCAGAAATACCATTTAGCGGCAAAAAAGCCGCTGCTCCCGCAGGACGACGCGCCGCCGTCGAATAACGCGATCCCCGTTTTTCTGCTGGAGACGCTGCGCGACGTCGGCAACGGTATTGAGGTGGCGGCCATGCGGCGGGCGAAGCTCTTTACCGAACATTTGCGCACCGTGCCCTGGATAGTTACCGCGACGTGGAATCCCGAATTGTCCAGAGCGGTGCGGGCGCTGAAAGCGCGCGGCGCGCTGCCCGAAGAGGTGCCGGTTTATAACCTCTATGAGTGGCTCAGCGATTGCTTTGAGATGAACGCGATCGCTGCGCTGGCGCCGCTGGTGGGCAATATCGAGCTCAGGCATGCCGTCAATCCCGGCGCGGATGTCGCGGTGGGTAAACACAACTTCCTGCTGCGTCCGCAGGGGAGAATCATCGAAGACTATATTGATAGCGCCGGCAATATTCTGCTGCGCAAAAGCTTTGACGAGAAAAAGGGCAACGTGCAGCTAAGCCATCTTGAAATTGCCCTGGCGGGCGGTGAAGTCAAACGCTTTGCTCAGGAAGAGGCGTTTTATGCGTGGATGCTGGAAACCCGGCTGGCGGAAAAAGGGCGCTGGCATTTTATCGTCGATAAAAATAAAACGTGGAAAAGCTTCGTCTGCTCGCGGCCCGCACAGCGCATGGCGTGTACGCTGAGCGCGATTATTCACTCCCATCATCAGCTGTCTAACGGCGCGCTGAAAAGCTCCTACCGGCATATCCTCGAACAGCCGGAGCTTGTCGATCGGCTGATTGTCCTCACCGATGAGCAGTGGCAGGACCTGCAGCTGGAGGGTTTCCCGGCCGCGCGGATGGTGGTGATCCCCAATCATCTCGATAACGGCAATATTCCGGCGAACCCGCAGAAAGCGCCGTCGCAGACGGTCATTTATCTGGCGCGCTATTCGGAAGAGAAGCAGCATGCCTTGCTGCTGAACGCCTTTCGTAAAGTGCTGACGGCGATCCCCGATGCGCAGCTGCACACCTACGGGGTCGGGCCGCTGCGGCGCAGCTTAAGCGCGCGGGTGGCGGAGTGGGGGCTGGAGAAGGCGATCCATATCAACGGCTTCACCTCCGACATCGCGCAGGCGCATAAAACGGCCTGCTGCACGGTACTTTGTTCGACTCAGGAGGGGCAGTCTCTCTCCGCCGTGGAGGCGATGGCCTACGGTACGCCGCTGATTAGCTTTGCCATTAAGTACGGTCCGCGCGACATCCTGCAGGACAGGGAGGCGGGGATTCTGGTGCCCTGCGGCGATGAGGAGGCCCTGGCGGCGGCGCTGATCGCCGTTATCTCCGACAAGTCGCTGCAGCAAAGTATGCAGCAGGCCGCGCTGCGCAACGCCCAGCGCTACTACGGCAGCGCTATCGCCGGACGCTGGGCGGCATGGCTGCAGACAAGCGAGCGTCAGTTGGATGCCGGCGCGGAGCGCGGAAACGGGCTGGAAAAAAAGCGTCCTCGGGCGGTTAACGTTGGCTAACCGTCAGCGCCTTTTTTATTCCCGCGGCCCTCAGGCGTGGCGATGAGACGAGTCATCGCGCTCCTGCTGGCATCCTGCTGCTGTTCGCCGCTGCTGGCGCGCGATGTGGTGCAGGTTTCCCGCTGCGTTCCCGGCTCTTTGCTTCATGCGCATCGCCTGGAAAAAGCGCACGTCGTGGATGACTTTCATATTTACTACAGCCTGCAGGGTAGGGACGCCCTGCAATATCCGCAGGATAGTTCCGGCGACGGCGTGCCGGATGTCGTGAAAGACATTGCGAGCCAGCTCCAGGCTGCGAAATATCTCTACACCTCGCTGCTGGGCCTGCGCTCGCCGCTGCAGCAGAAAATTTATCGCCAGGCCCGACAGATCAACATCTACCTGCTGACGCTCCCCAAAGGTCACGGCCTGGCCTTCGATCGGGTGGCGGCAGAAACCATGGGTGACGGAACGGCGCTGCCCTGCGGCTTAAAAATTGTCCTTAACGCCGCGCTGCGGCCGGCGCGCAACATTACGCCAGCGCATGAATTATTTCATTTGTATCAATACGGCTACGGGGTTTTTAAACAGAAATGGTACCTGGAAGGTATGGCGCGCTGGATGGAAAATGCCTTCAGACCCGCGCAGGAAAGAGTTGTGCCTTCATCCGGGGAGGTTGCCTGCGAGAGCAACGTTTCTCGCAGCTATAGCGCGGCCACCTTTTGGGCCAGCTATGCGCAGCAGGCGTTTGCCGCCACGCTAGTGCCGGATAACGCGCTGGCGTATCGCTATGTCGATGGCAGCCCGGTGTTTCAAACCCGGACGGTACCCGGCGGCGCGATGCTGGCGCCTTTTTTTCAGCAGCTTGCGCTCAGCAGCCGGCGCATTTCTGGTGAAATGAAGCTGCCCAATATCCGCTGGAGTGAACAGCAGCAGCGCGACGGGCGGTACAGTCACCTGATTTGCCAGGCGTTAGCCGCGACGGCGCAGAATAAAAAATAAGCGGTATGCATACTCATTCTGCTGGCTGCGCGGGCCCGGATTTTGAATAAAGCCTGTTCATCTTTTCCGGCAGATCAATAATATCCGTCAGGATGCCGCGCGATAAATGGATATAGCCGTCACTCTTCAGCTTCGATAATACCCGCATGATGCCGCTGCGGGACAAAAAAGAGTGGTCCATAATATAATTCACGGCAGTGATGTTATTCTTAATTACATTCGGTTCATCAATAAGTTCGAGCAGATGGCTACGTATAATTTCGTATGCGGAGAGTTGTGATATCGTCATGCAATGAGCATAGACTTTGGCCGAACTATAATCCTGCAGCATCGCCAGCGATTGCCAGAGATGATATTTGACGACCTGCTCATGAAAAAAACGTTGTGGAATCAAAAGTAAGCGCGATGTTTCTTTCGTTTTAACATACAGATGGCGGGTATATGCCAGCTGGCAGCTGGCGCCAAAAATAAACGGTGCGCTTTCAGCATTAAGGATCATCCCATCGCTTATGCGGTTTAACGCCACGCTCCCGTCGAATAAAATGAGGCACTGTCTTTCACCATTCCGCGTCAGGCTGATGTTGCGTTTTTTGCTAATGGTGCAGGGCGTATGCTCTTTAGCGATTATCTCAATCAATTTTTCAATATGATCGGTGGGTTTCACGACTTTGCTTAAAATTTCATCGCGGAGCAGCGAGTGATTATTCCTCTTCATTGTTACCCTTTTAAAACAATGAGTTGAAAATATTATTGAATGGATATTGTACGCGTCTAATAATCAATAATATGCTTTCTGTTGGCAACTTATCGAACATTGCCAGGATTATTTTCCTGCTATAAATTACGATTTGTAATCTAAAACCTGTAATTCATATTAGTCAATATAAATTGATTTTTTTTATTGTTTTTTTAAGCCAGGTAGATCTTTTTTTGCGGCTGGTCTTTTTGCGCAAAAAGTCACGTTATTGCGCGTGAGGAATTTCTCGCTTCGTTTTTGATTTTTTAACGCGATGATAAGCGGAGTGAGTCAGGTAGGTATATGTGTTTATTAAATAAAAAAGCGCGGCGTTTATTTTTTATCCTATTTGCCGCATACGCGGCGGCAAGGAGGAGATGAAAATAGCCAACGGGGTTTTAAACCTGGCGGTATCCAGGCGTAAAACCCACAAATGACTAGTTGCGCAATCGAGGGGCCTGCAGCTGCTGGCGAATGGTTCTGGCCAGTTCGTCCAGCGACGGCTGTTCAGGATGTTCGTCGCTGGGCTCGCTGCTCAGCTGCGCTTCTGCGAGATAAGTGTGAATCGGCTGGCCATCATCGTCTTCCATCACCACATGATACCAGGGCGCAAGGCGCAGTTCGTCGTTAGCGGCGATTTCATCCTCTTCCGGCTCCGTGAGCGAGTACTCGGGATCGACATCGACGATCACGCCCAGGTAGCCCAAAAGCGTGTGGCGAACTTGTTGGCCGATACCGAATTTGCTGGCTATCATAAGCACCTCCTGGGAGACATGATTACCTGCTATATGCGGGCCGATTCTCCACTTTTCAAGTTACATGATGCGGCAAGCAAACCCTTTCAGATACAGCCCTTCGGGGTAGGTTGCTATCACCGGGTGGTCGGCAGCCTGGCGGAACTGTTCTATAAATTGTACATCACGTCCGGCATCCAGGGCGGCATCGGCAATGATTTTCTGAAATAAATCGGTGGTCATCAGGCCGGAGCAGGAGAAGGTCAGCAGGACGCCGCCGGGATTCAGGAGCTGAATCGCCAGCATGTTGATGTCCTTATAGCCGCGGCAGGCGCCCATCAGCTGGCTTTTGTTTTCAACAAACTTCGGTGGATCCATCACAATCACGTCAAACTTTTCGCCGGCGTCGCGATATTTCCGCAGCAGCTTGAAGACGTCGTCGCGGATGAACTCCGCTTTAGACAGATCCAGCTTGTTCAGCTCAACGTTCTGCTTTGCGACGTCCAGCGCCTCCTGCGAGGTGTCAACGCTGACAACCTGACGGCAGCCGCCCATCAGCGCGGAGATGGCAAAACCGCCGGTATAGGAGAAGCAGTTCAGCACGCGCTTATCGGCGACGTATCGACGGGTCGCCAGGCGGCTGTCGCGCTGGTCAAGGTAATAGCCGGTTTTGTGGCCGCCCTGAATATCTACCAGCAGCTGCATACCGTGCTCGGTAATCGGCAGCAGGGCAGGCGGCAGTTCGCCGACAACGGGCCCCTGCGCCAGCTCCAGCCCCTCTTTTTTACGCACCGCGACGTCGCTACGATCGTAGATAGCGCAGTTCGGAAACAGCGTTTGCAGCGCGCTGACAATCGACGCCCGCTGGTATTCGGCACCGGCGCTCAGCAGCTGCAGTACAAAAAAGTCGCCAAAACGATCGATGGTCACGCCCGGCAGGCCGTCGGACTCACCGGCTATCAGGCGATAGCTATCGAGCCCGTCGCGGGCCGCCAGCCACTCGCGCCAGGTTTGCGCCTGCTGCAGGCGACGTTCGAAAAAGGCGTTATCAATGGCTTCATTGCGATCGAAGCTCCAGACGCGGGCGCGGATCTGTGAAGACGGCGAATAGGCGCCGCGGGCCAGCCATTTTCCCTGAGAATCAACGATATCGATGGTCTCACCTGAACGGGCTTTACCTTCCATCCGGGCGACGGCGCCGGAGAAGATCCAAGGATGGCGACGCAGCAGGGATTTCTCGCGTCCTTTGGTTAATACTAAGCGGGGGAAAATGGAGTCTGTCATGGGGCTACCTTTAAGCAACGGGAATGTCGGCACCGAAAAAATGGCGCGTAGGTTAGCACAAGTGGCTGAGGCAAGCACCATTCCACCGGTATCGACAAGTGAGCGTTTCGGCACAAAACGCAGGCGCTTTGGCACAATAAAAAACATGCCGGGATCTTACAGTATTTCCTCACCTTACGGAGGAAAATACGATGAAAACAGGATTGAAGGTCGCAGCCGCGATGATGGTTATAATGAGCGGGACGGTGATTGCCGCGCCGTTTAGCGTCAGCAGCGCGGATATGCGCGACGGCCAGACGCTGGCGCAGACGCACTGGTTTGGCGGTTTTGGCTGCACCGGCGGCAATATTTCACCGCAGATCGCCTGGAAAAATGCTCCGGCGGGTACCCGCAGTTTCGCGGTGACCGCTTACGATCCGGATGCGCCGACCGGGAGCGGCTGGTGGCACTGGACGGTGGTGAATATTGCCCAACAGGTGACTGGCTTAGCCGCTGGCGCCGGAGACAAAAATAACGCTAAACTGCCCGCCGGGGCGATACAGGGGCGCAATGACTTTGGCTATGCGGGTTTTGGCGGCGCGTGTCCGCCCGCCGGAGATAAACCGCATCGCTACCGCTTTACGGTATGGGCGCTTGATACCCCGACGTTGCCCATTGATGGCGAGGCCAGCGGGGCGTTAGTCGGATTTATGTTACACAGCCACGCTATCGCCAGCGCGCAGTTAACGGCGCTGGCCGGAAGATAATAAAAAGGGCGGCATGATGCGGAACATCCATTTTCACCATAACGCGTTAACGGCGGCGGAAATCACTACCCGTCGTTTATGCAAACTGCACCGCGTCACGCTGTTCTCGCCCGCGATCTGCCGGGTAAACCGCGGCAGTAAGGTCATTGTGCAGGGTGCCAGCGAGATGCTGGCAACGCCGCAGCAGCTGATTATTTTGCCCGCCGAGGTTGAGCTCGAGGTGATTAATCAGCCGGAAAACGGGCTTTTTTGCTCCGACCTGCTCTCTCTCACGCCGGAACTGCTGGCGGATTTTAAGCACCGCTATATGAGCGAGCCGCAGACCGGTCGTCTGACGTCGCTTTGCGCGCCGCTGGCGCCGGAAATGTCGTTTATGTGGCAAAGCGTCCTGCGGGCGGTACGGGAGGGGCTCAGCGCCGAGCTGCAGCACCATCAGGCGATGGGATTGCTGCTGGCGCTGTATCAGGCTGGCTACGCCGGGCCGCTGCTCAACGAGCGGCGCGAGGACATAACCGGTCAGGTCAGGCAAATTATTATGCTGTCGCCTGCCGAAGCGTGGAGCGTGGCGAAAGTGGCTAAAATGCTCTTTCTTGGCGAATCGACGCTGCGCCGTCGTTTGCAGCAGGAGTCCCGGAGCTTCCGCCAGATCGTGGAAGAGGTCCGTATGGCCTACGCGCTGGGGCAATTACAGTCGACGTCGCGACCCATTGGCGACATTGCGCAAAGCAGCGGCTACCTGTCAGGCTCGCGCTTTAGCGCCCGTTTTCGTCAGCACTATGGATTATTACCTAAGCATGTACGCTGACGGAATTTGCTATCCTCTGTATTGAGTCATTGGCCGAAAAGGGGGGAACATGGCAACGGTTTGCACGATGGCGTGGGTATACGGCTCCGTTCAGGGCGTCGGGTTTCGCTATTCGACCCAGCGCGAGGCGCTGCAGCTGGGATTAACGGGATACGCGCGCAATCTCGACGACGGCGGCGTGGAGGTTCTGGCCTGCGGAGAACCGGACCAGGTGGAGAAACTTATTGCCTGGCTGAAGGCCGGTGGGCCGCGCAGCGCGCGGGTGGACAGGGTTCTGACCGAGCCCCATCAGCCCACCAGAGAGTGGCAGAAATTCGCCATTTTGTATTAGATGCATTTAACCGGTTTAGGCAGTCCGGCGATTTTTGTCGCCTGCTTAGCCGGGCCTTTCGGGAACAGGCGGTAGAGGTAGCGGCTGTTGCCTTTCTCTTCGCCAAACTTGTTCGCCATGGCCTTCACCAGCATACGAATCGCCGGTGAGGTGTTAAATTCCAGATAAAAGTCGCGCACAAAGCGCACCACTTCCCAATGCTCAACGGACAGGCTGATGCCCTCCTGCTCAGCGATAACGGCCGCCATCGCTTCGTTCCACAGGGTTGTGTCCTTCAGATAGCCTTCGCTATCGGTCTCTATTTCATTGCCTTCAAAGATAAACATGATTCTTCACATACCGCTGAAAATGGCGGCAGTGTAGCAAAAAATAAGGCCCCGCATAAGCGGGGCCTGAGTACAGACGGGGAGAGGATTAGTCTCTGCTGGCGAAGCCAAGGATGCTCAGCAGGCTGACGAAGATGTTGTACAGCGAGACGTACAGGCTAACGGTCGCGCGGATGTAGTTGGTTTCACCGCCGCGGATGATGTTGCTGGTCTCAAACAGAATGGCGCCTGAAGAGATCAGGATAAACACCGCGCTAATCGCCAGATGCAGAGCCGGCAGCTGCAGGAAAATGTTGGCAACCATACCGATAAGCACGACCACCACGCCCGCCATCAGCATTCCGCCGAGGAAGGACATATCTTTACGGGTGGTCAGCACGTAGGCCGAGCAGCAGAAGAACACCAGCGCGGTACCGCCCAGCGCCAGGCCAATCAGATCGCCCATACCCGCAGACAGGTAGGCGTTAAGCATTGGCCCCAGGATGTAGCCCAGAAAACCGGTAAAGGCGAACGCGGAAATGATACCCGTTGGCTTATTCGCGGTTTTATAGGTCAGGAACATCAGGCCGTACATACCGACCAGCGTCAGAATCAGACCCGGAGAAGGCAGCATCAGCACCGTGCTGGCCGTCGCCGTAATAGCGGAAAATGCCAGCGTCAGGCTAAGCAGGAAATAGGTGTTCCGCAGAACTTTGTGCGTGCTAAGTAGCGATGAACGGTCTCGCGACGATGTAATTATACGATCCATGAGTCACTCTCTTATGACAGATGTAATTAATAACGAAGCATAAAAAAAACAGGGCCTAAGCCCTAATGCTTTTACCCATCTTTACTCAAAGTCAGCGGGCTGAATGCAGCACATTATTCCAGGAAAATCGGGATAAGTGGCATTTTTATTTGTTCGCCTTCCGGAGTCAGATCGAAATCTGATAACTCACTGAAAAATATTGCGTTATAGCCATTCTGCGACTAACTCTGGAGAGGGTACTCACGAAGCGTAACAAAGGCAAGGGATATGAAAACACAAAAATATAATCACATCACACGCGTACTGGTGGCCGTCGGTCTGTTCTCCATGGTCATCCCGGCGCTGGCCGCTCAGGTACCGCCGGGAACGGCGTTGGCCGAAAAGCAAGAACTGGTCAGAAATAACGGCAGCGAACCGTCGTCGCTGGATTCGCATAAAGTGGAAAGCGACGTTGAAAACAACATTATCAGCGATCTTTTTGAAGGGCTGGTCAGCGTATCGCCAGCAGGAGAGATTGAGCCCCGGCTGGCGGAGAAGTGGGAGAATAAGGACAACACCGTCTGGACGTTCCACCTGCGTCCCGGTGTGACCTGGTCCGACGGTACGGCGATCACGGCGCAGGATATTGTCTGGAGCTGGCAGCGTCTGGTGTCGCCGCTCACGGCGTCGCCTTACGCGAGCTATCCCGGCAATATGCATATCGTCAACGGGGCGGAGATCGCGCAGGGGCAAAAAGCGCCCGAGACGCTGGGCGTCAAAGCGATAGATGATGCCACCCTTGAGGTCACCTTAACTCAGCCGAATGCGGCGTTTTTGGCGATGCTGGCGCACCCATCTTTGGTTCCGCTCGATAAAGTGCTGATATCGCGCTACGGCGACAAATGGACCAAACCGGAGCATATCGTAACCAGCGGGCCCTATAAGCTGTCGCAGTGGGTGGTGAATGAGCGCATTGTGGCCGAGCGCAATCCGCGCTACTGGGATAACGCGCATACGGTCATCAATAAGGTGACGTACCTGCCGATAAGCTCTGAAACCGCCGACGTCAACCGCTATAAGGCGGGAGAGATCGATATTGTGTATACGGTACCGATTAATCAGTTTGCCCAGCTCAAAAAAACCATGGGCGATCAGCTGGATGTTTCGCCGCAGCTGGCCACCTATTATTACGAATTCAACACTACCCGGCCGCCGTTTAACGACCCGCGCGTACGGCGGGCGCTGAATATGGCCCTCGATAAAGACATTATCGCGGAGAAGGTGCTGGGGCAGGGGCAGCGTCCGGCCTGGCTTATCAGCCAGCCTGACATCGGCGGGGTGAAGCTGCACAATCCCGAGTACGCCAGCTGGCCGCGCGAGAAGCGTATCGCCGAGGCGAAAAAGCTATTGAGCGAGGCCGGGTATAATGAGACCCATCCGCTGGTCTTTAATCTGCTCTATAACACGTCCGAATCTCACCAGCGAATTGCCATCGCCGCCAGCTCAATGTGGAAAAAGAACCTTGGCGTTGAGGCGAAGCTGCAAAACCAGGAGTGGAAGACCATGCTCGACGCTATGCATACGCATAATTTTGACGCCGTGCGCTACGCGTGGATAGCCGACTATGACGACGCCGCGACGTTTCTCAATAACTTCCGCACCGGCGACAGTGAAAATACCAGCCAGTACAGCAACCCGGCCTACGATGAGGCGCTGCGCAATGCGGCAAAAGCCTCTGACACGGCGGCACGGGGCAAGTTCTACCAGCAGGCGGAGGATCTGTTAGGTCAGGATGTCCCGGCCATTCCGGTCTATCACTACGTGCGCACCCATCTGGTCAAGCCATGGGTAGGGGGATTTACGTCGGATAAGCTGGGGTATTACTACACCAAAGATATGTACATCAAAAAACATTAACGCGAAGAGGGCGGTTTGCGCTGAAAATCTGCGCAAACTGCCTGAATTTCAGACGAATAACGCGTTTTTGTTTAATTTTAAGGCAGTTGAATAAATTGGTGCTTTACAGCCTGAACAGAGGTGTTTATAGTGCGCCTCATTGGAAGCGTGGCCGAGCGGTTGAAGGCACCGGTCTTGAAAACCGGCGACCCGAAAGGGTTCTAGAGTTCGAATCTCTACGCTTCCGCCAAATTTATGGCAAAATCAATAACTTACGATGGGTTTTTGGCTTTGCCCTGCATAAAGTACTGCATAAAAAGCCCGTGAAAACGGGCTTTTTTTGTATCCAAAATCTGCGTTTAATCACTAAAAACCCATCCAAAACCTAGCTTGTTAATGTGGGTAATCTTTAATAATGCCATGTTCCGCGCGCGGAGAGAGGTGATAGCATCCTACTCACGTAAAGCCATTAGGTTATTCCGGGTCATCAGTTAAAAGATAAAGTTGAAATAGCCTGCTAAGAAGGGACAGTCTGACGTAAGCTTGTCTCACTGCAGGGGGAATGGATAAGCAATATATTCACTAATAATACTGCTCTGACCTGTAAAATAACACTCGCCAAAATGAGATTTTTCTTAGATTATGAAGGGGGGGGGCGATGCGAAGCGCACACAGCAATTATGTCGTTTTCTTTTCCCCCGGAGTGCCTCGGTGGAATTTTTTATATCTTCTATTAATTTCATGTTTAATCATCATTTGTTTCTAAAATATTTTCTTGTGTTTTTTATGCTCATCAAGAAATTAAATATTCGCAAGATGGGATTTCCTACAGTCAATTTCACGAATATATTTATGGTAATATGGCTCTCCTATATTTGAACATAGATCAATAAAAAATAAATCACCATAATGTGCAGTATACAAAGATTAGTATCTTAACTATATACTTTTTTTGGAAGGTACAAAAGATGAGAATAGGAAAGTAGTAAATTGACATCTTTGTTCATTAAATGCTATCATTTATATTATAACATTACGTCATCCTATACTGATTAAGTATTTTGCATTAACCAGAAACATGTGTTATATCTTAATTGGTGAATCGATTGAGACATGTTAGCCTTAAAAATATTAATGCCTCCGCTTCATATTTCCGTCTACACAATAACAAGAAGTTCAAAGAGACAAGAGGAATGAAAAATGATGACACCAGAGGATGCGGTACGATATTGTCTTATTGGACTGGAGCGGGATTGTGATGACGCCATCATCAGTACAATTATACCGAAACTCCCTAAAGAGGTCGTCCATCTTGCTAAACGATGGGGCTGGGGTGATACAGAGGTTACAGAAAGTATTTACCAGTTCTTAAAGCAAGGGTATGACGAATAATAAAAATCTATTAGATGCTATGATGATAAATCCACTCTGTATATCACTCTGGGGGAAAAGATAAATCATATTTCTATACTCTCACATCGAAATTGGGTTGTTCAATTATAAACTTTATTCAGCGGGAGTAGTTGTGTTATAGCTGTAAAGATTAATGGGTGCAATGATTGTATGGATACCTTTATTAAAGAAGATAGAACACCCACCACCATTAGGTGATGGGTAAATGATAGTGTTATTTTACTATAACTGGTTTTTCTCTGCTGCAGATTTTTTCTGTCCTTCAACGGAAATCTGTTTTTTATAATCATTGTAAAAATCAGTTCGTAGATAGCTAAGCGTCATTTCGAATGATAAATGTGGAGCATCTAAGAGTATTTGTGTACCACCATTTGAATATTTGGTGAATTTATTACCAACAAATGGAATCTGCTGAGAAATTAATTTATATTTTTGTTTGAGAGATGAATTGATATAATTAAATTTTTCTTTAGGGAATTTGGCTAATACAGCGACTAACAAACCATTTCCATCAAAAATAGTGGTGACCTCTTTTAAACCGTCAAATGGTATATCTTTGACAGGAATATTATACATGTTACCATGGCTGTATATATTTTCACCTAATGATGAATATCCATTATATAAGTCTGAAGTCTCCTTTTCTGTTGTTTTTCCTAATGTCAGACCGAAAACTGTAGGATCGGCAAAAGAAGCAAAAGGCAGTAGTAAAACAAATAAACTGAAAATAATTTTTTTCATATATCCTCCATAATAAACAGACGCATTATCCCACTAAGCTTGTTTGTATCAGAGAGTATAACAACGTCTCCTACGACATAAACATGATATATGCTAGCATGATTTTTCTTTAAAACTAGTTTTTTGACAGATAACTAAAACGATTTTTCCAATATCGAAGATATCATTCTTCTTTCTGACGTGAGTATTTTACATATAATTATCGATATTATTCTATTGCATCCAGTGAAGAATTTTATTGAAATATGTTGTAAGCCCTACTTTATGCTTATTTTTTAATATAATGAAAAATTATAGTCCCTTGCGAAGTGAAGAGCGGAGTCTTGGGTAAACAGGCAAAGTAGTAATACAACTACTAAAAAATAGGGGGAGGTGGCTGTTACACCGACAGAACAACAGCTTTATAGTGTTATCGGGTCATTAAATAAGAGATGCATTATAAATGACAGGGAGTTAACGTTGTCAGGTAAACTATTAAATATCAAGTGGATAATAAAAAAATGAAAAGAAGTGAAATCAGGAAGGCGATTGAATCGTGGTTTGATATTGAGCATTATGACGCAATTGAACAGCTCACCCTACAGCAGTTTTATGTTGAGATTGAGCGGCGTATCTTGGCTTACAAAATGTTGCAGAAGCGCGATACATTGCCGCCCCTGAACAGACTCTTGCTGGATGATTACCGCAATAAGATCCAGAGAGGCGAAATTTTATTCAGTGGCGATACATCCACGCAGGGGCATGAGCTTGCCAGAACCTACGCTGTTGTCCCGGTAACCTGCAGTAATGCGCAATTATATGCGAAAAGTTTAACACTGCTTGCTACCCACCCTGAAACATCCCAAAAAAGTCAGTCCGAATACCTGTCGGAGTATCTGAAGGAGTCCGGGATAAAAAGCCTGTCTTCGATTACTGTCGATATCTTCCTACAGGAGGCATCAACTGAAGACATTATTGAACACCTGAAAGTACTCATCCCTCAATGGAAGAAACAACTAAAAATGAATGCTCCGGCAGTGAGGGAGTATCGATTTGGCAAAAGTACATTCAGAAAAATCATTGAATACCGTCTTATACCCATGATGGATCTCATTTTTTGGGGAGCAGATAATGACGGTATAAAAATTCCACTTTCCCTGATGTCTTCACTTCTTCATGAGGACAGTGATAATGATCGTGATGAAGGAATGCTAAAGGCAACGGATTACCCATTGGCAATGGCGTTCCTGACAGATGAAAACTATCTGAAATCACTTGAAGATTATATGATGGAAAACAATTACTTAAAAGACATCCCGGTTTCTGAACACGTCAGAGACGATACAAAGAAAAAAGCAGCCAAGTAAAAAGGGTTACGTTCGCCCTGAGCGAACGTGATCACATCCAGTTCCAACCATCTCTTTCCCGTTCACTTCCCCTCGATTTTTTCAAGAAACTCTTCTTCCAGCATCCCTAAAAAAACACAAGCGAATTCGCTATTATTTTCCTCGTCGCAACAACATAGAGAAAACAAAATCTCATAGAGATTACGTAAAACAACAGAGGAAATGACAATGAAAAAGAGTAACAAGCAAAACTATATGAAGAATGAAATCGCAGGGAAAAGATTAATCCGTGTTCCTGAAGTACTCAGTCGGGTTGGATTTAGTCGTACCACTTTATATGAACGTATTAAGGAAGGCAGTTTTCCAGACAGAGTGAAAATAGGGTTAAGATCTGTGGCCTTTGTTGAAAGTGAGATTGACGCATGGATTGAAAAAGTGATTGCTGAATCTCGCTGTGTATCTGAATACAACCATTTTAAATAAAAGAGGATAATATGAAAAATAGAACTATTCTGCCATGTGTAATAACTGTCACTAATGATGAAACGGAAATATTTATGGAAATGGCTGTTAATAACTTTAAAAAGCATCTTCAAGTCATGATCGATTGTATGGGCGATGATTATGAGCGTCATTTTAAAGACAGACGTTATGTTGAAGATGTGATTGTCAAAGTGATCGAACGAACAAAACAAGATTTTTCTGAATCAATGAAAGATAATAAAGGTAAAGAATGTTATCTGTTCTTGGATGAGGTGAGAAGGAATCTGAGAGTTATTTACACTGCGTATCGTACTAACTATTAATGATAGAGGTAAATATGAACGAAAAATGTTTAGGCTGGAATGAAATACCCGTTAAAATATCCGCAAGTAATGCTGATACAGCAAACTTTGCTACTGATGTTGTAAATACCTATAATGAGTTAATACATTACTTATACTTTAATCTAAAGGATGATGTGTTTCTGAAGAAAATGAAGGATGGATTTTACAGGGAGATATTCATAATGGATATTATTAATCTCACGCTACATGAATGGTTTGAAAGTTCTGAAGAGATAAAGATTAAACACATATCAGTCCCTGAGGTTAAAACTATACTAAGTAGCTATCATGAGTTTTTGATTAAATGTTTTAATGGTGATGATTATATTCTTTTTTATAAAAAAATAGAAATCAGCGCAAACAAACAGTCTGTAATATAAAATAAGAGGTAATGAAATGAGTGAAAAACTGATAAAAGAATCAAGGAAAATATTCCTGCACCTTGCTGAGTTATTTTATGAAATGAGAATAAATACGCTGAAGGAAACACGGCCTGATGAAGCAGAGATGTTAATGGTGGATGATGCATTCATGGAAGACATTTATAAAGAGTGCATTAAAAATGCAGGTGCAACTTTTAAAAAAGTATCCAGAGTTGAGTATTATGAGCAAGGGCATTCAGTAAAAATGGTTGATAAGGAGGTGGTATTGATAACACTGCGTGTTAATCATAAAAGAAGATGAATATATAAGTTTCAAAAATATAGTCCTGTTTAGCCCCATGTATGGGGCTGGAAATAATAAACCAATAAATATCATTTTAAAATGAGGAATCATTATGTCTAAAAATATTGAAATTAAAAATACATCTACTGAGTTGTTCTATGATCTGGCAAAGCGTTCTTTCGAAGCAAGCTGGAAAACAATGCAAGATATATGTAGTGACAACATTTCGCATCTTGTTGATGACGCTGATTTTATGAGTGCATTTATACGAATCACGATTAATCATATTTGTCATAACTTTGAGAAGTTTACTATGCAAGAAGGAAATCAAGGAAACCTTGAAGAGGTTAACTTTGAAGAGGTTAACTTTGAAGAGGTAGCAGAACGGCTTGTACGCCATTCGTGGGAGTTTTCTGAGGAGTCATATACTCAGTAATACGTGGACTGTATTAGCCCCGTAAGGGGCTGTACAGAATATTATTTTAGTAAAAAAGGTAATGTCATGATTAAAGAAAAAAATGAAACGATGATGTTTGCCGTAGCAGTTGTATTAATGAGGTATTGTAACAGTATCTATTATATGGCGAATGAACACTATGATACTGCTGTATTCTTTGTGAAAGAAAAAGAAGCTGTTGATTACATATTAGATGATTTAATTAAAGATCTGATGAATAATTTTTATTCTTATAAAGATAGATATGGTAAAGGACATGAGAAACAAGAAGAGATTAATGAGTCAGAACTTAAGGGGAAAATATTATTGATTCATGAACAATCTGTTAAATATTTAGTTATGAAGAATATTAAATATGGTACTGTATAAGTTTGTGTCTTATAAAAATCACACCACGACATATCATATTAAAAATATATTCGGTTATTGTTAGATTGTTACTTGATTATCATTTTAATATTTGATAATTATTCACTATATTGATTCTCATATTTAAACTTCTTTTTAATATATCATATCAGGTTCAGAAAAGTTTTATTTATCTGAGGAACTATTATATAAAAAGAGAGCATTTTTTCTTTGTTTTCCACCCTTATTGGAAATATCAAGTAAAATGCTCTTTTTTTGCGCAATTTTATAGGTGATTGATTTTCAGTATTTGGCATTTTTTTGAATGTTCGATAGCGTAAATTTCATATCATCAAAAATAGTCTGATAAAACAAATAAAGATAACATGGGTATTTTGTAGTATTATGTGCTTTTCAACAAGCAGCCCCGAATAACGTCATCGATTTGAAATGTAACTTAGTCTTAAGAGTAGTTGTAGCTAGTGAACAGTGCGAAAACCATTGCAAGATAATTAACAGTGTGTTAGTAGATGTGTTGTAATACTGAGATCCATTCGTGTATTTGGTATATTTTTAAAAGGGAATGAAAATGACACCTGAGTATAGAATTGATGCAGAGAAAAGAATAACTGAATATTTACAGTCTCAAAATTTAGAAAACATTAAAAATATGCAGGTTGAACAAACATTTGAAGATTTAGGCTTTGAGGTTAACATATGGAACATTAGAACTAAAAACGATGGTAACTGGTGGGTTGCTGAAGGTGAAAATGTTCCTATGAATTTATACACTCAGAATGAGTATTTCTTTTCTGCTGATGAAGCATATTCGTTTCATTTAGGTATAACTCAAAGATTACATGCACGACACCAAAAAAATTATAAACATGTTATTGATGAGTTGCCTTTAGATATAGATATGCTGCAATCTATTAATCGAAAATTAAATGCCTCTGCGATTGCTCTTAATAATATTAATGCACCTGAAGATATTCAAAGCATTGGATTGACATGCAGAGAGAGTATGGTTGAACTTGCTGGATACCTTTATAAAAGTCATGAAGATATACTAAAAAAAGAAGGCATTAAAGCTGCTGACTTCAAGAATATTTCTCGTATTGTCATTGGATTATATGCAGCAGGACCGCGGAATTCAAGTCTTAGGAAATATTGTCGCTCAACGATTGAATCTGCATGGGATATATCTTCGGAGACGGTACATTCTTCAAATAAAAATATCCCAGATGCCAAAATTTGTCTTTTGCTTACATGTACAGCAGTTTCATTAATTCAGAATTTATTTCTTAAATTTATTGGCTTTGATAGTGATGTAAAGTGTCCAAACTGTCACAGTTTAAATACTGAAATTCATGAGTCTGAAGAAGATAGTCAATTACATGTAGTGTGCTGTGAGTGTGGTGAAGTGGTGAAAGTACTTTCAGACGAAATTGATGACTGATAATAGTTAATCTTTATATATTTGAGGCAATTTAAAAAATGATTGTTTTGAATATGATTTATGAGGTCATTGATTTGACCTCAATTGAAGTTAAATATCGGTAATTATTGTGTTTTGCTTCTGATGGAATGCGGAAAGTTTCTTTGCTTTATCCTTGTCAATACTTCTGACAAAAGATAATATGCCTTCTATAATTTTATTTTTATTCGGAATTTCATTCCTGACTAAATCATAAATTCTTTTTCTGTAGACACAATAATCCTTTTTGCTGATAGTGATCCTAGGCGTGACTGTTAACCCTGTAACCTCTCTTCGTACCTTGGGACCTAGAAATTTTTCCTTTCTGGAATTAATTGCAAAGCCTTCATCTACGATTATATCTTTTATTAAATAAGATGCTTTCTGTAAAATTATTATTTTATTTCCTGATATGCAAAGATCATCAGCATAGCGTGTATATGTCAAAGCTCGCTTTTTACAATATGTAGATACACGGTGATCAAGTCTTAGGCAAACAAGATTAGATAAAGCCGGTGAAGTTGGTGCTCCCTGAGGTAAATATCCCCCTTTAGTGCAAAATGATGTTAGTATAAAGGCTATGTTATTATTATACCCTATGTTTTTAAACAGAGTATATATATGTGATGCTTTTACATTGGTAAAAAAATCTTGTAAATCAAGATTCAATACATACTGATTTCCCTCATGTGGTTTAGCATTATCAAGGATCGATTTTTTCCTTACAAAGCCTTTGGCATAAACTGAAGGTGATAATTTATCTAAAATATATCTTAGAACCCACCGTTGGATTGCTTTTAATTCCTTTAGAGGGCTTTCGATGTGCCGAACCCCACCGGATTTTTTTTTCATTTCTATACGGTGATAGTATTTATCATTATTAAAGCTAAACTTGGAAATGACTTCTTTCGGGAGTCGAAGGGATTGTGATAAATCATCCACATTCTCAAGAATCGGAAGTGATAACAGTTGCTGTGTGTACTTTCCTTGATGAGCAGTCATATTTTTTATCATAGTAGATGTACATGAAATTGTGTGCTAGTTTTTAACGACTACAGCGGGGAAGGAGAATGAGCAGACATACCTGTGAAGGTATGGATGCGAAGTATCCTTCCGTAAGGCGGATGTACGAGTCCCCCAAATCACGGCGGGCGGGAGTTGGGGGACTCGATCATCGCGCTATCTCTGTGATGAACTGCGGGAACGGAGAGACTCTCCATCCACTGTGGACTTAACTAGCGAACTAGACAGCCACCTGCTTAAAAACTAGCACACCACACAATGTTATGATGAATCTCAATCAGTGTCTAGCATATTGTTTATTCATTATTTTAGTTCTTAATTCAGCTAGTAATGATTTTGAATGGAAACTATTGATTATTGAATCATAACCTACTTGAGTTATAGTATATAACCCCTCTTGCTGGTTAATCATTCCTGCCCTTATGAGAGAGTGTGTTGCTGCTTTACAGGCAATATTGTCTCTACTTTCAAACCTTCTCCTCATGATCAATTCCATGGTTTTATATACTGATAGTAAATTCAAATCATCAAAGAGGTAGATTAAAAGGAGAACATGCTTTGAGTATAGTAAGATATTATCTAGCTCTTTCTTCTTTCTTCCACTTGGAAGCGTTTCCTTAATTTTACCAAGTACTGATTTTACATGTTTCGGATTTTTTTCATCAAAGTTTTTTGGGATATCAAATATTTCTCCACCATGAGTTCGGACAAGTCTTATCGGTCCATGATTTATGAAGCTTTTCCCTGACTTGTATTCTCCCAGCCTCATCACAAGCATTTTCTTTGCTAACTCTTTATCCATAGAAAATGCCCCTAACTCAGCAAAAGAACCGGGGCTCTCGGGTATAAGAACTATTAGGTCAACAGAGTCTGCAAGTTGGGTTTCAAGGGATAGCAGGCTATTTTTACCTTGGCCTTCAAGAAGGTCTTCAAATAAATCCTCTGGGTAGGTAAGATAGATTCCTTTCTCCTGAGAGAGAAAAGTTGAAAATTTATATCGAAGACTTTTTTTATCGGACTTATCTTTCCCACATAAGAAGATTGTTTTTTGGGAATCATCAAAACCATTTATTAATAAATCTCTAATCTCATCAACGGTTTGATTAATATGTGCGTCTGGATATTTGTTAATGATACTCTGTTTGGGTGATTTCATGCTCATTCCTAACAATGGCAATCTTCATAGATATCTTCATATACTATTATAAAATAAATGCTTTTGCACCATAAATATTTTTGTTTTTCGCATTTCTGCAATGATATAACTCACTTGATCTCAAAATGATAAAATTAAATGGAGGACTAGTTAGGTCAGTAAATAATATAGAGAAAATTATCGCTTAAGAAATCTAGTACATCCCATTTAGCACGGAAAACATAGGTCAGTTCTTTAAAGAGACATTTTCCTGCGCTTTTGGCTTGATGGTTCGAACTCTGACGAGATGTGAGAGAGTTGCTCAAGACTTTGTTCTATGGAACGCTGGAACTCAACAGCGGCTTCTGTACGCTGTTTTATGACCAAGGCAATTATTTCTTCATCGCTTTTTTCTTCAATTGCTTTCCTGTAGAGCATTCTTTCATTAATCTTATCAAGATTACCTGATGATCTTGCTGACGTGTTAGCTATTGAACTGCTGATGGGGTTTAACTCGTCAATAAAGTATTCAATAAGAGATTCTTTCTTTTTTTGGAGTCTACGCAGTTCGGTGTGGGCAGACTTAAATTTCTGGGCTTTAATCAAAGGAACATCACCGGAACGTAGCTTACGATATTCATTTTTGTATTCTTCTATCGGAATATGATTTTTTAGTTCTTTGATTGTATCTAAATACTGGATTAAATCACTGTTATCTAATTTGACTCTTTTCATATATATACCTCGTAAATAAAATAGTGGATATATTTATATTACGAGATATGGTGTAAGTGTCAAATGGTGTAATATATAGACAAAAGTTTTATATTTTTTCTTCTTCATCAAATATGTTGTCTTCTGAAACAGAGTCCCAATCAATATCTTCATCGGGCGTGGAAAGCAAAGATTTATCATCTTCTTTATTGATTTTTTTCTCATCTTTTTTTGTAAGTATCGTATCTTTATAAACGGTGATGAATACGTCCTTGATGCCTTCACTGGTTGTTCTCAGCGACTTCTGAACATATTCTTTCCTTGTTGGATTTAATGTTCTGTATTGGCCTTTCAGGAATAGATTTGCGTTTATTAAAGTGTGTTTACCGTCTTGAATAAGAATGCCCTTATTGATAAGTTTTTTCCAGCATTTGCACACATTAGATTTGCTCATACCAAGCTCTTCTGCGAGTGCCGACTGAGATATACTGGCTATCAGATTCCCATGCTGCATGAGTTTACACAAACGGATCATTATTGTGTATTCAGCACCAGACATATTTTTACCGAGCTTTTCCAGATTATCGACAAAAGCATGAACATAGGCTATTCCCGGCTGTATATCAGAACTTCGTTCCTTTTTAACATTTACGGTTATTTTATCTTTTCGGTTTCTGTTATAAAAACTGTAAATCTCTAGTTTCTGTTTATCTGTGAAATCATTTTTGTTGATATAATCTTCCACTTCTTCACTGCTGGAGGTCATTATTGTATTGTAATCAATGCTCATGGTTTTCCTTTTTATTATTGTTGTTTTCTTTATATATAATGCAGCATGTGCTTTTGTCAAAAATAAATGTGAAAAAAGGAAAAATAATACACTTTTGCGAAATAGCGTTCACCGATTTCCGGAGATCTTGAATATCGAAAAGTTTCCACAGGAGAAACTTTGGTTTCCGTACAGGAAACTTCGGTTTCCACAGAAGAAACTTAAATTTCCGTACAGGAAACTTTTTCCGTAAAATTTCTTTTAAATATAATGGGTTATGATTCCATAATAATATAATATGTTTAATAACCTTAACGGGGAGTGTGCCGGATAAATGGCACCATTTGATTTTTTATTTTTACTTTAGGTTATGAACAGCCAGTGATTGTTTCGTACAATCACGAAATGCTGCTTTTATTTGGAATGCTTAATTAAGATTTCTTTTGTTTTATTAGCGTCAACGACGCGATCTTTTTTGGATAAATCCATCATTAACAGGGATAAATCCTGTTCAGCAATGTGATTGTCTGGAACAATCACTAAGTGCTGCTACTGAAAATATAGTTTTCCTATCCGTTTAAGGGCAAATGCTATATGTTATTGCGGTAATGCTATGTTCAAACATAGGATCAATTTTGTTTTTTATGATGAAATGATCTGGAAAAGATCTTTCCTCTTTTTACTATTAATATTAATAAGACACCTCATCAAGATAAAAATACATATTTCAGAGTTAGGGCGTAGCCGTGCGTCAGCACATGAGCTTCAGCTCATAGATTGTGGTGATTTTCAAAAAAAAGATGTTAGTGAAATAGAAAGAAATGCTTCGCAATAAAAATAAATATTGCACTCAAAAAAACTAATTATTTAAAATGTTGAAACCCTGTATGGCGATTATAAAAAATCGCCCGGTTTCTTTTAATCCTATTAAGTATTATCTCTTACTTCTTGCAAAATTAAATTAAGAAAAAACCGGCCCGTAGCCCTTACGGCATAAGGCTTAGAACGAAAATGTACGACTGACCGTACAGGCAGTGTTCCTGACTCTATAGTCAGTATTCCTGACTTTGCAGTCAGTTTCTATGTCATTTTTAGCTTAAAAACGACAGTGCTTTAAAGTATCGTCACTGGAATAGTTGCGATTTTGAAAATATTTTCGCAAAAAATATGCAAAAACTTGATGTCTTTTTTGTGCATAGTATTTAATTTATTATAAATAAAATAACAAGAGGTAATAATAAAATGAATGAAATAGACGTTGACTTGGATTTAGGATTAAATCCTTTTTGCTTTGAGACAGAGCTAAATGAGCTGTAAAAAGGCAATATATCTTGCGGAAATATAGATCACTTTGTCTTGTCTGAATCTATCTTTTACAGAGGGATCAAAGAACTCATCGAAAAACGTATTATTGCTAAAACCAATGAGAAAAACTGGTATTTCATAAACCCTGCTATTGTCTTCAATGGTGATCGTGCTCGCTTTGTTTCAGAGATTATAAAAAAGAAAGAAGCAATAGAAGAACAACCCGTATGCATAGTCGGTAATGGAGTTGCTAATAGAAAAGTTAAAGGGAAAGATAAGTCAATTGAGTCAGTCATCGAAGACGTGAATAACCAAGAAGACATAGATTTGTTAATCACAAGATTACAGGCTAAAAAGTCCCAAGGGGAAATGATGAGTAAAAGCATGGATGGATGTGCCGCTACTGAAGAAGCAACTCTTTTACCACCAGAAGAGCCGTTAGATTGGGATAATATTCAGGGCGATGTTTCATTTACAAAGATGATGTTCAGTGATTGAGTAAAAGAGATACACGAAAGTATTGCATATTGAAATGCTGGGTAACGTATTATTTATATGAGTTAAATTTGGTTTTCTTAAAATAAATATGGTATTAAAAAATGAAAAAAAAGGAAAATCAAACAATGAATAATATTAAAATCATTACGCTCTTTAATTCCAGTGAAAAAATCCCATTTATGACCTGCGTAGTTAAAGATGTTGAAGAGAATGAATATGGGATAAAGCTTACCCTCGAAAACAACAATAACATTTATGTCAAAGATTACGATTCCTTCTTCCTGTCTGAATCAGCAAATGATTGCGATAAAGAACGAATGGTAAATGTGTATGCGAGATTGATTTCTGAACTCAGCCAAGTCAGCGAAGAAACAATAAGATCTCTGATGTCAGAAACAAAAACCTACAACAGGCAGCATCCCAACACGCCCGTTAGTATTTTGGATGATTACTATTACTGTGGCAGGGTTAAAGCCAATACCTCAGATGAACCCGCATTGATGAATGCACTTGGCCTACAGGATCTACGTGGGACCATCGCTGAAGATAACTTTTTATCCGAGGTGGAAGCCGCTGGAGGTATCGTGCTTCACACTGATCCCTCACTGTCAGGATAGTTGTCACCCCCTCTGAAAAATCAATCTGAGGGCGACGGAGTGACAAATGAAACGAATTTCCCCTGAACGAAAAGCCGGCATACTGGCAAAACTGTTACCGTCCTACATCATGACCGTTGCCGCTGTTGCGCAGATGGAAGGAATATCCGAAGCTACCCTGTATAACTGGCGTAATCAGGCTAAATCAGAGGGAAAACCGGTGCCCGGCGCAGACAAAACAACAGACCAGTGGTCCGCAGAAGCGCGTTTTGCCGCTATTGTCGAAACAGCCACATTCAGCGAAGCTGAAATGGCAGAATACTGCCGTAAAAAAGGCCTTTATCCGGAACAACTTATTCAGTGGAAACAGGGCTTTTTGCAGACCTCCGTACCGGGTGATAAAGCGGCGCTGATGCACAGGACAGTTCTACGGGAGCGCTGCTGGCGACACCCTCTGGTGCTGCACGCAGATAACGGTGCAGCGATGAAGTCGCAGACGCTGCAGGTAAAGCTGGCAGAACTGAAAATCACGCCGTCGCACAGCAGGCCGCGGGTGAGCAATGATAATGCTTACGTTGAATCACTGTTCCGGACGCTGAAATATGTGCCGCAGTGGCCGTCATCGGGGTTCAGAACACTAGAGGATGCGCGTCACTGGGTGGATAAATTTACCCGGTGGTATAACGAAGAACACCGTCACAGTGGAATACGCTATGTGACTCCGGGAGAGCGGCATCGGGGTGAGGACAGCGTCCTGCTGAAACAGCGTGATACCCTGTACAGGCAGGCACAGAAAGCGCACCCGGAGCGCTGGTCAGGTCAGACAAGAAACTGGCAACCGCAGGGCTCTGTAACACTGAATCCGGAACGGGAAAAACAGGCCGCGTAAATTAACTAAGGGTGCCAACTACCTTGACACTTACCGCTGATATGGGCTATCCAGTAGCAGAGTATTTATATTCTGGCATTAGAATAGCTATAGAGCCGATAAACCTTGCACACATCCGAGATCTGACCGATGGCTATGTGGTAATGTTCAGGAACGGTGAGTTCGAGCATAAGCTTGAGGGCGATCTCTATGAAGTGTTATCTCAGGCTGTTGATAGACTTAAGATCGCTGTTGCTTTGTATGATTATGAATGGTATATCGTTTAATGTGTACTACTACTTTGAATGTTGTTTATTAAACAAAAATTTCTCCTCAGCAGACTGTTAAGAATGAAATGTGGATTTTTCTATAGATATAAAGTGTGATGGGATTATAAGTATTCATTAATCTTAATAAAATGGAGCTACGATGAATAAAAAAATGTCTGATTTACTTGAATATTCCACTGTTAGAATAGAATGTGATAATGGACGTTCAGTCGGTACTGGTTTCTTTTATTCTATTCTTTCTAACGATAATGAAAATCAAATTCCTTTTATTGTTACTAACAAACATGTTATTAATGATGCGACTAAGGCGATAGTTTATATCCATGCTGTAGACACAAAAACTGGGAAAGAAGAGAATCATATTGGCATTGATATTGGAGATGTACAGAAGAAATTTTTTATGCATCCGGATTCTGATGTTGACTTATGTGCTATACCTGTTGGTCCAGTGCTTTCTGAAATTTATAAAATGGGTAAAGAACCAAAGTTGTTTTATTTTGATGACAAGTGTTGTTATGAAAAGCATAAGTCAAAAAATTCACTTGGTGGATTAGAAGAAGTATATATGACTGGTTATCCTAATGGACTTTGGGATCATAAAAATAACAAACCAATTACTCGAAAAGGAATTACTGCAACAAACATAAAATCAGATTGGCAAGGGAAAAAAGAATTTTTAATTGATATGGCATGCTTTCCCGGTTCTAGTGGTTCACCTGTGTATATTTATAATGATGGGACATTTACTGAGGGAGAATCTATTGTTGCAGGCACTAGATTGATTTTGTTAGGGATACTATACGCAGGGCCACAGATTGTAGCATCAGGAGAAATAAAAGTAGTTGATGTCCCAGCAGTGCAAAAAGAATATGTTACTACAAATATGATGCTTAATCTTGGAATAATAATCAAAGCCGAAAAATTAGATTTCTTGATGGAGAAGTTTGGAGATCAACTCTGAACGCGATTTTCTTAGATTAAAATGCCGGATGATTAATCCATAATAGATATTAAATCAGGCATTTTTACTTTCTGCTTATATCAATTAATCCAGCAGTCCACGCGAAACCTTACTCGCCGTCTCGCTGAAAGACCCTGTAAATAATTCTGTGTAACTGCCAATGTATTAAAGGTGATCGTTCAGGTGGTCACCGAACTCGATAATAAAACGGCTCATTTTAAGAGGGGCTAAGTGTCTGGTGATTTATGGGGTCAGTCTACAATACATATTCTGGTTCTTATGCGCCGTTATCTGCATTGCAATTCGATTATGTTAAGCCGACCAAAGAATATGAGGCACAATCTCAAATTGACTACGATATTGATGTGAAGGGGCGAGGTGTTCTGTCTGATCCAAATCTGAGCATTGTTGAGCGACAGCGTTATCGAGATGCCTCGGACAACAAAGAAAACGAAGAAGGTTCCGATTGGTAAACGCTTCCCAAATTTCTTAATTTTCATAATGATGATTAGAGGTCATGGACTTAACAAGACCTGATGAATAGCTCATTGGTTTGTATTGATATATGCTAATGGGCGATATAATGAAAATTATCACTCTGGCTGAATATTTATCCATCCAGAGTGCGGTATGTACAGCTTTTAATTGGTTTGTTTTTTAGTTATATTTAAAATAAAATAGTTATCGCCAAATTCACTAATGCTCACTTCATCGTAATGATTGTTATTGGATTCACAAATTTGATCTTTGCCTTCTGAATCAGTAAGTAAAGTTATTCTGTTATAATTTTCTGGGAGATGAGCTAAAGCATTATTTAAATCAGTACCTTTATTATATTGAGCGCTTCTTATTTTTCCCTCTATTTCACCCACATTAAAAAAATCTGTTATTGAGGTGTCAATCAAGGCTGCATTTAAAAATTTAATATCAGTTAATGTTGTTAATAAATTATTGAAATCATCATTATTGATAATGTCTCTCATTGAGCTAGATACATCAATTAATAATATTCCATGCATTCCTTCTTTACCTAAAAAAGGTGTTATTGTATTTATTGGTCCTGCGATTTTATTTATCTTGCTATAAAACTCTACTCGTTTATTAGTCGATAATGCATTATACTCACCAATGAGGAGACATCTTTTTTTTATATTACAATCGACATTGTCCAGCATATCGCTTACGGGACCATGGTTAATGAGCAATATCTCGGCATCAGGATGAGCACTAGCATAATCCTCTAACGCATCACTAAATATTCGACGTGAATTACGTTTATAGTGTTTTACTTCAATTACAAGAGGACAATACAAAACATGATTCTTCTCTTGCCATAAACTATAATCAGGTTGTACACCATAGTGTCTACCTTTGCCTTTTGGCGAATCTAACTCTTCATACTTCTCAGAGTAAATTTTTAATATTGGTATGGAGCTATGGACTGTTGCGATTAAAGTTTCCTTGAATGGAAATGTAAGCTTGTTATCATGAGTGTGTGTGTGTATTTCTATATTATGTTCTCTTAGTGCTGAGTTTATTTCAGTAGCAATCCAGATGGCATATAATTCGTGTCTTTTTTTCCAAACAGGAAATGAAAGTATTTTCTCAAGTTCCACTGAATCAGTTGAAAGAGAATAGTTTATATATTGGTATTTTAGAAATTGTTCTCTTAACAATTCTTTAAATTCATTTAGTTCTTTAGTTTCAAGTCTTATGGCACTTGCGATAATTATGATTGTTTTTCCAAGCCATAGGTCTGTTTCATTTCTAACGATGGTATCAATCGATAGAGCGTTATCTACAGGAAAATTATAATTATTAATATCATATTTTAGCGAATATAATGAAGCCCATCTCGACTTTATGTTTTCATAGACAATCATACAAAGAGATGAAAGTTCGGCCAGTGGGCTTTTGTCTTCAAGGAGGCTTAATATAGTCTGAGGAAGTTCAATATACTGATGGTTATTAAAATAAATATATAACCAGTTGTCAACATCATCAAGTCCAGTAACTATTGTTTCGTTATGGAATGCTTTTTGAAGATTTTCATTGATAGTTTCAAATTGTTTAGCTATATCACAAACACACCAACTTCCCTTATAGTCTAAATTTGGTATGTTAATTATTCTTTGTGTTTTCTCCAAGAAGTTATTATAATTTTGAAAATCTTTTAAATCTAGAAAATCATCGCTAACACCTATTTCCCACTGGTTTTTACCATATTTTGTACTTGCTTGGCAAAAAAAATACATTATTTCCTTTATCATCGCTGAAAATGGCGTGACACCGGAAAAAAGACCTCGAACAAGCATATCCGTGGTTGAAGATAAGACTGCCTCTTCTATAGTGATTGCAGTTGGATTTAAGTATTTTTTTAATGATTGAACAAAATCCTTATCCCTCCCTAAAGGTTCAATACCTCCTATTTTTAAGAATTTCATCCAAGCATCTAAAGATTTTTCGTTTTTCATCTTATTCTCCCGTTTATGTATCATAAGTTTTTTGAATTTGATGATTTATTGAATGCGTATTCAAAAAAACGTGCGAACTATTTTATACAATTAAGAATATTACGGCTGGGATGCTTCAACGTCAATCCCTATAATTATATTTTTAGGTTAATCTTATGGAAATCATTGATAGAGTCATGTGGATTTGGGGATATGTTTAGATTGGTAGATTAAAATTTTGTTTAGTCGGTTTCTTATTTAGAGATAATTTATGAATCAAGCTCAGATGACTATCGGAAAGATTATGCTTTACACGGCTTGGTAAGCGTATTGTCTCATCAGGTGTTGGCTTGTCATTATCACTGTTAAATCTTGTGCGTTTGTCATACTCAGCACGTGGAACATAGATCCCCTGCACCTCATCAAATACGTAGTTTTCAGTAATGTACTTATCATGCTTAACATCAGGAACAACGGGTTTCTTCTTGGCCCAGACAAATTTCTATCTTATATATTCAACTACCAGTAAAGTGAAACGCTTGAACACATTACTCTGATTGGGTTTAACCTGCTTCCTCTTACTTTTAACAGGAGCGCGGTTGACCGCTCTGGCAGTTGAAGATGATAGGGTTTTCAATTTAGTGTGTGTATGAGGTGGAGGGGCAACCAGAACAGGTTTTTGACCTGCTGATGATGCAGACTGCGAACCCGTTTCAGAGAACTCTGTTCGAGGTTGTATTTCAGGTAAGATGATTTCAACAGGCTCAGGCATTTCTGATACGGTGAAGCTTCTAAGGTCAACAATGATCTGAAGATCCAACTCTTTGAAGACACCATATGTGGCCTGAGCTTCTTGTTTCATCTCATCACGAACAGCCTGTTCAGCAGCACGTTTTTCCTGAACGCTTTTTCTGTTCCACTTGGCACGATGAACACGTTGCATTGGTGGACGGCTGGTTAATGCTGCCTTAGCAATCCATAGTGCTTTTTCTTCAACGTCTAAAGTAATGGTAGCATTCTCAAGGGCTTCATCATGCTGGATCTCAATAGAACGATGTTCAATACGTGCATCAGTGCCAGCTCTTTATATATTGAATATGTCATTGAAAATTTAATCACTTTATTTTATATTAAATAGAACAATAAGATAAAGATTTTTTATTAAAGAGGTCATTATGTCAGCAATCAAAAAAATCGTTAAAAATTCTCAGATACATTGTAGGAAATCAGGGTTTTCCCATTTTAAGGGATTTTCTCGAGTTTCTTTTAGAAAAAACTCGTAGCTATAAAAATGATTATGCAAATCTACATACAGTATTTATTTCAAAGCTAAATGAAGTAGAAAAAAGACTAAATCGATTAAATATGGTTATCTTAAGGAGAGTAATAATGCCTATTTTACCCGGATATGAACCAAGGCAAGGGACTATACCAGCAAAAACCCTCTATGAAATATCTTTAGAATATCAGTTAAGAAAACTAATATATTTTCGTGATCAATTTGTTACTATGTTAAAAAGGCCACGCAATACCCATTACGTAGAAGATGACTGCCGTTATTACCATGATATTATTATCAATAATTCAGCAACGTTAGCAGAATACTATCTTCCCTATGTTATTTATTCTATCATTGGAACGATACTCCCAAAGCCATTGGCTCCAAGATTTGATGGGTTAAGAAAAAACATAGATAAAAATGGTTATGATGAAGCAAAATTAGACGTATTTAAACGATATGAAATTGGTGTTTTATCAAAATCTAGAGAGAGTTACAAAGAAGAGTACCTGCAACTTTGTCACAATACATTTGATAGTTCAATGAAATTTTTAATTGATGGTAGTTATGATATTATTTTTTTATTAAATAATTATATAAAACATAACTCAATGAATTTTGATTACGCTCCATTGTTAAGGACGAATAGTGGAGAGGTGAAAAATTATCTTTTTCTCAGGTTCACTGCTGAACAACAATTCATGCTCGGTGAATCAATACTGAAAAAATTAATTTCATACAATTATGATAATATCATTGCTAATGATAGGGCGAAATTAATCCTAGATGGGGTTGAATTTACTAAAATAGGAATGTTAGGGCATGTCGCATTACTGGAAAATAATAATATACTATACACTAAAGGTAACAGTTCTGCTGGTGTTACATCAGAAAGCTTATTGAATTTGATTAATAAATTAATGGTAAGCATATTGGAAAATATGATTTTAAATGTAAAGGATCATGAAATTACCAAATTCGGAGAATATAACAAGCTTCTGGCTGCTATAAAAAAGAACGAGTAAATAATCGTGTCTTTAGTTCCAATCATCAACGATGCTGAGTTTTTAACGATAGAGTATCTTCTGGTTGAAGTGAGGAACCGAATCAATGATGAATAAAATAATAAAAGAGGGCCATGGCCCTCTTTGCTTTTAACGACTATTTGACAGCCTGTTATAAATTGATTATCTCCATAATATATTTAATAAAGGAGATAAAAATGAAGTTGGAGTTAATAATTGGTGATAAGAAGTTAATAGAGCCAGATTTTAAAATATATACTCATGACATAGATAAGAGACTTTTTCTTATTGCTATAAGAACAGAAAGTAAACTAGAAGATGAGATTAAAAGTTCAATGAAACGCAATGATTTTAATATTGAAATGGAAAACGGTGTTATGGGATTATATATAAATGAATGTATTTATAATTTCGATATTGGATTCTTCTTGGATGGTTACTTAAAAAATCATGTAAAAAATAATTTCTCAGTAGCTTTTGCTTTTCTTGATGATAATCATACAATTAAAAAATATGAGGTTGAGGTAATAGAGATGACACATAAGTGAAAATAGAATATCATAATGAAAGTGTTTTTAATAAATTCATTATTAAAATAAATAAAAAACGTCAGAAAACAATGACGAATTCTGGTTTTACTGAGTATGGTAGGGATTCAAAGAAGCATGATCTTTTAGAACATAAGAAATTATTGGACTTATTAAACAAAAATAACAATGCTCATTTTCCTTCAATAGATAAAACCATTCCTATTATTTTTTACAAATTCTCATTATGGGCAAGAATGAAATCGAGAGTAAACGTCTTTCTCCACGATCCCAGCCTAAAAACCTTCGTTGGTAAGTTAACAACCTCATATCAACCGGGAACAGAAAGCATTTATATTAGTAAAAATCTCTACAAAGATAAGAACGAAGTAGGCAAGGCGGTTAATGAATACGAAGTTTACAAATCGCTCTTGGCAGCAGATTGTAGTCATGAAGAAGCTACTAACCTCGTTCTCCTGCATGAGATAGGCCATGCTATTCATCGCCAGTTAGAAAAGCGAGATGGTTATCTATTGGAACCAACGACACCGGAAGCATCTTTCCTAAATCCGTTTGTTAAGTTGAACGGGTTGTGTGTCGAAGGAATAAATTATGTGACTAGTATTGCTCATAAAGCAATAACAGAAAGTTATGCGGATTTATATAGCTGCATTCTCATTGATAGGTTGTATGATTCTTCTCGTTCTAATTTGATTATTAATGCATTACATCATTATAGGACAACGCATAAAAACGAGAATTATTACTCATATCCGAGCATTGCCAATTATTTGAATGATCGCAATGGGAGAGCATTTAAGTCTTTCTATGAAATTCATGAATATATGTCAGCTACTATAGCCGACAATGTAGTATATGATATTGGCAGGGACTTGAATCAGGGTAAACCACAGCTAAGTAAATTTATCGGAGTTGTGAATATTCTATATGGTTTAAATGAACGTAAAATAGATGATTGAATCGCCACGGGTTTAACAGACACCCCAGAGTCATTTAAGATGACTTAAAGAGAGGTGCCCATGAGCGGTAAGCGTTATCCTGAAGAGTTTAAAATTGAAGCAGTCAAACAGGTTGTTGATCGTGGTCATTCTGTTTCCAGCGTTGCAACTCGTCTCGATATCACCACCCACAGCCTTTACGCCTGGATAAAGAAGTACGGTCCGGATTCTTCCACTAATAATGAACAGTCAGATGCTCAGGCCGAGATCCGCCGACTCCAGAAGGAGTTAAAGCGGGTTACTGACGAACGGGATATATTAAAAAAAGCCGCGGCGTACTTCGCAAAGCTGTCCGACTGAGGTACGCCTTTATCCGTGACAACAATCGTTGCTGGCCTGTCCGTCTGCTCTGCCAGGTGCTGGATGTGCATCCGAGTGGGTTTTACGCCTGGCTTAAGCAGCCACATTCACGACGGTTTCATGCTGACCTGAAGCTGACGGGACATATTAAGCAGTTCTGGCTGGAGTCGGGCTGTGTTTATGGCTATCGCAAGATCTATCTCGATCTGCGGGATTCCGGGCAACAATGCGGTGTAAACAAAGTCTGGCGGTTGATGCAACGTGTGGGGATAAAGGCTCAGGTCGGATACCGAAGTCCACGGGCGCGTAAAGGTGAAGCCAGTATTGTGACGCCCAACAAGCTCCAGCGGCAGTTCAACCCGGAAGCACCGGATGAACGTTGGGTTACGGACATAACCTACATCCGAACCCACGAAGGCTGGTTGTATCTGGCCGTGGTGGTTGACCTGTTCTCCCGAAAAGTTATCGGCTGGTCAATGCAACCCCGAATGACAAAAGAGATTGTCCTGAACGCATTACTTATGGCGGTGTGGAGGCGTAATCCTCAAAAGCAGGTACTGGTTCACTCTGATCAGGGCAGTCAGTACACGAGCCATGAGTGGCAGTCGTTCCTGAAATCACACGCTCTGGAAGGCAGCATGAGCCGTCGCGGAAACTGCCACGACAATGCGGTTGCGGAAAGCTTTTTCCAGCTACTGAAGCGCGAACGGATTAAGAAAAAGATCTACGGAACTAGAGACGAAGCCAGAAGCGATATTTTTGATTACATCGAAATGTTTTATAACAGTAAGCGTCGGCATGGTTCGAGCGAGCAGATGCCACCAGTTGAATATGAAAACCTATATTATCAACGACTCAGAAGTGTCTAGGTTATCCGTGGCGATTCA
>NZ_WCIN01000045.1:0-67662 GCF_009025755.1 Klebsiella sp. RCJ4
TGAATCGCCACGGATAACCTAGACACTTCTGAGTCGTTGATAATATAGGTTTTCATATTCAACTGGTGGCATCTGCTCGCTCGAACCATGCCGACGCTTACTGTTATAAAACATTTCGATGTAATCAAAAATATCGCTTCTGGCTTCGTCTCTAGTTCCGTAGATCTTTTTCTTAATCCGTTCGCGCTTCAGTAGCTGGAAAAAGCTTTCCGCAACCGCATTGTCGTGGCAGTTTCCGCGACGGCTCATGCTGCCTTCCAGAGCGTGTGATTTCAGGAACGACTGCCACTCATGGCTCGTGTACTGACTGCCCTGATCAGAGTGAACCAGTACCTGCTTTTGAGGATTACGCCTCCACACCGCCATAAGTAATGCGTTCAGGACAATCTCTTTTGTCATTCGGGGTTGCATTGACCAGCCGATAACTTTTCGGGAGAACAGGTCAACCACCACGGCCAGATACAACCAGCCTTCGTGGGTTCGGATGTAGGTTATGTCCGTAACCCAACGTTCATCCGGTGCTTCCGGGTTGAACTGCCGCTGGAGCTTGTTGGGCGTCACAATACTGGCTTCACCTTTACGCGCCCGTGGACTTCGGTATCCGACCTGAGCCTTTATCCCCACACGTTGCATCAACCGCCAGACTTTGTTTACACCGCATTGTTGCCCGGAATCCCGCAGATCGAGATAGATCTTGCGATAGCCATAAACACAGCCCGACTCCAGCCAGAACTGCTTAATATGTCCCGTCAGCTTCAGGTCAGCATGAAACCGTCGTGAATGTGGCTGCTTAAGCCAGGCGTAAAACCCACTCGGATGCACATCCAGCACCTGGCAGAGCAGACGGACAGGCCAGCAACGATTGTTGTCACGGATAAAGGCGTACCTCAGTCGGACAGCTTTGCGAAGTACGCCGCGGCTTTTTTTAATATATCCCGTTCGTCAGTAACCCGCTTTAACTCCTTCTGGAGTCGGCGGATCTCGGCCTGAGCATCTGACTGTTCATTATTAGTGGAAGAATCCGGACCGTACTTCTTTATCCAGGCGTAAAGGCTGTGGGTGGTGATATCGAGACGAGTTGCAACGCTGGAAACAGAATGACCACGATCAACAACCTGTTTGACTGCTTCAATTTTAAACTCTTCAGGATAACGCTTACCGCTCATGGGCACCTCTCTTTAAGTCATCTTAAATGACTCTGGGGTGTCTGTTAAACCCGTGGCGATTCAAACAGGTGGATTTGCCCCTATATTTCCAGACACCTGTTATCACTTAACCCATTACTGGCCCGCTGCCGCAGATATTCCCGTGGGTTGTTTCATCAGCGCTACCGCATCGGCTTCTGGCATGGCGAACTGCACACGATGGCGCGCCGCGACATCGAGCGCAAACACCTTCGTATAGACCTCCGTCGAGCTGATTGATTTGTGGCCAATCAGGCTCTGCAAAACCTTCAGTGGTATGCCGGCGTACAGCATGTGCATCGCGTAGGAGTGACGGAACGTATGGGGGGTCACCGGGACTGAGAACTTCACCCCGTCGGCCGCTGCGGCTTCCACCGCTTCACTAAGCCAGGTGCGGACGGTACGGTCTGTTATCTCCCAGATACGAGCCTTCTCCATTCTGCCGGAGCGCTTGTTACGTCTTTCCAGCGGAATTTTCAGGGTGGCCACCATCATCTGCAGCTGGCTGACGTAGTGGTGATCGGAAAGCGGAACCAGACGATGGATCTGACTGCCTGCGGGGGCACGACCTGCCGTCCTGGCCGCTTTCTCGGTGCGCTGCTTGAGCGTGGCCAGCTGTACGAACGGATACGGCGGCGCCAGCGAAAAATCCCCCCGGGTCAGCGCCAGCGCCTCGTTGATACGCGCGCCGGTGTTCCAGAGGGTTGCCAGCAGCATCTTGCGGTGCAAATCGGGCACATAATGGAGCAGGGCGCTGACTTCCGGCGCCAGCAGGTATTTAGGTAGCTCATCCTGAATTAGTGCCATCTGGCGCAGGGCGAGGGCGGCAGGGTAATCGATGGACACCGGCAAATGTGGTGCTGAATAATGTTGAGGCTGGTTAATGAGGCCCGTCATAAGTCTTTATTCTCTATCGGTGGAGCAAGGACAAAATGCTAAGTCATGTCCTTCTCATTTTTTTCATGTATTTTCGCAATTATGCATACGGCAAGCACTAGCCCACTTTGATTACGGTGACGAAGGATTTCTCTTTGTTCGCAGTACTGCTTCCACAAGTTTCGTGGTGCAAACCAGTGACTTCTGGTACCTTTCATTTCAGGCATACCGTTAAGTTTTCTTAGTTTTGCCGCCAACAGAAAAGCCTTAATTCCCAGTCTGGTTGCATAACGACGACGCCAGAAAAAAAACTCGGTCAAATAAGGTTCTGCATCATTTTCACGCTCGATACTGAGGGCGTTACGCGATTCTGCCAGTTGTACGTCCAGTTCACGAATACGGAACATAAGGGGTGGCGGAAGAGCCCTCCAGTCCCCCGTAATAGCTGAGAAACTGATAGAGGGTATATCGCTGTCAGCCGAAGCGATGCCGCTTTCATCCTCCTTTTCACCATAATCCCAGGCAGCCGCTACGCAGTCCTCCCCAAAGCGTTCAAGCTGAAAAATAAGCTCAGTGGAAATAAAATATCGTTCCCTTTCAAGCTTATCCTGGGCAACTTTCATCTCATGGCGTTGCCGCTCTGCAGCAGCCCGGGCTTCACGCTCAAGTGCATAACGATGATTTACCTTATTCACCACAAGTGCAGCGCCGAAGGCCAGTACCCCACCCGCCAGAGTTGAGATCACCGGCAACCATTCAGAAAAGCCTTCAACCATGTTTATTTCGTCCTGATAATCTCTCGAATAACCAGCAAGGTATCCAGATGGGTGACAGGATAACCGCAGAAACGCCTTTAATCAGCAGCACATCCCACTGTCGTTCTGTCAGAAACTTAATACGTTCTGCCTGGTGTAACCTAATCTCTTTCAGTCTCTTAAGCTCCCGGTTTTGCTCATTTCTGACACAGACCAGCTCGCCCACCCCCTTGTGTACAGGGACGGCCGTCAGGGGCGAGTGACGACCTTTAGGCAGCTGAAGGTCACTCACACGCAATGGCAGAGACTGTCGCCCACCTTCCCGGAAACGAAAACCAACTCCGTGCCACAGGCTGTCCCGCCTTGTCATGTTTTCCGGATTTACTTCATCGTTAGGGGAAATCCATATACTCTTGACTGGAGTCTCTGCCGGCAGAGTTCTTGCCCAGCAGATAAGCTGCTGCATTACCCATGAGCCAACACCTCGTCCCTTTATTACCTTTTCCAGTATGAAATCCGGTCCAGTGAGATCCAGTTCCGGGGTGCGATCCCAGAGATCTGACGTATAGCGGGCAACAAACGTCTGCTCCTTCCCCCATCCTCCGCCATTCCAGAAAAGACTTATCTGACATTCGCGGCCGGCCAGCGTACGGGGACCGGAATAATTCTCCCCGTCAGGGTGGTACCAGGAATCTTTCAGAGTCCGGAGGGCGACGACAGTACACTCCTCAAATAACTCCCCTTCGATGCGGACCTCAGGAAGCGTCAGCAGCCAGGCATTGTTCCCGGCATCAACCTGAATATCTGCCTGTACATTGGTCAAACCGTTTCTCCTTTGTCTGGCACGGTTCCGGGAAACGGAATGGCCGCGATTTCTTTCAGCTCATAACCGAAATCGGTCATCCAGGCCGGGCTTTCACCACGGAGCATATCGATTAGCCAGCGAGATGGGGAACGGCGTATGAGGCGCTGGAACCAGACCGGATGATGTTGCCCGGCGGCGTCCCAGCCGCTTTCCAGTCCCTCACCATCCTCAAACTCATAGGCGTCGAGACGCAGTGATGAACACGATGTTTTGATAAAAATGAGGAAGTCCTGCAGTTTACCTCTTCCGGTTCCGCCCATGCCGTCCCCCAGTACAAACTCGGCACTGACAGCCCCCAGGGAAAAATGGCCGTCCGGTGACTGACGCAGACACAGCAGGGTGGCATCATGGCGCCCGCCGCAGATCCGCATCAGATCAAAGCGCCAGCCTGTCATGTCCTCCTGCGGCAGGAAGAAGTCGTGGTAGTTATCGCCGAGAGAGCGAACCGGGAAAGGTCTGCCACAGCCTGTCAGCAACCAGTCGGCACTGGCATCAAAGCGCACGGCGATGGTCTCTGCCAGTGCGACAGACAGCTCCTGACGTCCCTCGCTGATATCCATAAGCAGCCCCGGAGAGACTTGCAGGAGACGAGCAGCCCGGACCAGCTCCGGCACCCCGGTCCGGTTGTCACGGGAGTACTCCTGGAAATAATTGTCCGCCTGAAGTTTTTCCAGCAGGGTGAGAAACCGTTGTCCGGTTTCCTTCAGCCAGGATTCCCGTAGAGAAAGCCGGCGGGCAATCTGCTCGGGAGGCGGATAAGTCGCGGCAAGTGCCAGGCGGATCTCCCCCTCCATCGAGCGTTCATTTTTCATCGCTGACTGCTCAATGCGTGCAAACAGCGCATCGTCAACATTTCTGGCCTGGATCTTCGCCATGACTCCTTCCTTATGCAAAACGTATTCAGGGCTGGTAAATGGTCTTTGAAGTAAACATGAAACCTGATTTACCGCTATAACAATAAATGTATACATTATGATTCATTTTGTACACAAAGGAAGAAATCAGCACATGACAAGGCATAAAACAGTCACGCGGCTAAATTACCGGATGGCCGTTTCCGGCAGATCCGATTTTTTTGCGTATAACAACTTTCCGGAAGTGTGCCACTGTCTGGGAAAAAGCAAAGCGGCAATATCGGCCGTTGAGCAGCAGGTCACGAATAGGGTGCGGAATACAACATATAGCGTCACTGTCATCTGAAAACACCACTACATCTTGTGCTTGTGTTGCCGGGCCGCTGTGCGCCGGTGGGGTTCGCAAAGATCCGGAACTAACAATTTTCGGATCTGAGGAGAACTGAAGAAGGATTATTGCAGCATATTCATAAAAAAAGGGTGATTATTGCGATAAGGGAATTATTGCACCATGAGCAAATATAAATGGATTTATATGTCATGAGGTTAAATATATTAATCCTGTCGTCCTGCTGAACCCAGGGTCAGGGGATCAGCCGGGAAGGATAGCGTCACGTTTCTGTTTTCCGCGACAGGGTCTTTCTTTTTTTCTTCAGGTACATCACTTCGTCACATTTACCGATCATCTCCGCCAGTGTCGTATAATGGTCTGCGTTATTGATCAGTTCGCCAAAGGAATAATTGATGTTGTAGGGCTTGCCCGAGGTGTCATTGTAATGATCGAGACTGGCACTCAGCGCGTGCAGATAAGACTGAGTGTTACCGTTTCGCCGGATCAGGGCGGCAAACTCATCCCCGCCGAGGCGGCCTGCTATTTCGCCCGGTTCGAGGTGCTGATGTAAAAAGCCGGCAAAGATCTTCAGCACCTCGTCACCCTCAGCGTGTCCCCAGAGATCGTTAACCGGTTTGAACCTGTCCAGATCGAAATAGATGAGGCTGAACGACGCATCCTGCCGGTTCATTGCGCGGAAGAGTTTTTCGCCGGCGCGGTAAAACCCGCGCCGGTTGGGAATGCCCGTCAGGCTGTCCGTCATGGCCATGCTGATGGCCTCGAATTCGTCCTCCACGATACAGGCCAGGTCCCGGAGGGACGCAATGTCCTCATCCGTGAAGGCGCGGGGAACGGTGTGGATCAGGCACAGCGTGCCGGCCACCGTGCCGTCCGGCAGGCTCACCGGCTGGCCGGCGTAGAACCGGATGTGTGGCTCACCGGTAACCAGGGGATTATCGTGAAATCGCGCATCGGCAGCCGCATCGTGAATGATAAAAGGCCCTTCCTGCAGAATGGCGTGCCCGCAGAACGAAATATCACGTGGAGTTTCGCGCACGCCGACGCCCTGGCAGGCGAGGAGCCACTGGCGCTCGCGATCCAGCAGGCTTATCAGAGCCACCGGGACCTGAAAGGCTTTGCGGGCCAGCCGCGTCAGGCGTTCAAAACGCTCATCGTCACGGGTATCAAGAAGGCCGGTAATATACAGGGACTTCAGCCTCTGTTCTTCATTCTCCGGTATACCGGGTGCCTGCATGTAATCTCCTGGTATGTACAAAGTATATATGCAGATGAAAAGGTGTTTGGATCTGACTGAGTGTAATTATAGTTCACGACTTATCTGCCAGCGGCTGAACTTCAGGTACAGGAATTCACGTTTATCACTCGTACCAGACTCTCCGGAGGACCAGGGGAATGACCGGGTCTGTTACGGTGAGGGAATCTGTAAACCTCAGGATTTTTGCCGGGAAAGTACGTATAACTGCTATCTTGATTAGTAAATGTTAAAATTTGTAGGTATCCACCCGTTAAACAAAATGATTAATATTTAAAAATACTCGTTGAACACCCGTGCCGTAATAATGAAGTACATTAAAAACGTTATCCGGTCATGTGAAGCTGAGACCGTCTCTTCGTCATGTAAAATGCCGTACTTTCTTTGTCGTGAAGAATGACCGGGTTAAGTCCATAAGGTTGAGAGGAAGTCTGCAGATGTGATACGCTCAAGGCGAGATTTATCTCAGTGAGAACTCACGGCAACAAAAAGTTTTTGGACAACAAAACACAAAGTTGTTTTAGACTGTAGGAGTCCAAGAGACAATGACATTACATACAACGCCGTGTAACGGATTTTACATTATTACAAAGCCTGTGTTACAAGAGAGTTATGGACATGATTGAAAAAATATGTGAAGTAATTGATGGTGAATACGTCTGTGATATAGATATTAGCGTTGAAGAATGGAAGATTTTATTAAGGGATAAAAAAGTTTTTGATGACAAAAGTATTGCAGCGTTAAAAAAATGGTTCATTGAGCCAGACCATTCCTGTACATGTTTCGATATCGGCAAGAAGTACGACCTGCACAGTATGAGTGCTAATGGTGTAATCAATGGGTTGGGTGGAAGAGTTCAGAAGCAGCTTGGCCGATTCGAGGTTAAAGGAGTCGGAAAGATTGCTTCCGGGACAAAATTCATTACAGTCATGAAAAGTAGAGAAATTAAAGGAAACCCAAAGCGAAATTTATGGACTATCCGTGAAGAACTTGTTCAGGCAATAAAAGAACTAGATTTTTTTAGTACGAACGAAAGCTCAAGCATTGATTTTTACTCAGATAATGATTTGATCACTGCTCTAGAAGAAAGTAATCACTTTGACGTTACTCAGACATTTGAGTATAGCGAAAAAGCGAAACCTAAGAAAGCTGCAATAGAAGTCAAAAATGGACTCTCATACCCAAGAAGTAAATCTGTTTCAAAAAATGCGCTTAACAAAGCTGATTATAAATGTGAAATTAATTGCGACCATCCAACGTTCAGAAGGCGAAACTCTCCTCTAAATTACACAGAACCTCATCACATTGTCCCGATGTCAAAGCAAGACTATTTTGAGAATTCACTGGATGTGGAAGAGAATATCATATCACTATGTTGCAACTGCCATAAACAAATTCATCTTGGCAAGGGGTTTGAAGATATGTTGAGGAAAATATATGCCGAGCGGAAAGATGTATTAAAAAAAGCGGGAATCGAGATATTATTAGAGGATTTGATTCTTTTTTACAAGATGGAAGATAATTAATCTTCGAGAAGATGCATGCTTATTTTTATTTTTTTAGCAATGAATGTGAAATACTGCCTGACTATCAATCCTGTCATGTGGTTCAGATTTATGGGGGAGGATTTTAATATTTAACCAGCATAGCATGTCGATCAATCGGTTAAGTATAGCGCCAGGTAACCAGACGGATTTTCCCTCTCAGGCGGGAGTCGTTATCCATCGTCCAGTACCTGATTAAAAGTAGGAGTAATTACAAGAAAATTAAATTGTATGACTATTATTTCCGTTCAGAAAAGAAAGTTACATTAAAAACCCGAAATTATTCGGGTTTTTAATTAGTTAAGTGCTATATATTTTCGTGTCCGGGGGTACCCTAAGAGGGTGCGCAAGACAACACTCCAGTGTTCATTATTTATGACTGTCAAGCCATTTATTCATCTGCTCAATTTCACCTTTTTGAGCTTTAATGATGTCCTGCGCAAGCTTTCTCATTTCGGGATCTTTTCCGTATTTGAGCTCGGTCTCAGCCATTGCGATTGCCCCTTCATGGTGTGCGATCATACCTTTTGCAAAGGCCTTATCGGGATTGGATTCATTAACGGCGGCCATCATTTTTTCATGCATATTTTTCATGCCAGCCATATATTCCTGTGATGATGCCGATGAGTGCATATCTGACATTTTCATTTCCGAATGTTCAGCAGAAATGGCTGGCAGGGATAACATTAATATTACAAAAAGGGTGTTTTTGATTTTCATATAATAATTCCTTTCAGACAGGTACCGGTTAAGTGTAGCTGAGTCAGACAAAAAAGCCCCCTGACGGGGGGCAAAAATGTAGCAACGTTGTTTCAGGAAAATCTATCAGGGAAAAGGTAACAGCACGGATACTACCGTCGCATTCAGCCTGCATTGATCATGCGGCGGTGCGCTTCGGCCATGGCCTGATGTGGGCCGGATTGCCCGTTATTCATGAATTCATGGGCAACCGCTGCTCTTTCATGCTCATTCATCGCCGCGTAAGACGTTGACGGGACGGTCGTGGATACCGTGTTATTTCCCATCATCTTCTGATGACTTTCCACCATTTTCTGGTGCGCATCCGCCGAGCCGTTCGTCATGGTCTCATGAGCAATAATGGCCTGTTCATGCTGGTCCATACCGGTCATACGAGGAGCAGTCCCCTGGATCCCGACAGGAGCCGCAGCAGACTGCATCTGGTGAGCAGGAGCCTGTGCATTGTTGACGCGATCATGGATATTCACGGTTTCAGTGGCCCAGGCCGATGAAATTAAACCAAAGCCCAGCAAAGATGCTAATACGATATTTTTCATGATAACTCTCCATTTCTGAATTAGTGATGTCCGGGGAAGTACAACCGGTGTTTTCAGTTCCATAACTGAAACAAGTTCGGCAGCGTTTATTTCTCCGGAAGAGGGCTGGATATTCATTTCCTGGCGTACTCTGACGCCGGGTATTGATGAAGCAATCCAGCCTTCCTGATAAGTTGCACTAATTATATCGAATGGCTTCTGTTTGCTGCATGACAGGCTAATGACATCTTTGTCATTTACATCTTTATTTTCAGCATTGGGTTTCCGGGATCATTTTCTCCAGTCTGGGCACGGATAAGATAAAACGCGTGGAGCGTACGTCTGATTCCACCTGCACTCTTCCGTGATGTGCTTCCACGATTGACTTCACAATCGCAAGGCCGATGCCGCTGCCTTCTCCTTTTCGTTGTCTGGATGGATCCACCCGATAAAAACGGTCAAACAGCCTTGATAAATGTTCTTCAGGGATCGGTTTCCCCGGATTTTCAATCACAAGGTCAAAAAAGCTCTCCTGCTCTCTTATTGAGACGGTGATTGCCTGTCCCTCCGGGGTATAACGCAGGGCATTGGATAACAGATTATTGATCGCCCTTCTGAACATTTGTGGATCTCCCTCAACCAGGCAGGGCATCCCGTTAAATTTGAGCGTGATATTGCGTTCTTCGGCCCAGGCTTCGAAAAACTCGAAGACTTTCATGACTTCCGCTCTGAGGTCAAACATGACCCTGTCAGGTATCAGCTGATTATTATCTGCCTGTGCCAGGAACAGCATATCGCTGACCATTTTGGTCATCCGGTTATACTCTTCAAGACTGGAATAGAGGACATCCTCAAGTTCCCTCTGTGTTCGATCCTGACTCAGTGCGATTTCAGTCTGCGTCACCAGATTGGTGATGGGCGTTCTGATCTCATGCGCGATATCGGCAGAGAAATTGGCCTGGCGGGTAAAGACATCCTCAATCTTTCCAATCATATGATTGAACGAGATAACCAGTTGCTCCAGCTCAATGGGAACGCGTGTCGGTTCCAGTCGCGCATCAAGATTCTCGGAGGTGATGTTTTTAATGGCATTGCTGACATTACGAAGGGGCAGGTGCCCCTGACGGACAGCGATTCGAATGATCAGAACAATCAACAGGCTTATCACGACGGCAATCGCAATCAGGTTCTTTTTCAGCGCATCGAGGTAATGGAGATGGAAATTAATGGATAGGCCAGTCAGCATGACATAGTTCTGCTGTTTGCCCTGAAATATCGCCTGACCAGAGGAGGCGATAATCCTGTATGTTTCCATCTTCATTTCGGACCCGGTATCCATCGGTCCCGCAGGATCCTCCACCGTCCAGAGAAAGACATCCCGTGCGCGGCTGTGCTCGCTAAAATCTGCTGAATTCACTGCCGGGCGTAGTGCCGCCCCCTGAGCTGAGCTAAAGAGCACTTCACCCCTGGGATTGAGGAGCAAAAGGGCAACGTTGCGGTAGCTGGCAATTGATTCCTTTATTTTGCTTATTTTTTTATCATCCGGATCCACCGGGGACTGCAGTATACGGTTCAGTGTGGTGCTGATTTGTTGAAGATCGCTGACATCCTGCTCGGCAAAATGATTTTCAACAGAATGCAGCATAAACCAGGTGAAGGCGATAAAAGCCAGTATCGTGGACAGGCTGATAAAAAAGGTCAGCCGCAGAGCGAGTGAGAAAGGGCGTCTGGAAGGTTTGCTATGCATCCGGGACCTCCAGCATGTAGCCCACGCCCCGGACTGTCTGGATCAGCTTTGTCCCGTAATCGTTGTCTATTTTAGCGCGGAGTCGCTTTACTGCGACATCGATCGCATTAGTGTCGCTGTCAAAATTCATGTCCCAGACCTGAGAGGCAATCAGGGAGCGGGGAAGAACCTCTCCCTGATGGCGAATGAAGAATTCCAGCAGGCTGAACTCTTTACTGGTGAGCACAATGCGGTTTCCGGCGCGACTGACTTTTCTGGATACGAGATCAATCGAGAGGTCAGCCACCTTAAACTGGCTTTCCGTGATCATCGTGTTTCCCCGCCTCAGAAGGGTTCTCACCCGGGCGAGCAGTTCGGCAAACGCAAAGGGTTTAACCAGATAATCGTCCGCACCCAGTTCCAGTCCTTTGACCCTGTGTTCGATCGTGCCGAGGGCTGTCAGCAGTAAGACCGGCATACCCTTTCCGGCAGTGCGCAGCATGCGGATGATATCCCAGCCGTTCACATCAGGTAGCATGATATCCAGAATGACTAAATCATACTCGGCTGTCATGGCGAGATGATATCCGGTAAGACCATTATCAGCGTGATCCACTACGAACCCTGCCTCTGTAAGCCCTTTGCTGAGATATTCACCTGTTTTAATTTCGTCTTCGACGATCAATATTTTCATCTTGCTCCCCGGCTGGCTGCTAATGTCATTTTATTGCTCCCACGATCGTTATCAACGGATTACAGCAAAAATGACAACATTGTCATTATCCTGTCACCCGGCAAACAGAGAGCGTTCGGTAAAGTATCCCTATCAATACTCTGGATTTCGTTTGAACCATTTACCAGGTCTGCCTGTACGAGAAGCGTTATGTTCAAATTAAAATTACTCAGCATCAGTACCATATTCATCCTGGCTGGTTGTGTTTCTCTGGCACCTGAATATCAGCGTCCGCCAGCTCCGGTTCCCCAGCAGTTTTCATTGTCTAAAAACAGTCTGACGCCTGCGGTAAACAGCTATCAGGATACGGGCTGGCGAAACTTTTTTGTCGATCCCCAGGTCAGCAGGCTGATCGGTGAAGCCCTGAATAATAACCGTGATTTGAGAATGGCTGCCCTGAAGGTTGAAGAGGCCCGGGCCCAGTTCAACGTCACGGATGCAGATCGTTATCCCCAGCTGAATGCCTCATCCGGGATCACATACAACGGTGGTCTGAAAGGTGACAAGCCGACCACACAGGAGTACGACGCGGGTCTGGAGCTCAGCTATGAGCTCGATTTTTTCGGCAAACTTAAGAACATGAGTGATGCTGACCGCCAGAACTACTTTGCCAGCGAAGAAGCCCGTCGGGCCGTACACATCCTGCTGGTCTCCAGCGTTTCACAGAGCTATTTCAGCCAGCAACTGGCGTACGAACAACTCCGTATTGCGCGGGAAACGCTGAAAAATTATGAACAGTCCTATGCTTTCGTTGAGCAACAGCTCGTGACCGGGAGTACGAACGTTCTGGCACTTGAACAGGCGAGAGGACAAATCGAAAGTACCCGCGCCGAAATAGCCAAACGAGAAGGCGATCTGGCTCAGGCAAACAATGCCCTGCAACTGGTGCTGGGAACGTACCGCGCACTTCCGTCAGAAAAAGGGATGAAAGGCGGGGAGATCGCACCAGTAAAATTGCCACCAAATCTGTCGTCACAAATTTTGCTGCAGCGACCGGATATTATGGAAGCGGAATATCAGCTGAAAGCGGCTGATGCCAATATTGGCGCAGCGCGAGCGGCCTTTTTCCCCTCCATTACCCTGACCAGTGGTCTTTCCGCAAGCAGTACGGAGCTGTCAAGCCTGTTTACGTCAGGAAGTGGAATGTGGAATTTTATCCCTAAAATTGAAATTCCTATTTTTAATGCTGGCAGGAATAAAGCCAATCTGAAGCTGGCTGAAATTCGCCAGCAACAATCGGTGGTTAATTACGAACAAAAAATTCAGTCAGCCTTTAAGGATGTTTCCGACACGCTTGCGCTGCGCGACAGCCTTAGCCAGCAACTTGAGTCACAGCAGCGTTATCTTGATTCACTTCAGATAACTCTCCAGCGTGCCAGAGGATTATATGCAAGTGGTGCTGTCAGTTACATCGAAGTGCTGGATGCAGAACGTTCCCTCTTCGCTACGCAGCAAACCATTCTCGATCTTACCTATTCCCGACAGGTTAACGAAATTAATCTGTTTACCGCGCTGGGTGGCGGTTGGGTAGAGTAAATTTATTTAATTAATCAGGAAATTAAAAATGCGTAATTCACTTAAAGCCGTTTTATTTGGTGCCTTCTCTGTCATGTTTTCTGCCGGTCTTCATGCTGAAACACATCAGCATGGCGATATGAATGCTGCCAGTGATGCTTCGGTACAGCAGGTTATCAAGGGCACCGGTGTCGTTAAAGACATTGATATGAATAGTAAAAAGATTACCATTTCGCACGAAGCAATCCCTGCTGTGGGCTGGCCTGCAATGACCATGCGCTTCACTTTTGTTAATGCAGACGACGCTATCAATGCCCTGAAAACCGGCAACCATGTCGATTTCTCGTTTATTCAGCAGGGCAATATCTCCTTACTCAAAAGCATTAACGTTACGCAATCCTGATTATCAGTCCGGAGCGAATACATCCAGTGCGCCTGAACATTCATTAAGGGATTACTGTGAATGAATGATCGGGCGCATATGCCAGGTGTTTTGATTTTTCAGCGAGAAATTGTATGGCTTCTTTAAAGATAAAATATGCTGCAATAATTATCAGCAGCCTCATAGCAGGGGGGCTGATATCGGTTACTGCCTGGCAGTATGTAAACTCATCACAAAAAACAGTACAAACCGAACAAAAGGCACCGGAGCGAAAGGTACTTTTCTGGTATGACCCGATGAAACCGGATACCAAATTTGATAAACCCGGAAAATCTCCCTTTATGGATATGGACCTGGTGCCGAAATATGCTGATGAAAGTGGCGATAAAAGCAGTGGCGGGATCCGTATCGATCCAACGCAGGTTCAGAATCTGGGATTAAAAACGCAAAAAGTCACGCGAGGAATGCTGAATTATTCCCAGACAATCCCGGCTAATGTCAGTTACAACGAGTATCAGTTTGTCATTGTGCAGGCGCGCTCTGACGGTTTCGTCGAAAAAGTGTATCCCCTGACGATTGGCGATCATGTGAAGAAAGGCACTCCGCTTATCGATATCACCATTCCTGAATGGGTTGAGGCACAAAGTGAGTTCCTGCTGTTATCCGGTACAGGCGGTACGTCAACCCAGATAAAAGGGGTTCTGGAGCGACTTCGTCTGGCTGGTATGCCGGAAGAGGATATTCAAAGGCTGCGTTCAACCCGCACAATCCAGACCCGTTTTACCATTAAAGCACCTATTGATGGTGTCATTACTGCGTTTGACCTGCGCACCGGCATGAATATTTCGAAAGATAAAGTAGTGGCTCAGATTCAGGGGATGGACCCGGTCTGGATCAGCGCTGCAGTGCCAGAATCTATCGCATATCTGCTGAAAGATACGTCGCAGTTTGAAATTTCGGTACCGGCTTATCCGGATAAAACATTCCATGTCGAAAAATGGAACATTCTTCCCAGCGTGGATCAGACAACCCGTACGCTTCAGGTCCGTCTCCAGGTTTCTAATAAGGATGAGTTTCTCAAGCCGGGCATGAATGCCTATCTGAAACTGAATACCAAGAGCCAGGAGATGCTGCTGATACCAAGCCAGGCCGTTATCGATACCGGCAAAGAACAGCGCGTGATTACTGTTGATGATGAAGGCAAGTTTGTGCCGAAACAGATCCACGTTCTGCATGAATCACAGCAACAGTCCGGCATCGGTTCCGGCCTGAATGAAGGCGATACCGTGGTGGTCAGTGGCCTGTTCCTCATTGACTCCGAAGCCAATATTACGGGCGCGCTGGAACGTATGCGCCACCCTGAAAAAACAGAAAGCAGTATGCCAGCAATGTCTGACCAGCCTGTAAATATGCATTCAGGGCACTGAGGAGACGACGATGATTGAATGGATTATCCGGCGCTCTGTCGCCAACCGTTTCCTGGTCATGATGGGGGCCCTGTTTCTCAGCATCTGGGGTACATGGACGATTATTAACACGCCGGTCGATGCCTTGCCTGACCTGTCAGATGTACAGGTCATTATCAAAACCAGCTATCCCGGCCAGGCCCCGCAGATTGTAGAAAACCAGGTCACCTATCCACTTACCACCACCATGCTGTCCGTACCTGGCGCAAAAACCGTGCGTGGTTTTTCACAGTTCGGGGATTCGTATGTGTATGTCATTTTTGAAGACGGCACCGATCTGTACTGGGCCCGTTCCCGCGTGCTGGAATATCTGAATCAGGTTCAGGGAAAACTGCCTGCCGGTGTGAGTTCTGAAATCGGTCCTGATGCCACGGGTGTGGGCTGGATTTTTGAATATGCCCTTGTCGATCGCAACGGAAAACACGACCTTTCAGAACTGCGCTCTCTGCAGGACTGGTTCCTGAAATTTGAGCTGAAAACCATCCCGAACGTGGCTGAGGTCGCTTCGGTTGGCGGCGTGGTGAAACAGTACCAGATTCAGGTCAATCCGGTAAAACTGTCCCAGTACGGTATCAGCCTGCCCGAAGTGAAACAGGCACTTGAATCGTCTAACCAGGAGGCCGGTGGCTCATCCGTTGAAATGGCCGAAGCGGAGTATATGGTCCGTGCCAGCGGTTATCTTCAGAGCATTGATGATTTTAATAACATCGTCCTGAAAACAGGTGAGAACGGCGTGCCGGTTTATCTGCGGGATGTTGCCCGCGTGCAGACCGGGCCCGAAATGAGGCGTGGTATTGCCGAGCTGAACGGCCAGGGAGAAGTCGCTGGCGGCGTGGTGATCCTGCGGTCGGGTAAAAATGCGCGCGACGTTATCACGGCAGTGAGGGATAAACTGGAGACGCTGAAGGCCAGCCTGCCGGAAGGCGTTGAAATCGTGACCACCTACGATCGCAGCCAGTTAATCGACCGGGCGATTGATAACCTCAGTTACAAGCTTCTTGAAGAGTTTATCGTTGTTGCTGTCGTTTGCGCACTGTTCCTCTGGCATGTCCGTTCTGCCCTGGTGGCGATTATTTCTCTGCCACTTGGCCTGTGTATCGCCTTTATCGTCATGCACTTCCAGGGACTGAACGCCAATATCATGTCGCTGGGAGGGATAGCGATTGCCGTCGGTGCGATGGTGGATGCCGCCATTGTGATGATTGAAAATGCGCACAAACGGCTTGAGGAGTGGGATCATCAGCATCCGGGTGAGCAGATTGACAACGCCACCCGCTGGAAGGTGATTACCGACGCCTCCGTGGAAGTGGGACCCGCGTTGTTCATTAGCCTGCTGATCATCACCCTGTCCTTTATTCCTATCTTTACCCTGGAAGGGCAGGAAGGTCGTCTGTTTGGCCCGCTGGCATTCACGAAAACGTACTCCATGGCGGGAGCGGCCGCACTGGCCATCATCGTCATTCCTATTCTGATGGGATTCTGGATCCGGGGGAAAATTCCTGCCGAGACAAGTAATCCCCTGAACCGGGTGCTGATCAAAGCGTATCATCCTTTGCTGCTGCGGGTCCTCCACTGGCCAAAAACAACCCTGCTGGTTGCGGCCTTGTCCATTTTCACGGTTATCTGGCCACTGAGTCAGGTGGGCGGTGAATTTCTGCCGAAGATTAACGAGGGCGATCTGCTGTATATGCCGTCGACCTTGCCTGGCGTCTCTCCGGCAGAAGCTGCAGCGCTCCTGCAGACAACAGACAAGTTAATCAAAAGCGTTCCTGAAGTGGCTTCTGTATTTGGCAAGACCGGTAAAGCAGAGACCGCAACGGATTCCGCGCCGCTCGAAATGGTGGAAACCACGATCCAGCTCAAACCTGAGGATCAGTGGCGTCCCGGCATGACAATTGACAAGATTATTGATGAACTCGACAGGACAGTCCGTTTACCGGGTCTGGCAAACCTCTGGGTGCCGCCTATCCGTAACCGTATTGATATGCTCTCAACCGGGATCAAAAGCCCGATAGGTATCAAAGTGTCCGGGACTGTTCTGTCCGATATCGACGCGACGGCGCAGAGTATCGAGGCGGTAGCCAAAACCGTGCCTGGCGTGGTGTCTGTCCTGGCTGAGCGACTTGAGGGCGGGCGCTACATCGATATCGATATCAACCGGGAGAAAGCTTCCCGGTACGGGATGACTGTGGGCGACGTCCAGCTGTTCGTCTCTTCAGCAATCGGTGGGGCTATGGTGGGTGAGACGGTTGAAGGCGTGGCCCGGTACCCTATTAACATTCGCTATCCGCAGGATTACCGTAACAGTCCGCAGGCGTTGAGAGAGATGCCAATCCTGACCCCAATGAAGCAGCAAATTACGCTGGGCGATGTTGCCGATATTAAGGTCGTTTCCGGACCAACCATGCTGAAAACCGAAAATGCCCGGCCAGCCAGCTGGATTTATGTTGATGCCCGCGGCAGGGACATGGTGTCGGTGGTGAACGATATTAAGACGGCCATCAGTGAGAAAGTGAAACTGAGACCGGGGACCAGTGTGGCATTCTCAGGACAGTTTGAATTACTCGAGCACGCCAATAAGAAATTAAAACTGATGGTACCGATGACGGTGATGATCATCTTCATCCTGTTATATCTGGCATTCCGCCGGGCTGATGAGGCCTTACTTATTCTGATGAGCCTGCCGTTTGCCCTGGTTGGCGGGATATGGTTCCTGTACTGGCAGGGCTTCCATATGTCAGTGGCGACCGGAACCGGGTTTATCGCCCTGGCCGGGGTGGCAGCAGAGTTTGGCGTGGTCATGCTGATGTATCTGCGTCATGCCATTGAAGCGCACCCGGAATTGTCCCGTAAAGAGACGTTCACACCGGAAGGCCTTGATGAAGCCCTCTATCATGGTGCCGTACTGCGTGTCCGGCCGAAAGCCATGACCGTGGCGGTGATCATTGCGGGTCTGCTGCCAATACTCTGGGGAACCGGTGCAGGTTCAGAAGTCATGAGCCGTATCGCGGCACCCATGATTGGTGGGATGATCACGGCTCCGCTGCTGTCCCTGTTCATTATTCCTGCCGCCTACAAATTAATCTGGCTGCGCAGACATAAAAAAAGCGTGTCCTGAACCTGAAAGGGCACCCCCTGTGGGTGTCCTTCTTTACTGATTCACCCTGACGTCAGGGTTTATATCGATAATATACAGAGGTGAGTATGAAAAAAGTGGTTCTAATGGCGCTGGCTCTCGGCCTTTCACTACCCGCGATGGCGAGTGAAAAAGTGATTGATATGTACAAATCTGAAAACTGTGGCTGTTGTTCCCTGTGGGGCAAAGCGATGGAAAAAGACGGGTTTGAAGTACGAACTCACGTCATGAATGATCAGGCGCTGTCAGCCCTGAAAGAAAAGCATGCTATTCCTGCAGGACTACGAAGTTGTCATACCGCGGTTGCCGGTAATTTGATCATTGAAGGCCATGTGCCTGCGACAACGATACATAAGGCAATGCAGTCTGGTTCGGGTATATACGGTCTCGCCACCCCCGGTATGCCAGCAGGAAGTCCTGGAATGGAGATGGGAGCCCGAAAAGAGGCTTACGATGTTATCGCATTCTCACCGGATGGAAGTAAAAAAGTCTTCCAGCGAATCGAATAGTCAGCGGAACGGCTGATAACGGGACGCCGGTAGCAGGCACTCCTGTGCCGGCGATATTCGTGGTAATCGCATCCATGACATACCCTGAAGACAGAAGATGCTTCGGTATGCATAAGGAGAGTTACTGTGAAAAATGACAATGCAGTGCAACACAACAACCAGACTGCTTCTGAGCAGACATTATCCCCGGACGAGGGCCACGTATTGCATAAGGTGAGAGATCCCGTGTGCGGGATGGCCATCCTGCCCGACAGGGCGCACAGCAGCATTCGATACCAGGACCACCAACTTTATTTCTGCTCCGCCAGCTGTGAGAGTAAATTTAAAGCCCATCCCGATCGTTATCTTACCGAAGATGCCAGTGAACATTCCCATCACCATCACCACGATCATCACGAAGTCAGCCCTGATCAGATAAAACAGCCTCACAACCAGGCGGAAAAAGAGAATTCTGAAGGTGTGTGGACATGTCCGATGCACCCGGAGATACGCCGCAGTGGTCCCGGAAGCTGTCCTGTCTGTGGAATGGCACTGGAGCCGCTCGTAGCTACGGCATCCACGGGGCCGAGTGATGAACTTCACGACATGACAAGACGCTTCTGGCTGGGGTTGTTGCTGGCGTTTCCGGTTCTGGTACTCGAAATGGGATCTCATCTGTTTCCCGACTTGAGGAATACAGTACCGCCACAGTACAACACATGGCTGCAGTTGCTTCTGGCCTCCCCTGTCGTGTTGTGGTGTGGCTGGCCATTCTTCGCCCGGGCCGGAATGTCGTTACGTAACCGCTCCCTGAATATGTTTACCCTTGTTGCAATGGGGACCGGCGTAGCCTGGGTTTACAGCGTCATTGCAACCGTCTTCCCCTCCTGGTTTCCTGCATCGTTCAGAAACATGGATGGCCTGGTGGCCGTTTATTTTGAAGCCGCAGCAGTTATTACGGTGCTTGTTCTGCTGGGACAGGTTCTTGAGCTGCGGGCACGGGAACAAACCTCAGGCGCCATTACTGCGCTTCTGAACCTTGCCCCCAAAACCGCCAGACGGCTGGATCATGACGGTCATGAAACGGATATTAATGCGGAAGATGTCCTGCCTGGCGATAAGCTCCGCATCAGACCTGGAGAGAGTATTCCGGTCGACGGTATCGTGATCGAAGGCAAAACAACCGTTGATGAATCGATGGTGACCGGGGAGTCTATGCCGGTTACCAAAACGAAGGGTGACCCTGTCATTGGGGGGACGATTAATCAGACAGGTAGTCTTATCATCCGTGCAGAGAAAGTCGGTGATGAAACGATGCTCTCACGAATTGTTCAGATGGTCGCTGATGCACAGCGTTCGCGTGCCCCCATCCAGAGAATGGCAGACAGCGTTTCAGGCTGGTTTGTTCCTCTGGTGATACTTATCGCGGTTGTTGCTTTCTTGATCTGGTCTGTCTGGGGGCCCGAGCCCAGGATGGCGCACGGTCTCATTGCGGCTGTGTCGGTCCTGATTATTGCCTGTCCCTGCGCGCTGGGACTGGCCACGCCGATGTCGATAATGGTGGGGGTGGGCAAAGGCGCCCAGGCCGGGGTGTTAATCAAGAATGCCGAAGCCCTTGAGCGTCTTGAAAAAGTGGACACGCTGGTTGTCGACAAAACAGGCACGCTCACGGAAGGTTCGCCTACGGTGACAGGGATTATCAGTCTCAGTCCGGGTGGGGAAATATCTCTTTTACGTGTAACAGCTGCAGTGGAAAAAGGTTCGCAGCATCCGTTGGGTATGGCTGTTGTCAGAGCCGCGCATGAAAAGGGGATCGTGATACCTGCCGTCAGTAATTTCAATGCCCCGTCGGGGAAAGGTGTCTCAGGCGATGTCGAAGGTCAACGGGTTGTTATTGGTAATGAACTGGCTATGCAGGAAAACAGTATCGTTATTGATAATCAAAAGGCCGTTGCGGATACGTTGCGGATGGAAGGCGCTACCGTTATCTATGTGGCCACAGACGGGAACCTTGCAGGCCTGATAGCTATCTCGGATCCCGTGAAAGCAACCACGCCGGATGCGCTTAAAGCTTTGCGTCAGGCGGGGATCCGCATTGTTATGCTCACCGGGGATAACCAGCTTACTGCTGAAGCAGTCGCACGGAAACTGGGAATAGATGAGGTTGAAGCCGGGATTCTGCCGGATGGCAAAAAAGCAGTGATAACCCGACTGAAAGCGTCTGGCCATGTGGTTGCGATGGCCGGAGACGGTGTGAATGATGCCCCGGCGCTGGCAGCGGCTGACGTGGGTATAGCCATGGGAACGGGTACAGATGTGGCAATAGAAAGTGCTGGCGTTACCCTTCTCAAAGGCGATTTGATGATACTCAACAGGGCCCGTCATCTGTCAGAAATCACCATGAAAAATATCCGGCAGAATCTGTTTTTTGCGTTTATCTACAATGCTCTTGGGGTGCCTGTAGCTGCAGGTCTGCTTTATCCTGTGTATGGAATACTGCTGTCGCCAGTTATTGCGGCGGCGGCTATGGCCCTTTCCTCCGTTAGCGTCATTGCAAATGCGTTGCGTCTGAAAAGTGTCAGGCTCGGGAAATAACCCTGAATGAAGGGTCTGTTACTAACAGAAGGAGTCCGGTATGAAAAGTACCACCTATGCGCTTATTGCTGTCGCCGCGATTGCGGCATTTGCCCTCCTGCGCGAACACTGGTCACATGTGGCAGGTTACTGGCCATATCTGTTATTGCTGGTCTGCCCGCTAATGCATCTTTTCCACGGCCACGGAGGGCATGGAGATCATCAACATCAAGGAAGTGAAAACGATAAAAAAAATTAATCCGGCAGACGGGGCCGCGTCGCGGCCCCGTTATCAGTCCAGGTATCGTTCGTAGTCTCTGGCATGCGCAAAGGCATGCTGTTCAAGTTTGTTATCAGCGGGTGCCGCTGCCCGGAACGCCAGTGAGTTAACAGGATTGTTATTGATGACCAGCTCGTAATGCAGATGAGGACCGGATGAACGTCCGCTGTTACCGGATAACGCAATAGCGTCTCCCCGGGTAACCCTGGCCCCTTTAGTAACGAGTATTTTATTGAGGTGGAGATAGCGAGTTTTAACACCGGCTTTTCCTGTTACTTCAACAAAATATCCCATGGTGCTGTTGTATTCGGCCCGGGTGATTTTTCCGTCGATGACGCTGACTATTTTCGTGTTCATGGGCATGGAATAATCAATGCCATTATGGGGACTCACTTTTCCCGATACCGGGTTAAGTCTTGCAGGATTGAAAGGCGAACTGAGTCTTGCTGTGGCCGGTAACGGATAATCGAGACTGCCTTTCCCGGAAGTATCGGAAAGGTTATAGAACTTTTTATCTGATATACGATACGCCGTGTAATTAAATGAACCGGACGTAAATTTATAGGCCACGACACGTGATTTTCCCGCTTTCTTTTGCAGTACGAGTTTTAATGATTCATTTTTTTTCAAATGCCGCAGATTAAACCGGGAAGGCAAGGAGCGCTGAAGAGTAGCGATCTCGTTCGATTCCAGCCCCGAGCGGGTGGCTGAAAGGTAGGCATTTTCTTTTACGACATCGGTAGAATACATTTACTGGAATTCGCCGTTAGCATGAACACTGCGGCGTATGCTAGGGGTTTTCAGGAGGCGTGTCATCTGTCAGTTAATCGGGAGCACCGTTGATGGTCGTCATTTTTGTAACATATCTTGTTTCCCGTTTGCTCCTGAAGCTCTGGGAACTGTATGACCAGCCCGACGGTGATGATTAACGGGACTGAAACAGGTTACGGCAGAGCAATATGGGGCTCATGTCCTGCTACGTAACCCGTCAGTAAAGCCCTGCTGCGCACCTGACGCTAAGCTCTAACCCGCCTGCAGTTACCTGGTCGAATACAGCCCGCGAAGCTTTCTTGCCTGCGTCTGATGTGCTTCCGCACCGGCATTATTGACCTGCTCATGCACGAGAGCGGCTTTTTCTCCGGCATTCAGTTCGTTAAAAGAAGAAGACGAGGTCTTTGAATTTGCATCACTGCCGGACAGCATTTTTTTATGTTCCTCAATCATTTTCTGATGCGCATAGGACGCGCTGTTGTTCATAAATGAATGAGCAACAATGGCCCTTTCATGTTCATTCATTTCGGAGAATGAGGGCGTGTTGTTTTTATTAACCCTGTCCGGTAAGTTTTCATGCGTCGAGGAGTTCACATGACTGACGGCTGAGGCATTATTAACAAATCGATGTGCTTCATGGGCAATATCACTGGACTGAGCAAAAGCTGCCCCACAAAATAAAGCTGTAAACGCAGTGGTCGTGATTAATATATTCATGTGTAATTACCTTCTGAGGTACATAAAAGATGTCCTTATGATCATATATAAAAAAATCAACCTGTGGGGAAGATGACGTAAATGTAATACAGCCACGTACATTACACGATTGTAATGAATTTGTTTCTTAAGGTGTGCTAGATTCATTTCATTGTAAGTGGATGAACCAGTAATTTAATTTAAATCGGTTCTCGAATTCTGTCAGTAACCATACTTTAAATAAGGGAATGCGCATGCTGTTGAAAACGTCTCGACGAACTTTCCTGAAGGGGTTAACCCTCTCTGGCGTAGCCGGAAGTCTTGGCGTATGGAGTTTCAATGCGCGTTCCAGTCTGAGCCTGCCAGTTGCCGCATCCCTGCAGGGTACTCAGTTTGACCTGACCATTGGTGAAACGGCCGTCAATATCACGGGCAGTGAGCGTCAGGCCAAAACAATCAATGGAGGCCTGCCGGGGCCCGTTCTTCGCTGGAAAGAAGGTGACACCATTACCCTGAAGGTCAAAAACCGTCTTAATGAACAGACGTCCATTCACTGGCACGGCATTATTCTTCCGGCCAATATGGATGGTGTTCCGGGGCTGAGTTTTATGGGCATAGAGCCTGATGATACCTACGTTTACACCTTTAAGGTTAAGCAGAACGGGACTTACTGGTACCACAGCCATTCCGGTCTGCAGGAACAGGAGGGGGTATACGGTGCCATTATCATCGATGCCAGGGAGCCAGAACCGTTTGCTTACGATCGTGAGCATGTGGTCATGTTGTCTGACTGGACCGATGAAAATCCTCACAGCCTGCTGAAAAAATTAAAAAAACAGTCGGATTACTACAATTTCAATAAACCAACCGTTGGCTCTTTTTTCCGCGACGTGAATACCAGGGGGCTGTCAGCCACCATTGCCGATCGGAAAATGTGGGCTGAAATGAAAATGAATCCGACTGACCTCGCGGATGTCAGTGGCTACACCTACACCTATCTCATGAACGGGCAGGCCCCGCTGAAAAACTGGACCGGACTGTTCCGTCCCGGTGAAAAGATACGCTTACGGTTTATCAACGGCTCGGCAATGACCTATTTCGATATCCGTATCCCCGGGCTGAAAATGACGGTCGTGGCTGCAGATGGCCAGTATGTAAACCCGGTTACCGTTGACGAATTCAGGATTGCCGTTGCCGAAACCTATGATGTCATTGTGGAGCCTCAGGGTGAGGCCTATACCATCTTCGCACAATCCATGGACAGGACCGGTTACGCTCGAGGGACACTGGCCACGAGAGAAGGGTTAAGTGCTGCCGTTCCCCCCCTCGATCCCCGTCCTCTGTTGACCATGGAAGATATGGGTATGGGGGGAATGGGACATGATATGGCAGGAATGGACCACAGCCAGATGGGAGGCATGGATAACAGCGGAGAGATGATGTCTATGGACGGTGCTGACCTTCCGGATAGCGGGACATCCTCCGCGCCCATGGATCACAGCAGCATGGCCGGTATGGATCATTCCCGGATGGCCGGAATGCCGGGTATGCAAAGTCATCCTGCGTCAGAAACGGATAACCCACTGGTTGATATGCAGGCGATGAGCGTCTCTCCGAAATTAAATGATCCGGGTATTGGTCTTCGAAATAACGGAAGAAAGGTTCTCACGTACGCGGATTTGAAAAGCCGCTTTGAGGATCCTGACGGACGTGAACCTGGCCGTACCATAGAACTGCATTTAACCGGCCACATGGAAAAGTTTGCCTGGTCATTTAACGGAATCAAGTTTTCAGATGCCGCACCGGTGCTGCTGAAATACGGTGAGCGGCTCAGGATCACGCTGATCAACGATACCATGATGACTCACCCCATTCACCTGCATGGTATGTGGAGCGATCTGGAAGATGAAAACGGTAATTTCATGGTTCGTAAACACACAATAGATGTTCCCCCTGGTACAAAACGCAGTTACAGAGTGACAGCAGATGCGCTTGGCCGCTGGGCGTATCACTGCCATTTGCTCTATCACATGGAAATGGGAATGTTTCGTGAAGTCCGGGTGGAGGAATGATGCGAATGAAGAGAAATTTGAAGGCCATACCTGTTCTGGTCGCCGGTTTGTTTACCTCACAGCTTTCTATTGCGGCGGGCTCCGTCTCTGCAGATCCCCACGCCGGGCACGACATGTCTGCCATGCAGATGCCAGCAGATGAGAATTTCACTGAGATGACGTCAATGGAGCCCATTGTAACTGAGAGCAGAACGCCAATTCCGCCTGTTACCGATGCCGACCGGAAGGCTGCATTCGGCAATTTACAGGGGCATGCGATTCACGACAGTGCGATTAATTATCTGGTTCTGCTGGATCAACTGGAATGGCAACGGTCGGATAACACCAACAATTTCAGCTGGAGTGTTAACAGCTGGATTGGAGGCGACACAGATCGGATTTGGCTAAAGAGTGAAGGTGAACGAAGCAATGGGGAAACGGAGGCGGCTGAAGCGCAGTTACTCTGGGGACATGCGGTTGGCCCATGGTGGGATTTGGTTGCGGGTGTCAGGCAGGATTTCAGACCTGCTTCTGCCCGGACCTGGGCTGCTGTCGGTTTTCAGGGGCTGGCACTCTATAATTTTGAGTCTGAAATTACGGGTTTTGTCAGTAATGGCGGAAAAGCAGCCCTTCGTCTGGGAGGAGAATACGACGTTTTACTGACTAACCGGCTCATACTCCAGCCATCCTATGAGGTGAATTTCTACAGTCAGGATGATGAATCGCGGGGTCGCGGCAGGGGACTGACTGACACAGAGCTGGGGCTCCGGCTGCGCTATGAAATACGCCGTGAGTTTGCACCCTATATAGGCGTTTCCTGGAATCAACTTTACGGGAAAACATCCGATATGGCGAAAAGAGAAGGTGAGAAAGACCATCAGGTAGTATTCCTGGCGGGAGCCAGAATCTGGTTTTAACGCACTGATATAAAACACTCAACTAAACAGGTAAATAAAATGTCGATTTTAAATAAAGCCATTCTTACAGGTGGCCTCGTTATGGGCGTTGCTTTCTCTGCTATGGCCCATCCGGAATTAAAAAGCTCTGTGCCACAGGCTGATTCAGCCGTAGCGGCCCCGGAAAAGATTCAGCTTAATTTCTCGGAAAATCTGACCGTGAAATTCTCAGGTGCAAAATTAACGATGACGGGTATGAAAGGCATGTCATCACATTCTCCGATGCCGGTCGCGGCAAAAGTGGCGCCAGGCGCTGACCCTAAATCGATGGTCATTATTCCGCGAGAGCCTTTACCCGCTGGCACTTATCGTGTTGACTGGCGCGCGGTTTCTTCAGATACGCACCCTATTACCGGTAATTACACCTTTACAGTGAAGTAATATTATGAACGACCTGATTATGATTGTTATTCGTTTTCTTCTTTATCTGGATTTGATGGTAATATTTGGATTGCCATTTTTTCAGATATATGGAATAAGCGGTGTCAGACATGAAACCTATAACCTGACTAATTTAAGGTCGTTTATAACCTTTGCTGTTGTTACAGGCATCATTCTTACTGGCATTAATATGCTCCTGGTATCTAATGCCATGAGTGGAGTAACTGACCTCAGAGAATTATCCATCCATATTATCGAGATGGTGATAGAAGAAACTGATGTGGGTATTAGCTGGATTGTCAGGCTCTGTGCCCTGTTTACCACACTCGGTGCTTTGTTCCTTTACACTAATAAGAGAGTATTGTCCTGCCTGCTGATGACGATGAGTGGGGGCGTGGCGCTGGCTACACTTGCCTGGGGAGGACACGCCGTTATGCATGACGGTCTGCATTACTATCTCCATTTACTGAGCGATCTGACCCATCTCGGCGCTGCAGGTGCCTGGACAGGTGCTCTGGTTGCATTTGCTATCCTGCTGATGCGCAGAAACGAGCATAATGCACAGAGCGTCATTGTGATATCTGACTCCCTGGCAAAATTTGCCACGGCAGGAACGGTGATTGTTGTAGCCCTGATCCTGAGTGCGCTGGTCAACTATCTGTATATTGCTGAGGGTAACTTAACTCCCTTATTCAACAGTTCCTGGGGGAGGATATTGCTTGCCAAGACGGCTCTGTTTGTTCTGATGCTTCTTCTGGCTGCAGCAAACCGGTTTCACCTGGGTCCCCGGCTTGAAGTTATGGTCAGGGAAGGGAATTATGATCGCAGCGTTGCCCTGATGCGAAACAGCATCCTGACAGAATTCGTTGTTGCGATTATCATTCTGGGCGCCGTAGCGTGGCTCGGAATGCTTGCTCCGTCTCAGGTCAGCTAGGGGACAGCCAAAGCTCATGCGTGAGATTTTTACTTTCATATCAGCGAGTTGACCATGCAGCGTATTTTAATCGTTGAAGACGAACAAAAAACAGGTCGTTACCTGCAGCAGGGACTGGTTGAGGAAGGCTATCAGGCCGATCTCTTTAATAATGGCCGCGATGGTCTCGGGGCCGCGTCGAAGGGACAGTATGATTTGATAATACTGGACGTGATGCTGCCTTTCCTCGACGGGTGGCAAATCATCAGCGCACTGAGGGAGTCCGGGCACGAAGAACCGGTCCTGTTTTTAACCGCAAAGGACAACGTGCGGGACAAAGTGAAAGGACTGGAGCTTGGCGCAGATGACTACCTGATTAAGCCCTTTGATTTTACGGAGCTGGTTGCACGTGTAAGAACCTTGCTGCGACGCGCCCGCTCGCAGGCCGCAACAGTCTGCACCATCGCCGATTTGACCGTTGATATGGTGCGCCGGACCGTGATCCGTTCGGGGAAGAAGATCCATCTCACCGGTAAAGAATACGTTCTGCTTGAGTTGCTGCTGCAACGCACCGGAGAAGTGTTACCCAGGAGTCTTATCTCGTCCCTGGTCTGGAACATGAATTTTGACAGTGATACGAATGTGATTGATGTCGCCGTGAGACGTCTGAGAAGTAAAATTGATGATGACTTTGAGCCAAAACTGATCCATACCGTTCGCGGTGCCGGATATGTCCTGGAGATCAGAGAAGAGTGAGGTTCAAAATTTCCCTGACCACACGCCTGAGCCTGATTTTTTCTGCGGTGATGCTTACGGTATGGTGGTTATCAAGTTTTATCCTGATTAGCACCCTGAATGGCTATTTCGATAATCAGGACCGCGATTTTCTGACAGGTAAACTTCAGCTCACCGAAGAGTTTCTTAAAACAGAGACGTTCAGGAACAAAACGGATATTAAGTCATTATCAGAAAAAATAAACGATGCGATGGTGGGGCACAATGGCTTATTCATTTCTATAAAAAACATGGAAAATGAAAAAATTGTTGAACTCTATGCCAAAAATTCTGTTGTTCCAGCGGTCCTGCTTAATAAGTCGGGTGATATTCTCGACTATATGATCCAGACGGAAGAAAATAACACCGTGTACCGCAGTATCTCGCGGCGGGTTGCCGTGACGCCGGAACAGGGTAAAAGCAAACATGTCATCATTACGGTTGCCACGGATACTGGGTATCACACCCTGTTTATGGACAAACTCAGTACCTGGCTGTTCTGGTTCAATATCGGTCTGGTCTTTATTTCTGTTATTCTGGGCTGGCTGACCACACGTATTGGTCTGAAACCGCTACGGGAAATGACCAGTCTGGCTTCCTCCATGACCGTACACAGCCTGGATCAGCGTCTAAATCCCGATCTGGCTCCGCCGGAAATCTCTGAGACCATGCAGGAGTTCAATAATATGTTTGATCGCCTGGAGGGGGCATTCCGGAAACTGTCAGATTTCTCGTCTGACATCGCGCATGAGCTGCGCACACCAGTCAGTAATCTGATGATGCAGACGCAGTTTGCACTGGCTAAGGAAAGGGATGTTTCGCATTACCGCGAAATTTTATTCGCTAACCTGGAAGAACTGAAAAGGTTGTCACGAATGACCAGTGACATGCTTTTTCTGGCACGTTCAGAGCATGGTCTGCTGCGGCTGGATAAACATGATGTGGATCTGGCAGCCGAACTGAATGAATTACGTGAGTTGTTCGAGCCCCTGGCAGACGAAACAGGAAAGACAATCACGGTTGAAGGAGAGGGCGTTGTTGCCGGAGACAGCGATATGCTCCGACGTGCTTTCAGTAACCTGCTTTCCAATGCAATCAAGTATTCTCCCGATAACACCTGTACAGCGATACACCTTGAGCGTGACAGTGACTGTGTGAACGTGATGATTACGAATACGATGTCCGGCCAGGTTCCCGCTAATCTGGAACGTTTGTTTGACCGGTTCTATCGCGCAGACTCATCAAGGTTCTACAACACGGAAGGCGCGGGGCTGGGATTATCAATTACAAGGTCGATCATTCATGCTCACGGCGGCGAGCTGTCAGCAGAACAGCAGGGGCGGGAAATTGTGTTCAGTGTGCGTCTGTTAATGGATTAATAACGTTATTCAGGAGAAAACCGGAAGGTGACAAAAATGTCATCATTCAGTCACGTGATAAACAGAGGCGGTTTTTTATAATCAGTCATAAATCAGGACAGCGTGATAATTCAATCGCCCGGTTCCTGGCGTGATGATCAACCAGCCCTGAGATCAAATGCTTTCTCTGTTATAAGCATTGATTGTTCGGGTATGAAAACACCGGAGACCCAACCATGAAAAAGATCCTTGTATCCTTTATTGCCATGATGGCTGTCGCTTCATCTGCCTGGGCTGCAGAGACAATGAACATGCATGACCAGGTAAATAATGCCCAGGCGCCTGCCCATCAGATGCAATCATCCGCTGAAAAAAGTGCAGTTCAGGGGGAGAGCATGAAAATGATGGATATGAGCGGTCACGATCAGGCCGCAATGTCCCATGAAATGATGCAAAACGGCAATACTGCCGCCCATCAGGACATGGCTGAAATGCATAAAAAAATGATGAAAGCCAAACCTGAGAACACCCAAAAAACTGCTAAGCCATTTTCCGAAATGAGCGAGCATGAGAAAGCCGCTGTTGTGCATGAGAAGGCGAATAATGGTCAGTCTTCCGTTATTCATCAGCAACAGGCGGAAAAGCATCGCAGCCAGATCACCCAGAATTAACCCGCAGCTCCACTTGTCAGACCCTCATTTGACGCCGAAGTCACTGGCTTACGCTCCCGTCCGGGAGCGTTTTTTTTATAAGCGAAATGAATAATAATGAAAGAGTCCATACACAATGTCTTTTTTGGTCATGCCGACCTTACAATTAACTTATGTTGTTTGAGAATCCTGTTCCCCAGTCATCTCCAGGGTTCATGCCGCGCCGTATCTATATAGTCTGTCCGCACTCTTAACTTTTGTGGTTTACATTACATATGCAAAATGGTTCACTCATAACCGACTGAAAGAAAAGCATCTTCCAGAATGATATTACCGGGACACCTCAGGATATAAATTAATGACGAAACAGGAATGGATTTTACGACTACGCCGCTGTACATCACAGGAAACTCTGGAAAGGATAATAGAAAAAAATAAATATTCCCTGACGGATGACGAACTTGAGCACTTTAATGCCGCAGTGGATCACCGGCTGGCGGAAATGGCAATGGGGAAGTTTTATGATAAAATACCTGCAGGCGTCTGGAAATATGTTAAATAATACAGCCAGCATCAGTCTGTTCGCAGTTATCTCACCTGGAGCGCAATCATGAATATGATATTTGAACTGATTGGATTGTTACTGGTAGTCGGATGCGCATTCTTCACCACTTTTTTCTTAGCCGCAGTAGCAGGCACTATGGTAGTTATTCTTGGATGGGGAATTTCTATTGTCACCCCGAAGGTGGTTACCTGTACTAATGATTGCATCACTACTGTTTTTGATGCCAAACCCTTTGGCTGGCTTCTGATTGTGTTTTCATTAACCATGATGTTCTTTATTATCAGGGGTATGATTAAACGTTAGATTGCCTTTAGTGTGTAGTTAAATCATCATCACAACAGCGTTAATCTGAAACTGATATTGCCGGAGGGGATCATCATGACGGGAAGAGGCATTAACACAGTACGTATCGGTGATGAAGTGAAGCACATCGCCGAGCTCAATGCACTAACACTCATGCATGAATGGTCAAAGCTTAAAAAAGAAAATGCAGACCTGTATGACTATAACCGTCAGGTTAACCGGGGGTGGCGCGGTTTTATTCTTCGCCTGATGGGTATCCATTTGCCTGAAAAAAAACGTGTTTGTCTTTATGGCATTAATGCCAGAAAAGAATCCATCTATCCCGACTGAAGCCGTGCTGGCAGTGATAGTGAGCAGGCCATTGCAGAAGAATAGCTGTAATTTGACGCTAAGTTTCTGATATTTAACATAAAACGCATTATCGACACTTTGAGATGTGTAGCATTTGCTATACGTTCGTGTTGTGTTATTCTTGTATACCAATTGCTATACAGGAGAGGTGTGTATGAAATCAGATGTTCAACTCAACCTAAGAGCTAAAGAGTCTCAGAGAGCACTCATCGATGCCGCTGCAGAGATCCTTCATAAATCGCGAACCGACTTTATCCTAGAGATTGCCTGCAAGGCTGCGGAGAATGTGATCCTTGATCGCCGTGTTTTCAATTTTAACGACGAACAGTATGCAGAGTTCATCGATATGCTCGATGCACCAGTCGAGGATGATTCCGCCATTAATAAACTACTGGCAAGGAAACCTCAGTGGGACGTATAACCGCGCCCGAGCCGTTATCCAGCGCTCATCAGCTGGCTGAGTTCGTCAGTGGAGAGACAGTCCTCGATGAATGGCTAAAACAGAGAGGTTTAAAAAATCAAGCTCTTGGCGCTGCCCGAACGTTCGTTGTTTGCAAGAAGGGTACGAAGAAAGTAGCTGGTTTTTACTCTTTGGCCACCGGTAGCGTTAACCATACGGAAGCTACAGGCAGTCTTCGGCGTAACATGCCAGATCCTATACCGGTGATTATACTCGCTCGCCTGGCGGTAGATGTCTCATTGCACGGAAAAGGGGTTGGTGCCGATTTACTCCACGATGCAGTTCTACGGTGTTATCGCGTAGCTGAGAACATTGGCGTTCGTGCGATAATGGTTCATGCGCTTACTGAAGAAGCCAAAGGTTTCTATGCTCACCATGGATTTAAGGCATCACAAACTCATGAGAGGACTCTGTTTCTAAAGCTTCCATGACTGGTTGCTGGAGTGGGAAAGTAGCAGGCCACTGCCTCAACATATTGATTTTTATTTCGTTTATTATTGAATTTAACATAATCTTTGTTATCCGCACTGATGTTGTAACTCCCATATTCTAATGTCACTTTCGGGGCTGCGGATGTATTCCTGGACTGTTATGTTGTGATCCCAAGATGCTGCCGGTACTTCACCGGACTCATTGCACCTAATAAGAGCGCATTCCCGGAGACCATCTGCGGCAGTGCGCTAAGCAGCGCTTCAATCCTGAATCTGTCATAGCACCGGACGGAATCCACAAAACGGGATCTGAACAGCGCGACGTACAGGTCCGCAATCACGCTGGCGGACATTTCTGCAAGGGGCCGGATTTCCCCGCCTGCACTTATAAAACGTTTTAGTTCACCATTTCGCTTCCGGGTCGTTTTCGTCGAAAACGACTCTTTAATTCGGTAAACCTCAGGCGCCTGGCCAAAGGCCGGAATGGAATTGAGCACGCATCCACGAAGGACCGACGAAAGTCGGTTAGTTTTCGTCGGGAGAATCACCTTATGTTCGGGAGCCGCAGGCAGAATGATTTCGTCATAGGATATGGGATAATCCTGCCAAACATTCAGGCCGGGATATTTTTTATTCGTCACGAAATATGCGGCAGTGATATCCCCATTGTTTTCGGTATGCCAGAAATCGAATGTTAGTATTTTTTCGTCCATAAAAAAGCGAACAACGTCTGGGTGCATATTCACACTGCCACCGTACTTCAGGTATGTTTCCTTGTAGAGGTCAAAATCCGAAGGTACCCATCCGCACAGCGCATGCTTTAATTTCATGTTTAATCACCCTTCAAGCCGAGGTAACTATCGATATTTTCGTCAGAAATAATCAGATAGCATCAGGTCCGTCTTTGTGTGCGCCGTCCGGGGCGATAAAAGCGAAGTAAACTGGCATTTCCATGACCGACTGCTGGTAGTAAAAAGCCGAATACTAATTCGGTAATATAGCGTTTACCAATTTACTGATCGTAGCCGGCTTAATTATGCTGTTATGAAGCTTATTCGCATAGTCAAATGTCCATGCTTCGCGGCTAAGTTCAGCTCTGAAAATAAACCATGACGTAGACCCTTATAGAAGGACGCCCCGGATAATAGGGTCACGCTATCTTTGCTGAGCGAGCGCGGTTGCGAATCCAGGACGCCTTCTTTATTCAAGGCTAATTCAATTTACTTTTATAGATCTGAACCAACTCGGTTATCATTTCGCGACACAGGATAGATGTCATCAGATGATCTTGCGCATGTACCATCACAAGCGTCATCGTCGTTTTCCCCATTCCTTCGTCTTCTTCAATCAGCTTAGTCTGTATGGCATGCGCTTCTTTACCCGCTTCAGCGGCCATCTCAAGTAATTTGCTGGCATGATCAAAATCACCTGATTTCGCATGATTTAATGCTTCATAGCATAAACTTCTTGAATGGCCGGCATTAACAATAATACCCATAACGACTTCTTCGGTATCTAACATACTATCCTCATCAAAATCCATTATTCACGGAAACTTCTGCAAACCATTCACCGCTCTGTTTCACGGTGCGAACTTGAGAATCCAGGTCCAGGCTAATGAAACCATATCGGTTTTTGTAAGCATTCATCCACGACCAGTTGTCAATAAAGGTCCATAAATGATATCCCTGGCATTGAGACCCTTCGCTAATAGCACGGTGTACCCACTTCAGGTGCTCCCGAATAAAATCAATTCGGTAATGATCTTTTACCTGCCCGTCATCAGCAATAAATCGGGTCTCGTTCTCAACACCCATGCCATTTTCAGAAATATAGCAAGGGATATTTCCATAGTTATCGCGTAGGTTGATTAAGATATCGTAAATACCCTGTTCATAAATTTCCCAGCCACGATATACGTTCATTTTACGGCCAGGCATTTCATAGTTTTCAAAAAACCAATCGGGCATGAACGGTGAATCAGGATTGATCATCGTTGCCCTGGCTTTGACTCTTCGCGGTTGGTAATAGTTAACGCCGAGGAAGTCAACCTTACCCTGCTGGATGATTTCCAGGTCTCCACTTTCGTATTCTGGCAACTGATCGTAGGTTTTTAAAATCTCTATTAGTTCGACCGGATAGATACCATTTATTGCTGGCTCCAGGAATGAACGGTTGAAGAATAGGTCAGCAATAAACGATGCTTTCAAGTCCTCTTCATTATTAGACCGAGGGTATGAAGGCGTCAGATTAAGCACTATGCCAATTTTACCGGACAGCCCCATGTCTTTATACGCTCTTACCGCTTTACTGTGTGCCAGCATGATATGAAACGCAACTTGCGCCGCGCTGCGGAAATTTACATTATTCGGGTAGTGGAAGTCGTATAAATATCCCCCTTCCACAACGACAACCGGCTCATTAAAGGTAACCCAGTGCTTAACTCTATCACCAAACAGTTCAAAACAAACTTTGGCGTAGGTTTCATAGGCTGCAACCGTTTCCCTGCTTTGCCATCCTCCTCGCTCCTGCCAGTATAGCGGCATGTCGAAATGGAAAAGCCCGAAAATCGGTTCAATGCCATTTTCGATTAAATCATCAATGACATTATTATAAAATTCGACGGCTTCCCGGTTGATTTTTTCGCCATCCGGCATCAATCGGGCCCAGGAGATAGATGTCCGGAAGCTGTTATGTCCAATACGCTTCATCAACAGAATATCTTGATGATAATTCTTGTAAAACGTGGATGTTTCAGCCGGACCAATTTGCTCATGAAATCTGTTCGGCTCAAGATTATACCAATGATCCCATATGTTTTTTGCTTTTCCATCGCCATCAACCGAACCTTCTGATTGCGTCGCAGATGAAGCGCTCCCCCACCAAAACCCATCCGGGAATTTATATTCCATACATCACCTCATGACTTAAAATATTTAAAATTAACGTATTAAACTTTTTCTGACTTTAATTCAAAACTTTCTTCATTTTTACTTTCAACGTTTGAATTATCGGCTGCCAGCAACGTTTTCTCGTATGCTTTGACGAACGGGTAATACATTAACGCGGCTATAGCCATACAGATAAAGCACAGTATTACCGGAGCAATAGCCCAGTTAGTTGCCCATGATGCGCCAATGGGAGCGGGAGTCGTCCATGCGGTCATCATAACCACTTTCTCTACCAGCCCCAGATCGATGGCATACCATGCAAGAATGGCGTTAATCACAGGGATAAACACAAACGGAATGAACAAAATCGGGTTCATGATGATCGGCGCGCCGAACAATATCGGTTCGTTGATGTTGAAAAGACCGGGTACAAAGCCCATACGGCCGATAGTCCGAAGATGAGCAGCCCTACTTCTGATCAGCAGAATTGCCAATGGTAAGGTTGAACCCACACCTCCTATAAACAGGAAATGATCCCAGAAGCCTTGTACAAAAGTATGCGGGATCGCTTCTCCTGCTGCCAATGCGGCCTGGTTAGACGCAAGGTTCGCCATCCAGAAAGGGTTCATGATCCCGGTAACAATCATCGTCCCATGTATACCCGCGAACCACAGGATTTGGCACAACAGCACGGCCAGAATCACCGCTAAAAGGCTATCCGATGCCGCGACTAAGGGCTTAAGCATCGCCATAATAGCTTCAGGTAAAATCATACCTGTAGCATGCTCAATGAAAAGATTCAGAGGATGTAAGGTAATCATAATAACAATGACCGGGATCAGCACCTCAAACGACCGGGAAACACCAGGCGGCACCTGCTCCGGTAATTTAATTGTAATATTCCGTTTTTTCAGCCAACGATAGACCTCTGTCGCATATATTGAACAAAGCAACGCGGTAAAGATACCTTGGCCAGAAAAATACTGCATTGACAGGGCGCCGTTCTTAAGGTCGGCGGCAACCAGCATAAACGACATCAGCGAAAGAAGACCCGTTGTTATAGGATCTAAAGAGTATTGTTTTCCTAAACTTGCCCCTACCCCGACTGAAATAAATATGGTCATTAACCCCATACTCATATTAAACGGTAACATCAACTGTTCGCGATAGTTTGCAGAGAAATTCAGCCAGGCTTTCGCAAATTGAAAAGTGGTATTAGTTGATATTGGAGGAAAGATAAAAACAAGCATAAAGCTGCCAACAATCATAAACGGCAGCGCGGCGATGAATCCATCACGTATTGCCAGGACATATCGTTGCTGAGCAATAACACCAGCCATCGGCGCAAGCCGTTTTTCAATGATGCCAACCAAAAAATTATAAAATGAGTTCATCTGATGTTTCACCCTACCGTCATTTAGCCAGTTCTAATGCAATATCCAGAACCCGATCTCCGCGCAGCATCCCATAGTCCAGCATCTCGATAGGTTGGACTTTAATTCCATAAACGGACGCTTTAGACGATAAATTATTCTGCATATACTTAATTTGCGGTCCAAGCAGCACGACATGGTAGTTGGGCATGTTTTCATCAAATTCAGCTACGCCAAAAGCCTTGATTTCAACATCCAGGTTCTTCGCTTCCGCGGCTTCTTCCATTTTTTTTACCAGCAGGCTTGTAGACATACCTGCGGAGCAACAAAGCATGATCTTTTTCATTTTTAAATCTCCATATTGATAGTTCGAAGCAATATAAATCCATATCATTTTTTAGGAAATCGATTTCAATCATAAATGCCGTAATCGTGACAGCGATCACTATCCTTATCATTAAAGTCTATATATATCAATGTGTTATAAAAATAACATTCAAATTTTATCGTTATAACCCTTTTTATTGCTCTAAGATACCGGTATCAAACACAATCTTTACCGCAGTCGTCACCGATGTAACCCACTGCGCCAGCCCGCCGTTCAGCGCAAACCTGTGGAAATTACCGATGGAGCTATCCGCTCTGCCTGCCGCTACGACGCATGAAATCTCAAGCTGACATACCCTGACTGCTCGGTTGCTTTAGAGGTAAAACCACCAGGGTTTGAGCGCTACAGCTTAGGGAGCGAATGACTACAAGTCAGACCAATATGAAACCGATATCTAAAAATAAAAAGAAAAAACCGAATTTTATGAAATGATAATATTGACGCATTGACAGTATAAAATCTATTAGAATCAACATATTATCACATATTACCAAATGTGACGGAACGCACACTTCCTGACAAAAGGTTAAAATTCAGTTGATCATGAAACCGATTTCTTAGAGATTGAATGTCAACCGATGTCTAATGCTGATTTAAGGCTGCCTAAACGCCTTAAATGGGATCTAAGATGACACAAGCGAAACAGGGTCAGGTGAATACCCCTCTTATCTCATTGTGACTTTTTAATTATGCAAAACTTCGATGGAGATATGGCTCAGGAAATTAATTGATAACGGGATATCATTGATACGCCAAAAGTGTAAATCAGCAGCAATCTCAGCGCCTGAAAACGAACGCTGTCGCAGCGTATTTAAATTCCCCTAGCATCTGGTATTAGTTTGCAGGTTAAGAATAGACAACGCGAGTCGAATTTATATAGAACAGTTATCGCTTTCACAGATACATCGCTGATGATCGGTAAAAGAATAGTCATTATTCTGTTCACTATTAAGCTATTAACCCAAACGGTTGATCTCATCATTGATCAGCTGCGCCCCGACTTTCATTTTATTTCATGAAGCAAGGGGAGAACAGAATGCTAACAAAAAACAAAAGTAATGGGTTAATAACCCTTTGCTTTAATAGCACTACCCTCTGGATTAAAACTTTTTACTTAAAGACTTTTAACTTATCAATACATTTTGAAAAGGGATTGTTATGAAAAAGAACTACCTCGCAAGTTCAATTATGCTCTGCTGTGGAATGTTACTTTCCTCACAGGTAACGGCGAGTGAAACCATTGGTTTTCACGGCTATATAAGAGCCGGGTCCCTTTTTGATGCCAGAGATAACTTTAGCAAAGCGGGTTATGCAGATGAGATTGATAAAAACATGGGCCGTCTGGGGGCTGAAGTTGACAATAGCTGGGAAGGTCGGCTGAATAAATTATGGAATTTAAATGACGGTAAATCTGTCGATATTCATCTGACAATCGAGTCTAAAGGGGATGGTTTACAAACCCGTGCGGCACCGCGCGAAACAGGTATTTCAGAAAGCTACGTAGAACTCGGCGGCATTACCCCGACGGGTAAACTATGGGGTGGCCTGAGATACTACGATCGTGAAAACTATGTATTCACAACCGATTATTTCTATACCGATTACTCAGGTACCGGTATTGGGGTTAAAGACCTTGAATTGGGTGGTGGGAAATGGGATATGGCTTACATCGTCAGTAATGATGCTAACCATACTGAACGCCCGGATGGTAATTCGGCGATCATGCACACCGTGCACTCCAGCGCAAAATATGGCGCATGGGATTTTGAGATCGCCGCTAAACAGATGCCAGATAACTCATTTATTGGTGATGACCACAAATATGCAACTAAAGGCATAGAAGGAACCGTCATCTACTCCAGGGATGATTTCTTTACCGCCACTGGCGGTTTTTCAAAAGTCATTTTACAGGCAGGACGCGGACTGGGTTCCGGAGATCTCTTGGGCGCGACATTAACGGATACGTCGATGTATCGTAAAAGCTCTCTGTATCAGAAAACAATGCAGGATGTAAATAACGGCTATAAACCCTATCAAACTAAGGTCCAGGAGGGCGACCAGTCCTATCGTATGTTTGTATGGGGAGGCTGGTATGGTGCTAACGTCAATATTTTACCCACCTTCACCTACCAATATAATGACTATGAAGCAGGCCACCATGACTCATGGTATGCAGCATCATTACGCTCAGTTTTCCCGTTTAATGAGTTCTTCTCAATACAGACAGAAGTCGGCTACGTCGATAACGATCTTGTCGTGAATAATATGGACCAGAGCAGCCGCTCCAGTAAGATTAGCTTTGTTCCGACATTTACCGTTAACACCGGAATGGGGCCATCACCGGAGATTCGACTGCTCGCGACCTATGTCGATCGTAAATACAATGTGAGCTGGATGGACAGTCGTGGTGACTTCCTTGTAGGTGTCCAGGCCGATATGTGGTGGTAATGACGCCAGGTCGATAGTAAAGCGGATGTAACGATCCGCTTTACATCAGATGCAGCGCTCAGCCCACGATCACAATTTTACAATACGCAATCTTAAAACTTACTATCACCGAGTCTCTGTTAAGCATGAAACATAAAAAATCTTCGCTAAATCTCTCTCTGCTACTACTCAGCCTGATGGTTACTGGCTGTCATTCATTTGTAGCATCGACATCAGGCACAAGCGCTCATTCACTGCAGGAACAGGTGGCCATCGACCGGAATGCGCTTGCGGCAAAGTCAGCCATTGATAAGCTCAGCGATATTAAGTACACCCCTATCCAGGGTGATAACGTCATGGCCCAGATCAATGAAAATAGCCAGGTTTTTTCTTTTAACTCAGAGAAGAGTTATGTTGCGGCCTATTCTATCGAAGGTAAACAGGTGGGTCGGTCGGTAAAATTAAGTTCGCCACTCGATTTTAGCGTGTTCATCCCTTCCGTGATGATTTTAGATGAAAACTTTAACGTTGTTAATGTAATAAAAAATAGCCACTTCCCCTACACCGAGGATTCATTCGGCGCCAATCTTTACAAAGGCACATTCTCATTACCGGATGGTTATACAAAACTGTATTTATTAATTTACACAACCGCTAAAGACGCTTCCGGAAGTACCGTTATTGACAATGAATTGTTACAAAATAGTATGCGTTACGACAGGGTTTCTGATGTCGGTAAATTTTCTAGGCTAGCCGTCCCCCATTCCACCACGGGACGTATAAAGCTTGAACTTATAAAAAGTGCTGATGACCGCTATGTTACAGAAGAGGCCCCGGTAAGGACGCCTGTATGTCTGCAAAATAGGCCCAACACTGCTGCTGGTATAAGCGCACAGGAATATTATGAAAAAATAAGAAAACTCTTATCTTTCAAAGACTATGAACAAGCTATTCAGTATGTTCGTGAAGCTGAGTGTTCAGGCTTTACAAAAGCCAGAGATGTTTTCTTTTCTGTGATTGAGGATAATGAAAGGAAAAATTTATAGTTGAGAACTCGCCATATCTATCGTAACCTTGCTCGATGGGTAACCATGATGATTCTATTGAACCATTAAATGTAATAGAGAGCCACGTGAAGAAAGCCAGGATGAAAAGCACGACAGTCTACGATATTGCTCGTGTCGCAGGTGTCTCTGCAAGTACTGTTTCTCGTATATTGACAGGATCGGCTAAAGTTGCTGAAGAGAAGCGTATTGCGGTCGAGCAGGCTATAAAGGAGTTAGATTTCCGGCCCAATCTCATGGCGCAATCATTAAAGAGCGGCCAGTCAATGACGCTTGGCGTGCTGACACAGCATCTTGATAGTCCGTTTTCTAATGAAATGTTGCGTGGTGTGGAAAAAACCCTTGAAGGTACCGGCTACGTACCTGTTGTCGTGAGCGGTCACTGGAAGTCGAAGCAAGAACTCGAACGTATGCAGTTATTGATTGACCGTCGCGTGGATGGAATAATTATATTAACAGGACACATTAGCCAACAAAGTCTCATCGAGTTATCCCTTCAGGTCCCTATCGTAGCAGCCGGCCATGATATTAATACAGCGCAGGTTCGTTCATTTAATGTCAACAATAGCCTCGGCGGTTATATGGCGACGCAATACTTATTAGATCTTGGGCATCGAAAGATTGCCCATATTCTTGGCAAGATGGATCAAAAGGATGCGGTTGATCGTCTTAATGGCTACCGCCAGGCCCTGAGCATTGCAGGCATTGAGTATAATCCAGACCTCGTTGTACAAGGTGACTTCAGCGAAGAAGGTGGTCGCCAGGCGATTAAGCATCTGGTCTCCAATAATATTGATTTCAGTGCCGTATTTTGTGCCAACGATCAAACCGCATACGGTGCGATACTCGGCCTCAAAGAGGCTGATTTAGACGTGCCTGATGATATTTCCGTGATTGGCTTCGATGACCTGCCCTTTTCAACATATAGTAATCCTCCCCTTACCACCATCAAACAGCCCATTTATGAAACCGGCGTTAAGCTGGCGCAGACGCTGCTTAGCTTAATTAATGGTGGTGATGATGAAGTGACAAAAGAAAGTGAATCCCTGCTTCCTGAACTGCAGATTGTTAACCGGAAAACCGCCTTGGAATTCAAATGACTTACCCTTTATCCGTAAGCTTTTCCGAACAATATGATTTTACGGCAAGCTCACGGGAAGTTTAAATTCTCTTATTAATAATCACGATGAAAAACCCTTGCCTTTATCGTTCGGAGGGTTTTGTCTGATGACGCCGGTCTACTCTCCTGCCCGCCTGAAAAATGAATACGGCTCTTTTCCCGGTCTGCACCCATCATTCGGTAATTGTTAAAGATATCAATTACTATAATAACCCTGTGCAATCATTATATCTTTGCAGCTACAGAGATCATGCTGTCTTTATGAAATAGCCCCGCAATACTCAGACAGCCGATATGGCGGCAATAACGGATAATCTGAATATGTGGTTTGTTGGCCAGTCGTGAGAGACCGGATCAGCGGCATTTAAGACCAGAAAAGCCGACTCGGCGCGGCTCAAGGAAATAGCGGGACTATAAACGGCGTATGGCTACCGGCGCTGCCGGCGAGGAGGTCTGAGATAGCATCCCCAGTGAACGCTCCATCGAAACGTAGTCCCGGGTGGACAAGAAAACACCAGCGGTTGGCTGACTTAAATGGCGGTGATGGTGCTGACCAATAAAACGAACAGGACATCCCCCTTCTTGCCAGAGAACGGCGAATAAGCACCCCGGTTACTGCCACCACTCAGCCCATTTCATGACCCGTCGGTCTTATTGTCAGCAATAAAAAAGGTGCGGCATATATCACAATGTCGCACCTCATATTATATCTTTAACTTTACTTATTCAGATAACCTTCATCTATATAGCTGGTTGTCCAGAAGAAAGGAGCATTCCAGTTGATAGTGACTTCATTCAGAGTCCATGAGCCAATTTCATCTTTCCAGCATGTTTGCCCGGTACAATGTCCTTTGAGACTGGCAGCGATAGGATCGCTGAAGCTGATCGAGTTTGGCCCACCGGACATCACGCCTGGCGGCACCAGCGGTGATGACGGATCGAGCTGCTGAGCCCAGAATCTATGGTGCGGATTCTTGAGCGGTCGGCTACCGTAACCCGACACATAGGATTGATCGAGCGGGTTGCGTCCAAGAACATAATCCATGGCGTCAGACATCGCCTGGACATATTTGCGGTCGCCGGTGAAATCATGCGCCAGCCCAAGGAAAATACTGCGGTTCATCAGGTTCGAGTTAGAACCCCATGGATACTCCACTGCAGAATAAGGAATCAGATACCCCTCAGTCTGTACGCTTTGCGCGTAGGCATTCGCAGTATTAATAATCGTCTGTTTGGCTTTTTTAACGTCTTCAGCAGGAAGATCGTTCGGAACCAGCGCCAGGGTAATAGTCCCGGCAGCAGAGACGTCCTGCCAGAAGAGATCGCCCGTAGCGTCTTTATCGCCTTTAGGGCTGGTTAGGTAGTAGCGTGAGTTTTTTATCGCATCGAGATATTCAGCTTTTCCTGTTGTGGTAAACAGTTCCGCCGCAGCCCAATAGAACTCATCATCCACTTTGGTATCATCATACGGGCCTGAACCGACAAAGTTGTCGTAGGCAAAAACATTTGGATGCTTATTAGCCGATTTCCATGCTTTCTCTGCCGCTGCGAGGCAGCGTTTCGCATAGGCTGCGTCCGTATCTTTCCAGACGCGCGCGCATTGCGCTGCAGTCGCCGCCAGATTTAAGGTCGCTGCAGTACTCGGCTGGCTTAAATAACGCGGCTGGGGATCTTTATGTGGCGGAAGCGGCATGCCAGTCCAGGCCTCATCGGCCACTTTATGAAACGCCATCCCTGAAGCATCGATCTCTGTCAGCTTGAGTGCCTCAAGATGACCGGACTGATCGCCGACGGGTACCCACGCCTTCTTGCCATCAGGAACCTGCATTGCCAGCATAAAGTCCATCATCCAGCGCGCTTCATCCAGAAGATCGTTCTTGCGATTGTTATTTTCGGGGATTTTTACTTTACCATCGCTAAATGCGCTTTCCTTAACGTTGCGAGAGTATTTCTCGTGTTCAAAGAAATTCATTAATGTCCATGTGGAAATACCGCCATTCACAACGTATTTACCCTGGTCCCCCGCATCGTACCAGCCACCGGTAACATCCAGCTTATAATCACAGCCAGGCCATTTATTGCCTTTGGCGTCGGTCTTATTAAAGCACGTTACTCGTTCTGACGGATGCCCTGCCGGACGGGCAAGATCGGGCCGTTGAACGTACTGTTTCTCGATAGGAATACCGCTACGCTGCTGATAGAAGAAAGAGAGCGCATCGTACTTCAGCTGTTGATAGAGTTTGCTGCTGATATTAAATGGGTGGCTCTTTTTATCACCCACCACCAACGTTAACTCGTCTGTTTCTTCCGTGTACTGGCTGAAATCGATAATATGCACATTTTCATTTGATGCACGGTTGATACCGAAGGGTTTAGTCTGACCCTCGGCCACTTTCGTCCCCATGCTATTGAGTAGAGTCCAGCTCAATGGCTGAGTCGAATCACTCACCATGGTTGCTCGCTTCAACGCGTGCGGCAAGTATCCGACCTGGTTTACCCTAATCGGCGCAAAGTTCGACGCGACTTTCAGCCGAGGCCCCTTCAAAGAAACGTTGCTGAGGCAAACCGTGGTCGGAGACTGAGTGCCCAACTGTAGCTGGAACTGAGCCTTCTCGTCTGCTGATTTAGGGGTGAATTTAAAATTAAAGTCTTTCCGTGTTTCGTTTAATTCAACGTCCTGGGCGAAATAGTTCGTATATGGTGCGCCATCTTGTTGAACCAAAATTTTGGCATTAATTGGCTTCTTGGTTACCGCTGTAAAGCTAAGATTATAAGACTGGCCTTCCGCCAGAGGGATCCCGGACTGAGCAAAAATGACATCCCAGGGGTTCGCTCCACCGTTAGTGAAAGTAAAACAGCCCATATTGTCTACACGATCCAACTGGCCTCCTGCGGCCCACCAACCATCCGTCCCCGCGGCAAAACTCCCATTATTCACTAACTCCTCTGCCGGGCTGGCACTCTGTTGAGTGCTACTACCATCACCGTTAATACAACCCTGTAAAGCAAAAAGACTTGAGAAAATGAGTGAGAACTTAACTGTTCTGCGTGTGTTCATTGAAAACTCTCCGAATTAAACACCCTAAACATAATGATTCCAAAAAATAGACAACAGAAAATAGATCACCGATGAAATAGATTGATACGGCAGCCACCATCGCCTTGTGATAAATCGACCTGTTTACGCTCTAAATGTTTTGTAGCTTATCTTGAGTGGTAAATTCTTATGCGTAGCCTATTCCAAAATAACGATCGGCGTGGTCGGTGTGACCGAAACGATAGTAACTCAATAGCGGTAAGAATAGCTGACATAGGATTTCCATCAGAAACTACATGTAATGCACCTTGGGTCATGTACGACTTCATTGCCATCATATCCACATCACGATTCTTCTGAAATCGATTTCTAGTCAGCTGTGCGATTTTTGTGATTTCCATCTCTGTTTAGAAGATGAGCCTTGCTATTCCTTCATCAAGACATAGATCACAAAGGTTGTTCATGCTCTTATGGCTCACGGATACGGCATGCATAAAACATGAACACGTCACTAGCATGCACGTGAAATCGATTTCTATAAAACTTACTCTGGGGTTTGTGTATGAAAATCATGCTGGGGGCTAACTGCACATTGATTGCCTTATTGAGCGCAAATGTCGCGTTGGCATCTAATGAAGTTGCCGTTGCACCTTACTTTTCCGATTGGCCGGCAATACATAGCGTCATTACCAAAGACGAAACGATTGAAAATAGAGTCAAAGAGATTCTTGCAAAGATGACTCTTGATGAAAAAATTGGCCAAATGCTGCAGCCTGATTTTCGGGAAATCACCCCTGAGGAAGTGGCTCAATATAAAATTGGTTCGGTACTTAACGGTGGCGGTGGTTGGCCTGATAACAATAAACACTCTCTGGCTCGGAGCTGGGTCACTGAAGCAGATAAATACTGGATTGCAACGGATAAGGCCTTTGCTGGTCGTGGCTTCAGAATTCCCTTTATGTGGGCTACCGATGCGGTTCATGGTCATAACAACGTCTTCCAGGCCACTCTCTTCCCACATAATATTGGCCTGGGAGCCGCCCACGATCCTGATTTAATTTATAGAATTGGCCAGGCAACGGCTCTCGAAGTTGCCGCGACAGGTCTTGACTGGACCTTTGCTCCCACCGTCGCGGTGCCACGTGACGATCGTTGGGGACGCACCTATGAAGGTTATTCTGAGGATCCCTCCATCGTCTATGCCTATGCAAAAGAGATGGTCAGGGGCCTACAAGGTTCTGCATCTGATCTGAAGGGACAACATCATGTTATTTCAACCGTTAAGCACTTTGTTGGCGATGGCGGAACGCTGTACGGCGTTGATCGCGGTGATACTAATTATTCAGAGAATGACCTGCGTAATATTCACGCGGTAGGATATTTTTCAGGCCTAGACGCGGGCGCTCAGGCCGTAATGGCGTCGTTTAATAGCTGGAAAAACGATAAAAATTCCGCTATGGGAATTAAGGTCGGGAGCGAGTACAACGGCAAACTGCACGGCAGCTATTATATGCTAACGCAGGTACTTAAGGACAAAATGGGTTTTGATGGCATAGTCATATCTGACTGGAACGGCCATAGTGAAATCTCTGGTTGTAGTATGGGAGACTGTGAAGCTGCAGTGCTGGCTGGCATAGATATTTTCATGGTGACAGCAAGAAAGGACTGGATGTCATTTCGGACCAGCTTACTCGATAGTGTTAATGACAAAACCGTCCCAATGTCCAGAATTGACGACGCAGTCAGTCGCATTCTGAGAGTCAAAATGCGTGCTGGTATGTGGGACAAACCTATGCCGTCTCAGCGTACCCTTGCAGGGAAACAGAGCATTCTTGGGAATCCTGACCACCGCGCACTGGCAAGGGAGGCAGTTCGTAAGTCCCTAGTATTGCTGAAGAACAAAAATAACATTTTGCCTCTTAGCCGAGACCTCAACGTGCTGGTTGCCGGTAGCGCTGCGAATGATATCAGCAAGCAAATTGGCGGCTGGAGCCTCACCTGGCAAGGGACGGAGAATAACCTGTCTGATTTCCCTGACGCCGTTACCGTCGCAGGAGCCATTGAGAAAACCATTGGCAAACACAACGTAATGACACTCTCCTCAAGCCAGCTGGATCTTAAAGAACGGCCCGATGTGGCTATCGTCGCCATGGGCGAAGACTCATACGCAGAATGGTTAGGTGATATTCCTGATAATAAGACGCTATCCTACTCCGAGCTGAAGGCTGGCTATTCCGGAGATCTCAAATTATTAAAAAAACTTAATAAAGCCGGTATCCCGACGGTTGTTATTTTGCTTTCTGGCAGACCGCTCTACGTCAACGAAGAGATCAATCTTTCCGATGCATTCGTTGCCGCCTGGTTACCAGGCACCGAAGCAGAAGGCATTACCGATGTCATCTTCCGCGACACTAGCGGTACGATAAGTCATGATTTCCAGGGGGCTTTGTCGTTTTCATGGCCAGCACAGAAATGTGCGACCACAATCAACGCGGCACCAACCAATATCGCTGGCTGGCAGCGTCCGGAATTTGAACAGAAGCCGGATAAAGAGCATGTGTTATTTAATTTTGGTTACGGATTGACCTACAACCCGCCTTCACGAACGGCGGCTAATTATCAAGATTTGGATCGCTTACCGCTCGATAATCGTCGCCTGGGCTGCCGGGAGTTGAGCATGGAAAAATCGCCGGTGGCCACCACCCGACTCGAGCTGTTCGGTGAAAAAGCCTCCGATGAGCATCGTTTAAGAATGGGAGATGAGAGTAACTGGACCGGTACCGAGGTATCAATAAACGGTAAATCCGCGATGCAGTATATTAGCGTACGCCCTGTCGATTATAAACGTCAGCAGGATGCGCGCGAGGTAACATTTATGGGGACCAGCGAGAGTACCGGTGCATCTATCCAACTCCAGACAACCAATGTTAAAGGGATTAATCGGAATAATTATCTCAAGGCAAACAGTAACTTAATGGTGACTTTGCGCGTTAAGAAAAAACCAGATCGTAAAATGGAGATAGGTATGCAGTGCGGTTGGCCATGCGCTTCCTCTATCGCTATCAACGAGACCTTAAATACTCTCCCGTTAAATAAATGGGTCACCCTCAGCATTCCGCTAACTTGTTTCAAAGAAAATATGGATTTTTCTAAAACTAATACACCCTTTATTCTGACGACCACGGCGAATGCCAAACTCGATTTGGGATTAATTAACTGGACTCCAGCTGGCGTTAATCCGGAGATGGATAACCTCGTCCAGGTTACTTGTGATGGAACCCCGAGATAAATCCACGATGTAAATCACAGTGGCTAACCCTATTCGACAGTCTCTGTATATGGCTGTCGGATAGATAGCCTATCAGGAGCTCCTGCTATCCGCTTTCTACACCCGCAGAAATTAAGTAATGCTGGTGCGACTAATTTCTCCCTTTTCATTAAGCCCTGTAACATATTCCTTTCCCTCTTTAGCCTATTACATTATCTTGGCTATATCCTTATTTCTACCCTTGAAGTGGTTTACTGAATTTGGCCACCTGAACAGAGGTGATATGCTCACCTCAGAACAACACAGGTGTCATAATGAAAAAAAGAAATTTCAGCGCAGAGTTTAAACGCGAATCCGCTCAACTGGTCGTTGACCAGAACTACACCGTGGCAGATGCAGCCAGCGCTATGGATGTCGGCCTTTCCACAATGACGCGATGGGTGAAACAATTACGTGATGAACGGCAGGGCAAAACACCAAAAGCCTCCCCCATTACCCCGGAACAAATTGAAATCCGTGAGCTCAGGAAAAAGCTACAACGTATTGAAATGGAAAATGAAATATTAAAAAAGGCTACCGCGCTCTTGATGTCAGACTCCCTGAACAGTTCTCGATAATCGGGAAACTCAGGGCGCGTTATCCTGTGGCCACTCTCTGCCATGTGTTCGGGGTTCATCGCAGCAGCTACAAATACTGGAAAAACCGTCCTGAAAAGCCAGACGGCAGACGGGCTGTATTACGCAGTCAGGTACTTGAACTGCATGGCATCAGCCACGGCTCTGCCGGAGCAAGAAGCATCGCCACAATGGCAACCCAGAGAGGTTACCAGATGGGGCGCTGGCTTGCTGGCAGACTCATGAAAGAGCTGGGGCTGGTCAGTTGCCAGCAGCCGACTCACCGGTATAAGCGTGGCGGTCATGAGCACGTTGCTATCCCGAATCATCTTGAGCGACAGTTCGCCGTAACGGAACCAAATCAGGTGTGGTGCGGTGATGTGACCTATATCTGGACGGGTAAGCGCTGGGCGTACCTCGCCGTTGTTCTCGACCTGTTCGCAAGAAAACCAGTGGGCTGGGCCATGTCGTTCTCGCCGGACAGCAGGCTTACCATGAAAGCACTGGAAATGGCATGGGAAACCCGTGGTAAGCCCGTCGGGGTGATGTTCCACAGCGATCAAGGCAGCCATTATACGAGCAGGCAGTTCCGGCAGTTACTGTGGCGATACCGGATCAGGCAGAGTATGAGTCGGCGTGGAAACTGCTGGGATAACAGCCCAATGGAGCGCTTCTTCAGGAGTCTGAAGAACGAATGGGTGCCGGCGACGGGCTATGTAAGCTTCAGCGATGCAGCTCACGCAATAACGGACTATATCGTTGGATATTACAGCGCACTAAGACCGCACGAATATAATGGTGGGTTACTGCCAAACGAATCAGAAAACCGATACTGGAAAAACTCTAACGCGGTGGCCAGTTTTTGTTGACCACTTCAGTCCTGGAAAATCAGGGCAAAGGATTAGATGCAGAAGGGCTGGCGGTGCTGGAGGAAGACCTCCGCTCGCCATGCACTGAAGAGATTGCTGTTTTCCAGGCATTCTCGCGGGTAATCAAAGAGGCAGACGACCATTTTGTCATTATGGACACCGCGCCAACGGGTCACACGCTTCTGCTACTGGATGCGACTGGAGCCTATCACCGGGAAATGGTGCGCCAGATGGGGCAAACACATGACCATGTGATGACGCCAATGATGCAATTGCAGGACCCGGAGAAGACGAAGGTGATTATCGTGACGCTTGCCGAAACGACACCTGTACTGGAAGCAGCTAATCTGCAGCAGGATCTGCGTCGCGCTGGCATCGAGCCGTGGGCATGGGTTGTTAATAACAGCCTGGCAGCTGCTCAACCGTCTTCACCTTTCCTGAAGACCAGGGCGAACCGCGAGCTGCCTCTCATCTCTGATGTGGAAGAGCAGTATGCAAAGCGTATTGCATTAACAGCGCTACAGAGTGAAGAGCCTGTTGGTATTGACCTGCTGGAAGAGATGGCGAAGTAATAATGAAGGGGGCATTTGCCCCCTTCATCTTTATTTCAGTCTTTTACCTGTATCATCAACGACTTTTTCACCATCTTCCTTGGTGAAAGCCGCTTTCTGAGCATCCGGAAGAATATCCAGAACCGCCTCTGAAGGACGGCAAAGTTTAGTTCCGAGTGGCGTCACGACAATCGGACGGTTAATCAGAATAGGATGTTGCAGCATAAAGTCGATGAGCTGGTCGTCAGTAAATTTATCTTCTGCAAGACCCAGTTCCTCATACGGCTCGACGTTCTTACGCAGCAAAGTACGGACGGAAATGCCCATATCTGCAATGAGTTTGACCAGCTCATCGCGTGAAGGTGGAGTCTCAAGGTAAAGAATAACGGTCGGCTCGATACCGCTGTTGAGGATCATCTCCAGCGTATTACGCGACGTGCCGCAGGCTGGGTTGTGATAAATGGTGATGTTGCTCATATCAGTATCTCATTACAAAGTGAAAGAGAGACGTAGCGCCAGCGCGGCCAGCGTTACAAACAGCACAGGCAGAGTCATGACGATCCCGGTGCGGAAATAGTATCCCCAGGTGATGGTCATATTCTTCTGTGAAAGGACATGCAGCCAGAGCAGCGTTGCCAGGCTACCAATAGGCGTAATTTTTGGCCCCAGATCGCAGCCAATCACGTTGGCATAAATCATCGCCTCTTTGATAACGCCTGTTGCGGTGCTGCCATCAATAGAGAGAGCGCCAACCAGCACGGTAGGCATATTGTTCATGATGGAAGAGAGGAAAGCCGTCAGGAAGCCAGTACCAAACGTCGCGGCCCAAAGTCCTTTATCTGCCAGCACGTTCAACACACCGGAGAGGTATTCTGTTAGTCCGGCATTACGCAGACCATAGATCACCAGATACATTCCCAGAGAGAATATGACGATCTGCCATGGCGCACCGCGAAGCACTTTGCCAGTGTTAATGGCATGACCTCGCTTCGCCACCGCAAACAGAATGACAGCCCCTACAGCAGCAATCGCACTGACCGGGATACCCAACGGCTCAAGGACGAAAAAGCCAACCAGAAGAAGGATCAACACTATCCAGCCGGTTCTGAAGGTTGCCAGATCTTTAATCGCTTTTGCCGGTGCTTTCAGGAGAGCCAGGTCGTAAGTAGGCGGAATATCTTTGCGGAAGAACAGATGCAGCATCACCAGCGTGGCGATAATGGCTGCGATATCCACCGGTACCATTACCGACGCATACTCAGTGAAACCCAGCCCAAAGAAGTCTGCAGAAACGATGTTAACCAGGTTGGACACGATAAGCGGCAGACTGGCCGTATCGGCAATAAACCCGGCGGCCATGACAAATGCCAGCGTAGTACCTTTGCTGAAACCTAATGCAAGCAGCATGGCGATGACAATTGGCGTCAGAATCAATGCCGCACCATCGTTGGCAAACAGTGCCGCCACCGCTGCGCCGAGCAAAACGATATAGGTAAACAGCAAACGCCCGCGACCGTTACCCCAACGTGAAACGTGCAGCGCCGCCCATTCGAAAAAGCCCGATTCATCGAGCAGAAGGCTGATAATAATCACGGCAATAAAGGTCGCCGTCGCATTCCAGACAATATTCCACACTACAGGGATATCACCAAAATGGACTACGCCAGAGATCAGCGCCAGTACCGCGCCCAGCGTCGCACTCCAGCCGATCCCTAATCCCTTCGGTTGCCAGATAACCAAAACGATGGTCAGGACAAAAATAGCGCCTGCCAGTAACATAAATCCTCCAGACAGGACGGCTTTGCCGCCCTGTATATACAAAAAAATTAAACGGCCAGCTCTCTGAGTTTCTCGATGCCAGTGGGCTCTACAGCCATTACCGGTACTAACGCTATGCGGCTTGCATGCTGGTTTTTCACAACCTCGATTTGAGGAAGCTCTTGTAGGGCACGCTGGCAAAGCAGCGGCGATTGCGTCTGTGCAATCGAAAGGCTGTTATTGATAATCCAGCCCCAGGGATGAATCCCCGCACGTTCAAGATCGGACTGCAGGTTTGCCGCTTCCAGTACAGGTGTGGTTTCAGGCAGAGTGACCAGCAAGACTTTGGTACGTTCCTGGTCCTGAAGCTGCATCATCGGAGTGGTAAAATGACCTTTATCCCCCATTTTCCTGGCAATCTCACGGTGATAAGCCCCGGTAGCATCAAGCAGTAATAGCGTATGCCCGGTAGGTGCCGTATCCATGACCACAAACCGTTTGCCAGCTTCTCGAATTACGCGTGAAAACGCCTGGAACACCGCAATCTCTTCTGTGCAAGGAGAACGTAAATCCTCTTCGAGCAGCCGTTTCCCAGCCTCATCCAGATCCCTGCCTTTCGTCTCAAGAACATGCTGACGATAGCGTTCAGTTTCATCGTGAGGGTTGATTCGGCTGACCTGCAGATTTTTGAGGCTGCCATTGAGCGTTGTACTGAGATGTGCAGCAGGATCTGAGGTGGTGAGATGCACATCAAAACCCTTATCCGCCAGACTGACGGCGATAGCCGCAGCCATTGTGGTTTTGCCCACACCACCTTTGCCCATCAGCATAATCAAACCGTGTTCACTGCGGGCGATATCATCAACCAGGACAGACAACGACATATTCTCTGGCTTGTTCTGTGGGCTTTGTTCAGGAAGCGATGTTATCTCAGCGTGTTCGTTGAGCAGGTCTTTCAATGCGGACACACCAACCATGTTCAGCGGCTGCAGGTATAAGTTGTCTGTCGGCAAATCAGATAACCCGGCAGGAAGATTTGCCAGCGCCTCTTGCTCCCGTTGCCATATTGCAGCGGCCAGTGCATCACGTTCTGCTTCGCTCGCAGGCAGGACACCGTTAATGACTAAATACTGATTTTTAAGGCCAATAGCTGATAATTCGTCATGAGTACGAGCGACTTCCTGCAGAGTTGATTTTTGCAAGCGCGCGACCAGCACAAGGCGAGTTCGTTCAGGATCGGATAATGCCTCAACCGCATGAGCATATTGCTCGCGTTGTTTTTCCAGCCCAGCCATTGGACCAAGACAGGAAGCACCATCCGGGTTACTTTCGATGAAGCTGCTCCAGGCTCCGGGAAGCTGAAGAAGGCGAATAGTGTGGCCAGTTGGGGCAGTATCAAAAATGATGTGATCAAAGCGGGTCAGCAGAGAAGCGTCAGTCAGTAAGCCAGTAAACTCGTCGAATGCAGCGATCTCTGTCGTACATGCTCCTGAAAGCTGTTCACTGATGCTGTTAACAACGTCATCAGGCAAAAGACCTTTAATAGGGTCAACGATTCTGGCGCGGTATTGCTGGGCGGCGTCCTGCGGGTCAATATCCAGAGCCGAAAGACCAGACACAGCAGTCACGGGCTGGATAGTGTTACCGATAGTCTGATCGAATACCTGACCGACGTTGGAAGCCGGGTCGGTACTGACAAGCAGAACACGCTTTCCCAGTTCAGCCAGACGTATAGCCGTTGCGCAGGAAATCGAAGTTTTGCCTACACCTCCCTTACCGGTGAAAAACAGGTAAGACGGGATATTCTCTAAGAATTTCATATGTCCTCCTGACATACTCAACAACAGGAAGTTTTACCACCACAGCAACTGGTGGAAGCTAAACCCACCTTTTCCAGCGGTATACCAAACCAGCGAGCCAGTTCAGCGCGTTTTGGGTATCGCCCGGCCATCACCGTTTCACCATCAAGCAACAGCAGCGGAAGCCCTTCAGCTCCAGAAGCCTCAAGGAATGCTTTCGCTTTTTCGTTCTCAACGAAGCTCATAGGCTGCTGCGCCAGGTTATAACGTTCGATCTGAACCCCACGCCCTTTCAGCCATTGCACATCAGCAGAAAAATTGACCAAAACCTGATCGACATCTGAACCACAAACGCCGGTACTGCAGCACATCGCCGGATCAAACACCGTTAACATTTTCATCTTTAACACCTCACATTCGTAAAAACACATATGTACAGGCAAAATTTTTAGATACAAACAGCCTTACCGCTGCCAGAGCAGTTGGCCGATGCCAGCTTACGGGCGATGGCCTGTACGTCGTCCTGTTGGCTTAACCAGGCCTGCTCAATCACCAGGGCAGCCCAGGAAGGAATATGCGGGGATAAGCGATAATGAACCCATTTCCCCTGTTTGCGATCCAGCAACAGGCCACTTTCCCGAAGCATCGCCAGATGGCGGGAGGTCTTGGGTTGTGATTGTTCCAGCGCTGTGCAGAGATCGCATACGCACAGCTCCCCCATCTCCCTGAGCAGTAGCACGATACCCAGGCGGGTTTCATCAGATAGTATTTTGAAAAGTTGTAGGGATGCAATTTCTGGCATTATGTACTCCTGCTATGAATGGGTATTGTCTCTCCACCAAAACAAGAAATCAAAATCATATGTGTTTTCTCGCATGTGAGTGCAGGTGTCACTATGCGATTGAAAAACGACCTGATGTGCGATCGTTACGTTAGTTGGGTAGGTAAAAAAGTCATTTGAGGCTAAAACATTGCTTAGTGCGGGCTTTCGTTCATAGAGAAGAATGAATAATATCAATTATAACAATTGGTTATTTCCTTAGCGTACGTTTTCGTTCCATTGGCCCTCAGACCCCATGAACTGCGGCGTAAGAAAATCAGCGCCCTTATCCCTCCCCGAAAAGGTGCGGGTTACTGGCCCGGTGAATATGCAGACCGTAACCGTGCAGTGGCTAATCAGCGAATGACCGGGAGTAATGCGCGGTGGAAATGGACAACAGATTACAACCGTCGCTCGATAGCGGAAACGGCGATGTACCGGGTAAAACAGCTGTTCGGGGGTTCACTGACGCTGCGTGACTACGATGGTCAGGTTGCGGAGGTTATGGCCCTGGTACGAGCGCTGAACAAAATGACGAAAGCAGGTATGCCTGAAAGCGTGCGTATTGCCTGAAAACACAACCCGCTACGGGGGAGACTTACCCGAAATCTGATTTATTCAACAAAGCCCTGATACAGGAACTGAAGCGATGATCCCGCTACCAACAGGCACCAAAATCTGGCTGGTTGCCGGTATTACCGATATGAGAAACGGCTTCAACGGGCTGGCTGCAAAAGTGCAGACGGCGCTGAAAGACGAACCGATGTCCGGCCATGTCTTCATCTTCCGGGGCCGCAGCGGCAGTCAGGTTAAACTTCTGTGGTCCACCGGCGACGGGCTGTGCCTGGTGACCAAACGGCTGGAGCGCGGGCGCTTCGCCTGGCCGTCAGCTCGCGATGGCAAAGTGTTCCTGACCCCGGCGCAGCTGGCAATGCTGCTGGAAGGCATCGACTGGCGACAGCCGAAGCGGTTGCTGACCTCCCTGACCATGCTGTAGGCTTCTTTATCCTGGTTGTCGCAGAATAAGCCTGGTAAAATGCTGGCTTATGAATGACATCTCTTCTGACGACATCCTTCTGCTGAAACAGCGCCTTGCCGAACAGGAAGCGCTGAACCGTGCCCTGCTGGAAAAGCTGGCAGACCGGGAGCGCGAAATAGACCATCTGCAGGCGCAGCTGGATAAACTTCGCCGGATGAACTTCGGCAGCCGTTCCGAAAAAGTCTCCCGCCGTATCGCACAAATGGAAGCCGATCTGAACCGGCTTCAGAAAGAGAGCAATACGCTGACCGGTCGGGTGGATGACCCGGCAGTACAGCGCACTCTGCGTCAGACCCGCACCCGCAAACCGTTCCCCGAATCACTCCCCCGCGATGAAAAACGCCTGCGGCCAGCGGGTTCCTGCTGCCCGGAGTGTGGTGGTGCGCTGAGTTACCTGGGTGAGGATGCCGCTGAACAGCTGGAGCTGATGCGCAGCGCCTTCCGGGTGATCCGGACCGTACGGGAAAAACATGCCTGCACAAAATGTGATGCCATCGTGCAGGCCCCCGCGCCTTCGCGCCCCATTGAGCGGGGTATCGCCGGACCGGGGCTGATGGCCCGCGTGCTGACCTCAAAGTATGCAGAGCACACACCGCTGTATCGTCAGTCTGAAATATACGGTCGCCAGGGCGTGGAACTGAGCCGTTCACTGCTGTCGGGCTGGGTGGATGCATGCTGCCGGCTGCTGTCCCCGCTGGAGGAGGCGCTTCAGGACTATGTCCTGACTGACGGTAAACTCCATGCCGATGATACCCCGGTCCAGGTGCTGTTGCCGGGCAATAAGAAGACGAAGACCGGGCGGTTGTGGACGTATGTTCGTGATGACCGCAACGCCGGGTCAGCGCTGGCACCGGCGGTGTGGTTCGCCTACAGCCCCGACAGAAAAGGCATCCATCCGCAGACCCATCTTGCGGGGTTCAGCGGTGTGCTACAGGCGGATGCGTACGCCGGGTTCAACGAGCTGTACCGCGATGGCCGGATAACGGAAGCCGCCTGCTGGCCTCACGCCCGCCGTAAAATCCACGATGTGCACGTTCGCACGCCGTCAGCCCTGACGGAGGAAGCCCTGAAGCGTATCGGCGAACTGTATGCCGTGGAGGCGGAAATAAGAGGAATGCTGGCGGAACAACGGCTTGCTGAACGTCAGCGGAAAACGAAACCGCTGCTTAGTACCCTGGAAAGCTGGTTGCGTGAAAAAATGAAAACGCTGTCGCGACACTCGGAGCTGGCAAAGGCGTTCACGTACACCCTGAACCAGTGGCCGGCCCTGACGTACTATGCAGAAAACGGCTGGGCCGAAGCCGATAATAACATCGCTGAAAATGCGCTGCGGATGGTCAGTCTGGGTCGTAAAAACTGGTTGTTCTTCGGCTCAGACCACGGTGGTGAGCGGGGAGCGTTGCTGTACAGTCTGATCGGGACGTGCAAACTGAACGGCGTGGATCCAGAAAGCTACCTTCGCCATGTCCTTGACGTCATAGCTGACTGGCCGGTCAACCGGGTCAGCGAGCTGCTACCCTGGCGCATCACACTGCCAACTGAATAACACATCCTCGTCAATACGGTTCTCGCTGTACGCTTACGGAAGAACTTCTCCGGGATGTGCTGTTTCAGGCGCGCCACGATGTCCCTCTGCGTCAGCGTCTCTGTGGCCAGCTCGCCCGTGTTGTGGTCGTGGTAGCGAAAGCTCAGCGTGGCACTTCCGGCGTAGTGCGCCAGCCGGGAGCCCGCTATCGGCGGCTTTTTCAGGTAACGCCCCAGGTATTTCACGGTGTTTTTGCCACCGTCCGTCTTTTTTGACATGTAGACGTGCCAGTAGTCGCCTCCGGCCGTCAGTATCAGACTGCGCCATTGTGATTCGGTGGTGATATGTGACAGGGACGGCGGCAGGGCCACGCCTTCGAACCAGACGCTCAGCAGAAGCTGGCGGATATTCCACATCCAGCGGGCGCGCATGGCATCCTTACGGAAGCTGATTTTCTTCCACTTCCCGTGCTCATCGATACCGCCACAGGTGACGGAGACGTGGACATGAGGGTGCCAGTTCTGCCTGATAAAAATGTCAGGGCAGGTCTGCGCGAATACGCCTCATTGTCGCTACATTTTCTCCCTGGCATATAGCGAATTTATTGCCAACGCTGCCGCTGCGGTGCGATTGTCCACACTCAGCTTTGGAAATACAATTTCAAGGTGTTTATTCACGGTTCTGGGGCTAAGGTTTAAAATATCGCCAATTTCGCGGTTTGTTTTTCCTCTGGCAATCCACAGGAGGACTTCGGCTTCTCGTTGCGTCAGCCCTAGGTTGTTTTTCAGGCGTTTCACCGCTTCGACTTCTTCATGTCCTTTGATCTCTTCAATACGTAGCAAACTTTCTCCTTCAGCGGTCCGGCGTGAAAGATAGAATTTCAGAGCGATGCCTTGCGATGAAAGATCTAAGGGTATTTTTAAACCTTCCGTATTGTTCAGCCAACCGATGATCCGGTTTACTATTTTTTTATTGGGTTCATACCCGGTATCGCTGAAGTTTTTCATCAGTTGCCATGCATTGGGCGTGGCCCAGCGTAGTTGCCCCTCTTTGCTAAAAACACATAAGGTCTGGCCAACGGAATCCATCGCGCTATAGGCACTGACCGTTAATTTTGAGTTCCGCAAGTGGGTACGCATTCTGACAACCAGCTCTTCCGTGCGTATCGGCTTAATTACGTAATCGACCACCCCGGCATCAAATGCATCAACGATATTCTGCGTATCACTCAGGCCTGTCATGAAAATAATCGGGGTATGCCGCAGCCCCGGATTTTGCCGCAGGCGCTTACTGGTTGAAAACCCATCCAGATGCGGCATTACGGCATCAAGCAGAATGATATCCGGGGTTATCTGGCTGGTTATCGAAAGGGCTTGATTACCCTCCAGAGCGACCAGAACGGTAAAACCGGCTTCATCAAGCGTGTCATTCAACATACTTACCGTGTTGATATCATCATCGACGATAAGTACCGTCGGCTTTGCTATTGCCATTTTTCTCTCCCTCCGGGCGTTCAAGACTCTCGACTATCTCTTTGAATCGAAAGCGCCTCAGCAACTCGGCAAATTTTTCGCCCTCGGCTTTGCTGATCTGGTTAGCGGAAATATGTTTGTCCAGCAGTTCACGAAACCCTCTCACATAACCCAATCTGGCCATCTCTTTTAACGACTCAATCTGGACGCGGGTAAGCTGCGAGCGTGGTTCATGTATTTCCGGCTGCTTTGGCGGCTGACATTCCGTGCGCCACTGGAGATGCAATATTTCACCGATGTTCTCCAGTAGTAAAGGGAAACGCAGCGGTTTAACCAGGTAGCGAACTTCCCCTTCGCCAGTGAAATGGCGGCATTTACCCTCATCCGCTTCCGCAGAAATCATAATTACCGGCGCTAATTGTCCCTTATTACGTAACTGACGTAGCAGTTCCCACCCCGACATTTCAGGCATTGCAACATCCAGAAGAAGAAGGTCGATATGATTTTGCCGGGCTAAATGTAGCGCGACATGACCATTTTCGGCTGTTAGCAGCGTGAAGCCTATGGGCGTGAGTAAATCCATCATCAGCTGCCGATGGGATTCATCATCGTCAACTACCAGCAGGGTGTGTCGCTTGCCTGGATATCCGGTGATTACCGCAGGCTCGGCGGGTTGGTAGGCATCCCCGCTATAGCTTGGCAGCATCAGGGTGAGTTTAAACGTTGTGCCTTCGCCACGGATGCTTTCCACCTGGAGATCGCCACCCATGATATAAGTCAGAAGCCGGGTAATCGTCAGCCCAAGGCCCGTCCCGATCCGACGACTATCGCCGGATACGCGTTCGAAAGGCTTAAAGATGCGTTCCAGGTTCTCAGGGGCGATGCCGATGCCGGTATCGTGAACCGAGAAAAACGCCACCTCGCTACGATACTGGAAATCGAGGGTTACACTGCCTCTGTCCGTGAATTTAACCGCATTAGAAAGCAGATTGATAAGAATTTGCCGGAGGCGTTTCTCATCCGTCATCACCGCCTCGGGCAGCCAGTGTGGGGCGTTGTAGTGAAATGTCAGTCCTTTATCTCTGGCCTGTTGTTCAAACATGGCGACCAGTTGCTGCACCAAATCGCCAATGCGCACTTCTTCACGATATATTTCTAATTTTCCCGCTTCAATTTTCGAAATATCCAGTAATCCCTCAATTAGATTAGCCAGATGCTCGCCGCTTCTGCGCATAATACCGATACCGCGCTGCCGGGCTGGGGGGATATCATCAGCACGTTCGAGTAATTGCGCATAACCCAGCATCGCATTGAGCGGCGTTCTGAGTTCATGAGTAATGCCGGTGAGATAGCGGCTTTTGGCCTGATTAGCATCGTCGGCATCTTCCTTTGCCTGCTGCAATTGCCGGTCCGTCGCTTCATGGGCAATAATTTCTTTCATCAGACGGTCGCTTTGCAGGCGCAATTCCTCTTGCGCAATCTGGCGACTTTTATTTGTCAGGACAAATAGCCAGGTGGTGACGCCGGTTACGATAAGCAGGATAAAAAAAACTTTCCATAACGCCGCGGCGAGAAGGTCCTGCTCGCTGCCGAATTCATCGCGCATCTGAGCGAAAACCAGCATCAAAAGCAGGCCGATGACGGAACTGAATAACAGCAAAATGCTGATAAAACTCCACACTCTGGGATCAATTTTGCGTAATGATTTTTCTTTAATAAATATCCCGATAAGCTTTGAAGCCTGTTCCGTATAGCGCGCATGAGGTTTGCAAGTATCGTTGCACTGGACATCGAGAGAACAACATAGTGAGCAAATACTGCCCTGATAAAAAGGACAATAGCTCATCTCTGGTTTTTCAAAATAATTACCGCAGACACAGCATTCCGTTGCCGTGACCTGCACCGGCGTCCGGGAAAAATAGTAACGTCCGCGAGTCAGCCAGGCGATGAAGGGGGCGGTGATAAACGTCAGACACAACGATAACATTGAGGCAAAAACCTGTAGAGGATGACCAAACCATCCCATCCAGGCTGAGAGACCGCAGAGCATGGCGAGCGTCATCGAACCGATGCCGACAGGATTGATATCGTAGAGATAGGCCCGGCGAAACTCTATTTCCGCTGGTCGTAATTTAAGCCACTTATTTAACGTGAGATCGGCAACCACGCTGCCAAGCCAGGATGTGGCCGCCACCGCATAAATGCCCAGGATATCCTCAAATACGCGATAAACGCCAAGTTCCATCAATAACAGAGCAATACCGACATTAAAAAACAGCCACACGACGCGCCCTGGATGACGATGGGTCAGGCGCAGGAAAAAATTAGACCATGCGATCGAGCCGGCATATGCATTGGTGACGTTAATTTTGAGCTGGGAGAGCACCACAAAAATACCGGTTAATGCCAGTAGCGTTGATGATGAATGGGTGACATAGCTAAATGCCACCAGGTACATATGGGTGGGTTCGCTGGCCAGTTCCGCGCCGAGTCCGTAATTAAACGCCAGCACGGCGAGGAAGGAGCCGAGCAGGATCTTGATGGCGCCGATGACAACCCACCCCGGACCTGCGGCAATTACTGCGCCATACCATCTCCAGCGGGCCGGATGTTGTGGCTTTGGTAAAAAACGAACCTGATCGACCTGCTCTCCCACTTGACTTACCAGTGAGAGCAGTACGGAACAGACGGCGCCGAGCTGAAGGAAATCGAAAGAACCATCGCGGGCTGTAATAAAACCAGGGAAGTCGATCCAGTTTTGCAGCACATGATGTTCACGTATTAAAATGAAAATAAAGGGTAATAGCTGTAGCGCCAGCCAGCAAAACTGGGTGAACTGCTGAAAACGGGAAATAAAAGTGAACCCCCAGGTGACGAGGGGAATAACAACAACGGAACCAATCAGATAACCAAAGTGCAATGGCAGGCCAAACAGCATATTAAGCGCCATCGCCATAATAGCGGCTTCCAGGGCGAAAAATATAAAGGTGAAAGAAGCATAGATTAACGAGGTCACCGTGGAACCAAGGTAGCCAAATCCGGCGCCGCGGGTCAGCAAATCAATATCCAGGCCGTTTTTTGCGGCATTAATGGCAATCGGCATTGATAGCGCAAAGATAATAATGCTAACTAAGATAACCGCCACCACCACATAATTAAATCCATAGGTTAACGTCAGCGCGCCGCCAATGGCTTCAAGCGCCAAAAAGGTAATTGCGCTGAGCGCTGTCATAACAACTCGCTTTGCGCTCCAGCGTCGTGCCGAGACCGGCGTATAGCGGAGCGCAAAATCCTCGAGAGTCTGATTGGTCACCCACTGGTTGTAGCGTCTGCGCGATTTAAACGCCTTTTGCTGAACGGTCATTCACTGCTCCTGAAATGATAAAAATGCTGAACTTAACCACAGGCGCGTCTTAGTATTTTCTTGTTATCGCGCACGTGAGCATGTCTTGATTATGAGAATTAACCAATACGTTAAATGACGTAGCCGCTGCGTTACCTCGCGCATTGTTGGATTGATGGACTCTCTCGCATGATAGCCCCAGTTGAGATGAACCATAACGATTATGAGGGCTACCATGAACATTCGTGATTTACCCCAGCCACATAGCAATATGAAAATCCCGAGCCCAGGCCGGTTTCACCAGGCGTGCCTCAAAGCGAAACTTTTGGCGATTGCCGGCCTGATGATGGCAGCTAATACGGCCATCGCCGCCCCGGCGACGTCAGTGGTTAATACCACGGGCCTGGCGGTCACCGACAATAGCGTCAAGGTCGGGATACTGCATTCATCCACAGGCACGATGGCCATCAGTGAAACCGGCTCGATCCAGGCTGAAAAGCTGGCTATTGAGCAGATTAACGCTGCCGGAGGGGTACTGGGGAGAAAAATTGAATATGTACAGGAAGACGGGGCCAGCGACTGGCCGACCTTTGCAGAAAAAGCGCGTAAGTTACTGGTCAGTGATAAGGTCGCCGCTATCTTCGGCGGCTGGACTTCGGCTTCCCGCAAAGCCATGCTGCCGGTACTTGAGCAATATAACGGCATGCTCTATTACCCAACCTTTTACGAAGGGCTGGAGCAATCGCCAAACGTTATTTATACCGGACAGGAAGCTACTCAACAGATAATCTCCGGCATTGATTGGGTAGTTAAAAATAAACATGCAAAAACCTTCTACCTGCTTGGCTCTGATTATATTTGGCCGCGTACTGCAAACAAAATCGCCCGTCACCATATTGAAAAGCTGGGGCTGAAAGTCGTTGGCGAAGATTATTACCCACTCGGTAATACGCAGTTCAATTCGGTTATAAACAAAATAAAACTCAAGAAGCCTGATGTTATCTATGCCATTGTTGTCGGCGGTTCGAATGTGGCCTTCTATAAGCAATTGAAGGCGGCGGGGATCGATATGACGCAGGAGAAACCGCTGCTGCTGACCATCTCCGTCACGGAAGATGAGATCCGCGGTATTGGCGGCGAAAATATCGTCGGCGCCTATGCCTCGATGAAGTATTTCCAGAGTATGGATAATCCGGCAAATAAAAGCTTTGTCGCCGCATTTAAAAAGCGCTGGGGTAATGACATGGTTATCGGCGATGTCACTCAGGCGGCCTATCTTGGCCCATGGTTATGGAAAGCGGCGGTTGAGAAAGCTGGCTCGTTCGACGTGGACAAAATTCGTAAGGCCTCGCCCGATATTGAGTTCAAAGATGCGCCGGAAGGGTATGTACGCATCCATGATAACCATCATCTGTGGTCCAAAACGGTTATCGGTCGCGCTCGTGCGGATGGGCAGTACGACGTGATTTATCAGACGCCAGAACTTATCGAACCGAACCCATTCCCGAAAGACTAACCGACGCTTCCCCCCATATAGTGTGGGGGGTCTTTGACTTCACCGAGGATACTTCCATGTTCAGCGATTATAACTTCGCCGATTTGGCTTCCATTTTTGTCATGCAGGGGTTTTCGGGGCTCAGCCTGTTCGCCGTGTTTGTTCTGATGTCGCTTGGACTCGCTATTATTTTTGGCCAGATGGGCGTGATTAATATGGCTCATGGCGAGTTCATGATCCTGGGTGCTTATGTCACATGGTTGACCGGTAAGTTTTTCAGCGCTTATCTGCCTTCAATCTTCGGCATCTACTTCTTTGTTGCCATTGCCCTTGCTTTCCTGTGTACCGCCTTGCTGGGTACGCTCGTTGAGAAAATCCTGATACGGCATCTGTATAAACGCCCCCTCGACACGCTGCTGGCGACATGGGGTCTGAGCCTGATTCTACAGCAGTGCTATCGTTCGCTATTTGGTCCCCGCGAAGTCGGCGTTGACTTACCTTCATGGCTAATGGGGTCGTATCAGTTTGCCGACAATATTGATATTCCTGTTAATGGGGTATTTGTTCTGCTGCTGACCGTAGTTATTACCGCTTTTACGGCCTGGCTGATTTATTTCTCCGCCTGGGGAATAAAAGTCCGCGCGGTGGTACTTAACCGCCAGATGGCCAGCGCGGTGGGTATTAATACGGCTCAGGTCGATAGTCGAACCTTCGCACTGGGGTGCGGCATCGCCGGGATCGCCGGAAGCGCCTTTACCATGATCGGCTCAACAGGTCCAACGGCTGGCCAGCAGTATATCGTTGACACCTTCCTGGTGGTGGTGTTTGGCGGCGCGCAAAGTTTGCTCGGCACGCTCGCCTCCGCATTTGCCATTTCACAATCGCAATCCACGCTGGAGTTTTTCCTGAGCGGTTCAATGGCGAAGGTGATTACGCTACTGATCGTGGTCGGCATTCTGCTATTGCGTCCGCAAGGTCTTTTCGCCAACCGGGTCCGCCGCTAGGAGTTTATGATGAAACGCATGCAAAATTATCCGCTACTGGGTATTGCCCTGGTGATAGGCCTTATTTTTATCGTCATGCCGCTAACCCTGGATCTTTTCCGTTTAAACCTGATCGGTAAATACCTGACTTATGCATTTGTTGCCGTCGGGCTGGTACTTTGTTGGGGCTACAGCGGTATTCTGAGCCTGGGGCAGGGCATCTTTTTTGGCCTCGGCGGTTATTGTATGGCCATGTTTCTCAAGCTGGAAGCTTCCTCGCCAGCGGAAACAAAAATGCAAACCACCCCGGGCATCCCGGATTTTATGGACTGGAATCAGCTAACCGCTTTGCCCTCGTTCTGGCAGCCATTCCATTCTTTTAGTCTGACAATTCTGGCTATTTTAATCGTGCCCACTATTTGCGCATGGATTCTCGGCAGCGCAATGTTTAAACGCCGCGTTGGCGGGGTGTACTTCGCTATTATCACCCAGGCTATCTCCGCGATCCTGACGATTCTTATTATCGGACAACAGGGTTACACCGGGGGAATTAACGGCATCACGGATTTACGCACGCTTTTAGGTTGGGATATCCGTACTGATTCTGCACGCTATATCCTCTACTTTATTAATGCTGTTTTACTGATGCTGGTTGTGAGCGCGGGCTATTTTATTGTGAATAGCAAGCTCGGCCGACTGATGGTTGCCATTCGCGATAAGGAAGACCGCGTTCGTTTCTCTGGTTATGATGTCGCGAATATCAAAACGGTGGTTTTCTGCATTAGCGCTCTGTTTTCGGCGATCGGTGGCGCGATGTTCACTCTGCAAGTAGGGTTCATGTCGCCAGGGTTTATTGGCACTGTTGCTTCAATTGAAATGGTCGTTTTCTGTGCCGTGGGCGGGCGAGGTTCTTTGCTGGGGGCAGTATATGGCGCCCTTATCGTCAATGCCGCCAAGAGCAGTATTTCCGAGTCTTTTCCTGAACTCTGGACGATTGCCATGGGCCTGCTCTTTATTGCCGTCGTGCTGATTTTCCCGAAAGGACTGGCAGGGCTTTATCAGCAATATATTCACCCGATCGTGATGTCGCTGCTGCGCAAAAAGAGTATGACCAAACCCAGAGTAAACACCGGAGTGCTGAAATGAAAAATCCGATAAAAGAAATAATTTTAGCGGTAGAGGGATTAACCGTTTCATTTAATGGCTTCAGAGCCGTCGATGATTTTTCAATGTACATCGATGAGGGGCAGATTTACGTTATTATTGGCCCAAATGGCGCGGGTAAGACAACAGTGCTTGATCTCATTTGCGGGAAAACAAAGCTAACCAGCGGCAGCATCAAATTTCGCAATAAGGAACTGAGTAAACTTCGGGAAAATAAAATTGTTCATGAAGGGGTTGGGCGTAAATTCCAGAATCCATCAATCTATGAGAACTTAACGGTATTTGAAAATCTCGAGTTATCTTATCCCAAAGCCAGAACCGCGTTGGGCGCCATGTTCTTTCGTCGCACGCCAGAAATAATCGCTGCGGTCGAACAGGTTGCTGGCGAAATTTTCCTTGCCGATTACCTACATACGCAGGCTGACCTTCTCAGCCATGGGCAAAAGCAGTGGTTAGAAATAGGGATGCTACTAATACAAGATCCTAAGCTCATGATGCTGGACGAACCCGTGGCAGGCATGTCTGTCGCCGAACGCCAAAAAACCGCGCAGCTCCTGCGCAAAATTGCCGGGGGACGTTCTGTACTGGTGATTGAACACGACATGCAGTTCGTCGAAGACATTGCCGATCATGTCACCGTCATGCACCAGGGAAAAGTATTGTCGGAAGGTAGCATCAATAAAGTCAAAAACGACCCTCGGGTTATTGACGTTTATCTTGGTCATTAAGGAGACACGGATGCTGAAAATTTCTGATTATGCTGTCGCATATGGTCAGAGCCAGGTCATCAGTGGACTGAATCTGACGTTAGCAGAGGGTGAAATCGTCGCTCTGGTAGGGCGCAATGGTATGGGTAAAACCACGCTGATGAAATCACTGATTGGTATGATACCGTCCTGTGCCGGTGAGTTAGAGTTTTCCGGTACAAATATTACCGGCTTGCTTAGTTACCAGCGCGTTCAGCATGGCATTGGCTTTGTCCCGCAGGGGCGAATGGTATTTTCAACCATGACGGTTGAAGAAAATATAAAAACGGGGATTCGCCAATCCCGTTCGTTACAGGTTCCTGAATACCTGTATGACTATTTCCCTGTGCTGAAAGAAATGCGCAAACGGATGGCGGGAAATCTTTCCGGTGGTCAGCAGCAGCAGCTCGTTATGGCCAGAGCTCTCGCCGGTAAACCCAAATTACTTTTGCTGGATGAACCAACGGAGGGAATTCAACCGTCAATTATTAAAGAAATGGCAAAAATATTACGTAAGATTCGTGATGCAGAAGGGTTGACCATATTAGTTTCCGAGCAGGTTTTAAGCTTTGTACTCGATGTGTCAGATAAAATTGTTGTTATTGAGAAAGGCAATATTGTTCATCAACAGGCGCGTTCTGGTGCTGATGAAGAACAAATTGCGTCATATCTGTCAGTTTAAATTTATATCACCAACTTAACTACGAGAGGTCTGCTATGGGTAGCACCGGAAGTGTAAGCTCCTGGGATGAAGCGTTATTAATTGCCGCCATCCAATACCCCGTTCCCGTTATTAAAGGACCGGAGGATATCCAGATACAGGTCGATAAGATTTGTAAGGCCGTCGACTCCACCAAAGCCGGATATCCGGGACTTGATGTTATCGTCTTCCCGGAATATTCAACCCAGGGACTGAATACTAAAATCTGGACCTATGACGAGATGTTACTCACTCTCGATAGCCCGGAGATTGGTCAGTTCAAAGAGGCCTGTATCCGCAACGGCATCTGGGGGGTATTTTCCTTAATGGAGCGCAATGAAGACCCGTCTCTTCCACCGTACAACACCGCTATTATCATTAACGATCGGGGCGATATCGCTCTGCATTACCGCAAGCTGCAACCATGGGTTCCGATTGAGCCCTGGATGCCGGGAAATATGGGAATGCCGGTATGCGATGGGCCTAAAGGTTCTAAACTCGCCGTCTGCATATGCCATGACGGCATGTTCCCGGAACTGGCGCGTGAGGCTGCTTATAAAGGCTGCAATGTCTATATCCGTATTTCGGGCTATTCCACGCAGGTGAACGATCAGTGGATCTGGACCAACCGGACGAATGCCTGGCAAAACCTGATGTATACCGTTTCGGTGAATCTGGCCGGTTATGACGATGTCTTTTATTACTTCGGCGAGGGTACGGTCTGCAATTATGACGGTAACGTCATTCAGCAGGGGCACCGCAACCCATGGGAAATTGTTACCGCAGAGCTGTTCCCGCGCCTGGTGGATAAAGCGCGTGAAAACTGGGCGTTGGAAAACAATATTTTCAACCTTGGCTGCCGGGGCTATGTCGGCAAACCGGGAGGCGAACGCGAGAATTACCTGACCTGGGTGCGCGATCTTGCCAATGGCGAATACAAACTTCCGTGGGATGAAAATGTCAAAATTCGCGATGGCTGGAAGTATTATCCTGATGGGGTGCAATTAGGCCCGCTACCTAAATAAATTGAGTGTGCCAGGCGCTAAGTCAATCACTTTAAAGACTGAAGTCTGGCGCAGTAGCCCCTGAAAGTTGAATATCCAATTCCAATGAGTAGGGGGCTGAGCCATCCGGTAAGGGCTGAATTTGCCTGCGGGATTGGCTCAGCCCGCCAGACCGGTTTGGTGTTGCGCCGGACAATGTCCGGCGGCAAAGAAGGTAATGACTCCAACTTACTGATAGTGTTTTATGTTCAGATAATGCCCGATGACTTTGTCATGCAGCTCCACCGATTTTGAG
>NZ_WCIN01000045.1:67956-144185 GCF_009025755.1 Klebsiella sp. RCJ4
TAAGTGACGTAAAATCGTGTTGAGGCCAACGCCCATAATGCGGGCGGTTGCCCGGCATCCAACGCCATTCTTCTCTTCTTTTTCCTGCCTAACATGTACATCCTGGCATTACTCCAATTCTCCCAAAAACCGTAAAACGGCCCTCAGCCCGCGTCATGACTGGCTTCAGCGTGGATCTGTGCTCAAAAAGGATCCTTTACGTATTTGGTTTTACCCGCAATAATGCGGGATAAGACAACAAAAGGATCCGCGCGCTGCGATTTATTGTGATGGCAGGATCGGGCTATTCAGGTCAGAATAACTGTATCCATAACCAGTGCATGCGCTACGTGAAAAATAGCCGATGAACAACATCATTCCCCTGCAGAATTCACCAGAACGCGTTTCGTTATTGCCGATCGCCCCGGGTGTTGATTTTGCGACCGCGGTGGCACTCCGGCGGATGGCCACCTCAACAGGTGCCACGCCGGCTTACCTCCTGGCGCCGGAAGTGAGCGCCCTCCTCTGGTATATGCCTGACCAGCGTCACCACATGTTGTTCGCCACCATGTGGAATACCGGGATCCGTATCGGTGAAGCCCGGACGCTCACCCCGGAATCGTTCGACCTGGATGGTCTGCGCCCTTTTGTTCGGGTGCTGTCGGAAAAAGTGCGGGCACGTCGTGGCCGGCCGCCAAAAGATGAAGTGCGTCTGGTACCGCTGACGGATGCCAGTTTTGTGCGTCAGATGGAAAGCTGGATGGTCACCACCCGCCCCCGCCGGCGTGAGCCGTTATGGCCTGTCACGGATGAGACAATGCGCAACTGGCTGAAGCAGGCAGTGAAACGGGCTGAAGCTGACAACGTGCATTTTTCGATCCCCGTGACCCCACATACTTTCCGGCACAGCTATATCATGCACATGCTGTATCACCGGCAGCCCAGGAAGGTCATCCAGGCACTGGCCGGGCATAAGGATCCGCGCTCAATGGAAGTCTATACCCGGGTATTCGCGCTGGACATGGCCGCCACTCTGGCTGTTCCCTTTACCGCTGACGGTCGCGATGCCGCAGAGATCCTTCGTTCCCTGCCACCGCCCGGATGAGAATGTCGGGCAGGCGGCGGGGGTTTTCGCCGCTACGTGAAAGGGAAAAAGATAAACTCCGCGCCACAGGTGAGGCAGAGGCAATCCTTTCAAAGTCCCTCACCGTGCTGCGTGGTACTTATCCGGTATGAGCCGGGCATCATTTCCGTCCGGTTCTGGTCTCATACCGCATCACGTTCCCCCTCCCCCTTCTCATTGCACCATAACATCATCCGTATTAAGGAGGCCCGTCCTCAGATGACAGCTGGCATTTTCATACCGCAGACAATAAAACTCACTGAGATCCGGATATCAGCAGGAGTCCTGCGCGAGCAGGTTACAGTGAATGTACCTGAGGGGCCTTTCCAAACCGGCAAGCCTGGTCGTTATTCAGTACGAACATATCGTTGGGGACTGCGTCCGGGGCGGTTCTGACAGCCATGGGCTTTCTCTTTACGATTGCAGGCGGGCAGCGGGTACGACAGGATTAGTGAACTTCGGAGGACTGGTTTTAGCGGCAATGCGGGAATCAATGCTCTGCTGAGCGGTTTCATTCAGTGCGGACCGGGGATGTACTGAAATATTGACTGTGGGATGCAGTCATGTGGAGAGCATTCAGCTGGCCGGGTAACGCTCACGTCAAACTTACATACTGCAGTCAATATCAGCATATTCTGGCCAAAAATAACATACCGCAGTCAATATTGTCCGTTCTTCACAAGCAGGAAAGAGAGCGAATATTGACTGTGGTATGCGTGATGCATATCACAGTCAATAACTGATCACTTATGCATACGGCAGTCATGGTAATGCATATCGCAGTCAATTTACCGGCTTCATTGCCGAGAGCGCTTCAGCAAGTTTCTGAGGATCGATGCCTGCAGCCTTCAGAGCCTTAATGACTTCGTCATAATTCTGCTCCGGCGCCAGCTCCTCTTCCTCCCTGCGCGGTACCTTCACCGTCCCGCTGATGAGTTTGGGATTGCGATAATGCACACTGAAGTAAGTCGCCCGGCCACGTTTAAACTCGGTGTAATCCAGATAGCCGATATCCTGCAGCTGCTCCATCGCCTTTCGGACCGTGTGGTTCTGCGTATAGATGTTTGAGGTGAGATTCAGCCTGTCCCGCATACGTTTCATGGAGATAGGCGCGGGATTCTGGGGAAGGCTCTCGATGTAGGTATACAGAGCCTGGGCCGATTCCTTCCGCTGCAGGGCGTCAATCGCTTTCAGCCGAAGCAGTACCCGCCTGTCCATGTGGTAAAGCTCAAAGAGCTTGGGTTCAGCCTTGATCTCCACGATATCCTCGTTGATGTCATAATAGGCTGACTGCACCAGATGGGTGGTCCATCCTTTGGTCTCGCTCTGGAATTTCAGGGTAACCGAGGCGAGTTTAAACAGGGAATTACTGATGCGATCGCGCATTTTCTTGTTTGAGCGCCGGGAGTCAAATCCACACATCTTAACGAATTCAACGAACGACAGTTCCAGGGTATCACTTTTTACCCCATACTCTGACATGGAGCGAATGATCCCGAGCCAGACTTTAAAATCCGTGTCCATATCAAGACGCGAACCGGTGATCTTAACGTCGGTGTACCCTTCGCTTTTAGCAATGGACAGCTGTACAAGCTCCTCAGTGGCATCTGTGACGTTTTTCCGGTTTGCCTTACTCCTGGAGGTTGATTTCAGGGTTGGAACGAAGAGACCGAGCCTCATGAGCGCTACCGGCTGCACAGTACTGGTACTGTTGACATCCAGCTTAACAACTTCGCCGGTTGTCTTGTCCACTTCCTGAAGATTGAGAGGTAAGCTGTTATTTTCGCTCGTCATCTTGATCCTCAACGGTTATCCACAAAATAATGTCGTCATACGTATCGCAGTCAACGGATATACATACCTCAGTAAATACCGTTGCATATCACAGTATTAGATTTTGCATACAGCAGTCAACATTTTACATTCCACAGTCGATCCAGTATGACGTTCAGGCCAGTCACAGCGCCTGCTGCAGCGATCCGGGGATCTCTTTAGGATCTCAATATGATCTCTTTGGGATCAATTATTGGATCGAAGCAATGAATAACGCTGATCCATGCCCTATCTTCCACACTACATTCAGGGCCCTGCATGAATAACTAGAATGCCGCATGAGTAGCGCTCCCTGATTCAACATTAAATCTTGACTGCGATATGTAGAATCTTCTTTTGCTGTGAACCAGCCTTCAGCTTTTTAACTTCATACCATAGTCAATTTTTTACATATTACAGTCAATTTCATGAAGAGAGACTGATCCGGAGAAGTCGCCGGCATCGTAGCGTTCGTGCTTTGTGCAGCCTCTGTACTTTTCCGCTTCCTCGCCGCGTTCTCACTACGTGAGATCGCTTACTGCGGCGAGCGGCAGTGAGAAATATTGACTGCGGTATGTGATTCACTCCCTTTTCCCCGGTTTACTGCCTTCATTACCATCAGCTTTGCAATTTTCAGATGGCTTTGCGATTTTATTGTTGCTTTGCAAAAAATTCCAAGATTTAATAAAATAATGCAAAGCGATGATTAAAGGATGCTCAGAATGGGACTGATGGACACACTTAACCAGTGCATTACTGCTGGACATGAGATGACGAAGGCTATTGCCATTGCGCAGTTTAATGACGACAGTCCGGAAGCCAGGAAGATCACACGCCGCTGGAGAATAGGTGAAGCGGCGGATCTGGTTGGAGTTTCTTCTCAGGCAATCAGGGATGCAGAGAAAGCCGGCCGGTTACCCCACCCGGATATGGAAACCCGTGGCAGAGTTGAACAGCGTGTTGGTTATACCATCGAACAAATCAATCATATGCGGGATGTGTTTGGTACCCGACTGCGACGTGCAGAAGATGCTTTCCCACCGGTGATCGGGGTTGCCGCTCATAAAGGGGGGGTTTACAAAACCTCCGTTTCTGTTCACCTGGCTCAGGACCTGGCCCTGAAAGGTTTACGCGTCCTGCTTGTAGAGGGTAATGATCCTCAGGGCACAGCCTCGATGTATCACGGATGGGTGCCCGATCTTCATATACATGCTGAAGATACTCTCCTGCCTTTTTATCTTGGTGAAAAGGATGATGCCAGTTATGCGATAAAACCCACCTGCTGGCCTGGCCTTGATATCATTCCGTCCTGCCTGGCACTGCATCGCATTGAAACTGAGCTGATGGGCAAATTTGATGAAGGAAAACTGCCCACAGACCCGCATCTGATGCTCCGCCTTGCCATTGAAACGGTCGCTCATGACTATGACGTGATTGTGATCGACAGCGCACCGAACCTCGGTATTGGCACGATTAATGTCGTATGCGCTGCTGATGTGCTGATTGTTCCCACTCCGGCAGAGCTGTTCGATTACACTTCTGCACTGCAGTTTTTCGATATGCTTCGTGATTTGCTCAGGAATGTGGATCTTAAAGGCTTTGAGCCGGATGTCCGTATTCTGCTTACCAAGTACAGTAATAATAATGGTTCACAGTCACCGTGGATGGAAGAGCAAATTCGCGATGCGTGGGGAAGCATGGTTTTAAAAAATGTGGTACGTGAAACCGATGAAGTAGGTAAAGGCCAGATCCGCATGAGAACCGTTTTCGAACAGGCGATTGATCAACGTTCTTCGACCGGTGCATGGCGAAACGCACTTTCAATCTGGGAACCTGTTTGTAATGAAATATTTGATCGTCTGATTAAACCACGCTGGGAGATTAGATAATGAAGCGTGCACCCGTCATTCCAAGACATACAGCAAATACTCAGGCAGTTGAAGACACGACAGCGCCAGCTGCACCAATGGTGGATTCGTTAATTGCACGTGTCGGGGCTATGGCTCGCGGCAATGCAATTACGTTACCGGTGTGTGGTCGGGAAGTGAAGTTTACCCTAGAGGTGCTCCGGGGTGATGTTGTTGAAAATGCTTCCCGGGTATGGTCAGGTAACGAGCGTGATCAGGAACTACTGACCGAAGATGCCCTGGATGATCTCATTCCTTCATTTTTACTGACCGGTCAGCAGACTCCGGCTTTTGGTCGTCGGGTTTCCGATATCATTGAAATTGCAGATGGCAGCCGTCGCCGCAAGGCCGCTATCCTGACAGAAAGTGATTATCGTATTCTGGTCGGTGAACTTGACGATGAGCAGATGTCAGCATTGTCCAGACTGGGCAACGATTATCGCCCGACGAGTGCTTATGAGCGTGGTCAGCGTTATGCAAACCGACTGCAGAATGAATTTGCCGGAAATATTTCTGCACTTGCCGATGCGGAAAACATCTCACGTAAGATTATTACTCGCTGTATCAACACAGCCAGACTGCCGAAATCCGTTGTCGCCCTTTTCTCTCATCCAGGTGAATTGTCTGCCCGGTCAGGTGAAGCCCTTCAGAAAGCTTTTGCAGATAAAGAAGAATTACTGAAGCAGCAGGCCGTGACTCTCCATGAACAGAAGAAAGCGGGTGTCATCTTTGAAGCAGAAGAAGTCATAAGTCTTTTAACATCGGTACTGAAAACGTCTCCTGCATCAAGAGTGAATCTGAGCTCACGTCATCAGTTTGCGCCGGGGGCAACAGCATTGTACAAAGGCGATAAAATGGTTCTGAACCTTGACAGGTCCCGACTTCCAGCTGAGTGCATTGAGAAGATTGAAGCCATTCTAAGGGACCTCGAAAAACCGATCTCCTGATATGTAGATGTTTAATACTGACCTCTATTGCTTGTATTATCCCCTGTCTCTCTGATTTATTCCTCAGGCCAGTAAAACATCACTGGCTTTAACCTGCTTTCCATCATAACGTTCGTCAGCTACGAGAATCTTCCCGGGACCACGGTCCCACCTGCATCATCTGTACCGGCATTGTGCCCGGGACCATGGTCCCACCTGCACCAACTGTGCAGGAATTCTGTCCGGGACCACGGTCCCACCTGCACCAACTGTGCCGGCATTGTGCCCGGGACCACGGTCCCACCTGCACCAACTGTACCGGCATTGTGCCCGGGACCACGGTCCCACCTGCACCAACTGTGCAGGAATTCTGTCCGGGACCACGGTCCCACCTGCACCAACTGTGCCGGCATTGTGCCCGGGACCACGGTCCCACCTGCACCAACTGTGCCGGCATTGTGCCCGGGACCATGGTCCCACCTGTACCAACTGTGCCGGTATTTTGTGCGGGACCACGGTCTCATTTTTATCATTGGACCGATCACTCACAGTGATGTTTCACCCCCAAAGCTGAATTAACAGGTATTTGCAAACGAAGTCTTATTCTTACCCTGTCGGAATCTCTGCCAAAGCCTACTAGACAGGTTCTGCATGGCCCAAATCAATTCATCGTTCGGTCTGATTTTATTCCCTCAGTTAACACCACCTGGAACTCTTGGCTTCTAGCCTAGGAATTCGTTACAGATACTGATTAGATATGCAGCGATTTGGTTTTGACGTTCTGACATCAATTGCACCGGTTATAGCCGACATAAAATGGCCAAACTCGCTCATGTCAGTCGAACTCTGTTCGTCAGAAGCTGATGACTGTATCCCGATATGTTTGACTCATTCCCTGCTTCATCCATGGCCTGAAAAGCGCTGTGTTTGTTGATTTGTCCACGCCCGGGTATATATGCGACAACATCAAGAGAATCCTTGAGAACTAAATCTGCCTTAACTTTCGCCGTGAGAACGGAGACAACCTGAACCTTAATTTCTACCTTGGCAGAGGGCACGCCTTAACCACTGGTAAAATGAAAATACCGACAGCCGTTGAATAAGATATGTTTCCCGGCCTGTTGTAACATGCCATGGAGTTTTTCAATTTCAATGACAATGCTGACGATGTATCGTTGCGCTCTGACATTCACCTTTTCTGCCCAGAATTTAAAGCGGACGTCAAAAGTTTGCGTATTTTTCATGACGATAGACAAATACAGCAATGAGCACTCCGTCAGCGATATTCCCGGCGTCAGAAGAAAACTCATGACGTTATTACAGAACGACGTTATACAGTCATAATTACTATTAGACGGGATATCCCCTCTGCCGAGCTCTCTTCTTGGTGTTCCAGCCTTGCAGATAAATAGTGTTTTCCAGGAGCAGCTTTAACTGAACGAATAAACTTTCCATCAGTCACTGGTGTTTCACCGAGCTTCGTTTTTTATCCGATCAGGTGTTTTTAATATCCAGAATATTTTTTTCAGGTGATTGGGTATGCTTTCAAAACGCCCATCAGATAAAACTACGCCTTCTTTCAGCAGCTCCAGTAGCTCCTGCGCTGCTCTTTTGCGTTTATCCTGCCCTTTAAATTTATTACCTTGCGGGAATAATGAAAGGAATTCATCAATTACATTGAAGATGCTATTAAATCCAACCCTGTCAATATTCGGGCTTTGTTTATGTGCAAGAACTTCCCCTGCATTCCTTCAGGCTGGGGAGGATGTCAAGCTCTATGACCAAGATGAAACTTTTTCATCAGCTTAACGGCTTCATTTTCTGGCATTGCAAACCGGACGCGGTGCCGTGCCGCAACATCGATGGCAAAAGCTGTCGTATACACTTCCGTCGAGCTAATTGATTTGTGGCCCATCAGGCTCTGCAAAACCTTCCTTGGTATGTCGGCGTACAGCATGTGCATCGCGTAGGAGTGACGGAACGTATGGGAGGTTATCGGTACTGTGAACGTCACTCCGTCGGCAGCTGCTGTCTCCACCGCTTCGCTAAGCCAGGTGCGGACAGTACGGTCTGTGATCTCCTAGATACGCTCATCCTCCATTCTACCGGTGCGCTTGTTTCGTCTTTCCAGCGGAATTTTCAGAGTGGCCACCATCATCTGCAGCTGACTGACATACTGATGATCAGAAAGCGGAACCAGGCGATGAACCTGACTACCGCCCGACGCTCGACCTCCCGTTCTGGCCGCTTTCTCGGTGCGCTGCTTGAGCGTGGCCAGCTGCACGAACGGATACGGCGGCGCCAGCGAAAAATCCCCCCGGGTCAGCGCCAGCGCCAGCTCCTCGTTGATGCGCGCGCCGGTGTTCCAGAGAGTTGCCAGCAGCATCTAGCGGTGAAGATCCGGCACGTAATGGAGCAGGGCGCTTATTCCCGAAGCCAGTAAGTATTTCGGCAGTTCATCATGCACAATGGCCATCTGTCGAAGTGCCAGCGCTGCCGGGTAGTCGATTGCAACCGGCAATAATAATGGTGTAACGCCACCAGTTGCAGCTGGAAATCCATGCAAAGCTGGTAATGTCATTGTGAATATCCATTCAAATCGTGGGGAGGAGGTATCTGAGCTAAAGCAACCTGAAGTTTAGCATTGCTTTGCGCATATCTGAGGCCTCGCTCAATACTCTGACCAGCCGCAATACATAACTGTGGCCACAATGACCATTTACGATCTTCTAGGCGGTCAGTAGGCATTGAGCACAGTCTTCTGAGCTGGCGGGACAGGTGAATGGCCCTGATGCCCAGACGGCTGGCCTGATTATTCAGCTCAATAATGCCGTCGTTGTCATAAGGGGAACTTTCAATAAATGCAGTATTTACTATCGAGACTGACTCTTCCCTGAGGACCTCAAGTTGTTGTAGCTGATATAAGAGATCTGCAGGCAAAGAGCGCCAGTCTCCGGAAACCGAAGCGTAGCTCAGTTCAGGAATAAAATAATTAGCTTTATATCTGGCATCCTCATCTCGATCCCCCTGATCTAACGCAACGGGCAGACAACGCTGTGCAAATCGCTCAAGCAGAAATACCAGTTCGGTGGCAATGAAGAGGCGTTCACTGGCCAGCTTCGCTGCTGCAGCGTCCTTCTCCCGTTGAGTTATCAGTTTCTGTCCGTACCACACGCCACCGAATGCCGCACCGGCAGATGAAACCGCCGTAACGATCTGCGGCCACAGACTGGCGCTGTCCTTCACCACCTTCACGCCCTCAGTCGCAATAAACCAGTCAGCCATATGTGTTCCTTTATTGATACATCACGCCCACCGTCAGGGTTGTTCAGCCGCAGCGCGGGCGATCGCATCTACTGCTTGTTTAACCGAAAAGGACAATCCATCCGTATCTTTCGGTGAAAAATGTACCCAATAGCACAAATACGTACCGTAGTTCTGGTCGGTATGACGAGTTTCATAATTTACGCTGAATGCATAAATCTCCCGGTTGCCCAGGGGATAGTCTGTGATTTCGCAGTAACGCAGATAAAGAACGCGCAATCCATCAAACAACTCTCCCTCTTTCAGCGGGCCCACTGCTTTGACTGCTTCACGCTGATCCATGAAATAGTCCACGGCGGCTTTTTTGGTTTTAAATTCCTTCTTACCTATCTTCACTGGTATTGAACGTCCCATTCTGATCTCCTTCTGGTTTGCTGGCAAACAGTCAAGCAGAGTAATTATGCAGCGCAGCATAATTAGCTTCGCACAACCCTGCATCTGTCACCCTGATGATTTTCCCGTTCCGACATCATTTTTATGCTGATAATAAGCAGTCATATAACAAATGCGTTAAATTACCGGATGACCATTCCGGTCTGATCCGATTTTTACGCTATTTCACTTTTTCCGGAAATGTGCCACTGTCTGGGAAAAAGCAAAGCGGCAATATCGGCCGTTGAGCAGCAGGTCACGAATAGGGTGCGGAATACAACATATAGCGTCACTGTCATCTGAAAACACCACTACATCTTGTGCTTGTGTTGCCGGGCCGCTGTGCGCCGGTGGGGTTCGCAAAGATCCGGAACTCAGGGTTTTCGGATCTCCGCTGAAATTAGAAGGGATATACATTACTGTAGCGGTATAATCATCACATTTAGTAATTAATGATGCATCACAATTTTGGAGATCAAAACAAATTGATTAATGGATAACAATAAAATGCTAGGTTAGCATGAAGAGAAAAACAAACATGCAAGGAACGATGATGCTCAGCCAGCTTAACCTGCGTTTTCACAAAAAGCTGATCGAGGCGCTGAAAGTGCGCGCCGGTCGCGAAAATACTTCGGTCAACGCCCTGGCCGAACGCTTCCTCGATGACGGCCTGAAAACGGTCGCGCCCGGCGACGGGTATTTTCAGCTGGTCGCCGATCCTGAGGCTACGGTCCGGCAGCTGTACCGGCATATCATTCTTGGCCAGACCTTAGGCACGTCAGCGCTCTCCCGCGACGAACTGCACTTTGTCCTGGTTCACGCCAGGGAGGCCTTCCTGCGCAGGCATAACAGGCTTGCCACCCTCCCGGCTCTGGACACGCTGCTGGACATCACCGGCGACCTGCTGGCCTGGCAGGTGGAGCACGATCGCCCTGTGGACGGTCACTACCTGAAGGGGATTTTCCGCCTGACCGGGAAAAACTGGACGGAAGAGTTTGACGCCTTCCGGGCAGAGCTGCGCCCCGTTGTGGACCAGATGTATGCCGAACACCTCCTGCGTCCGCTGGAGAGCGACTGCTTCAACCTCGCCGATATTCCCGACAGTGCTCTGGCTGGGATTTTCACCCTGCCGCGGCTGAAAACCGTTTTCCCGCTGATGCTGCGCGGGCTGGACTGGAGCGGGGAGAAGGCCCGAGATCTGGCTCAGGAGCTGCGCCCGGTGATCCCGGCCGTCACGCAAACCATTGAGGCCGGTACGCTGCGCCTGGAGATCCGCATCGACGGCCAGCACCCCGGCGCGCGCCCGGGCGCCTGGTATGAGACACCGCGGCTGCACCTGCTGATCACCGGCCAGGACTTCGTGGTGCCGTACGGCTGGGAAGCGTTCTCCGAATTGCTGGGCCTGTTCACGCTGTACGCCCGCCATCCGGAAGCCCTGGCGCACGGCCACCAGGGCGAGCGCGTGATGTTTTCCCCGCCCGGACATGTCACGCCGGAGGGATTCTTCGGGATCGACGGGCTTCGGATATTTCTCCCGGCAGAGGCCTTTGAGTCGCTGGTCAGTGAACTCACAACGAAATGTGCTGAAGGTACGTTGGCGGAGGCCCTTACCGGGATGCGCTGCCTGTACGGAGATCTGTAGTATGAAAATACGAAGACAGTTGTGGAACCGAGAAGGGCTTGATGCGGCAGTCGAATCTGCGGCTGATGACCGTTACGGATTCAAAACCATTGCTGAAAATATTGCCCAAAGCGTCCTTTCCCTCCCGCTGGACACTTCGAACGTCATTGGAATTGAAGGGGCATGGGGATCGGGTAAAACTAGCTTGCTGAATCTGATATTAAAAAGCCTTAATCAGACAAAGGATGGCCACACGCATGTGCTGCATATTTCCCCCTGGCTGAGCGGCAGCAGCCCGGTTGAAGCGCTCTTTCTTCCTGTGGCCACGGTTATCCAGCAGGAAATGGAAAAACGCCATCCTCCGAAGGGTCTCAAAAAACTCTGGCGTAAATATCTGCTGTCGCCGGAAGCGCAGCAAGTGATTGAATATGCACAGAATACGTCGTCACGAGTCCTACCGCTGGTAGAGTATATCGGGCAGTTTTCCCGTATTGTTAACGGAATAGCTGGCGGGATAAAAGTCTTTACCGGGACGCGTTTCGCAGTAAATCAAAAAACAACCACTAAACTGCGGGCGGAAATTGCACAACAACTGGTCAGTCTAGATCAGAAATTCATTGTCGTTATGGATGACCTAGATCGTCTTGAACCGTCCCAGATTGCAGAAGTGTTCAGGCTGGTACGCGCTGTGGCCGATCTTCCACGCTTTACGCATATTCTTTGTTATGACAGGAACATCATCACGCATGCTGTTGAGCATGCACTGAATGTCGAGGACGGGAACCGTTATCTGCAGAAGATTATTCAGCTCAGTTTTAAGATCCCACGACCCGAAACTTTCGATCTCCGCTATGAATTTGGTAAGCGGGCTGCCGATTTATATGAGCAAATAAATCATCAACGGCCTGATGCTGCAATGTTAGATGATCTTGCCAAGGTGTCCGATACATATGGTGCAGCATTATCCACTCCCCGTGAGATACATCAGGCTATGAACTCCCTCATTTTCCTTTATCCAGGAATGCGGGATTTTGTGTATTTTCCTGATTTGTGCCTGCTTCAGCTTATAAGGGTGACTAATCCAGCCCTGTATGACTGGACCGAGCATTATCTTACAGAGCGGGTAGTGGTAGAGACAGGTCAGGGGGCACTTGCTGACGGAGAAAAAGAACTGTTTCAGCAGGAGCTTGTCACCCTACTGAAGAGATTTCGGGCGTCCGGCGCAAGCTCATTTTTGACGCTCGCACACTGGATACCGGGGATCAACGGGCATGATGATGAACATCTGAATCTCTTTGAGCCGGTCAGTGAGGATTTTCGTCATAACCAGACGACCGGTAAGCGACTCAGCAGCGTGACGCACTGGCGATATTATTTTGCTTTTTCTGCGCCTCAGAATGTATTGCCGTCTGAGTTTTTCGATCGACTTTTTGTGCTGGCCGCTCTACCAGAAAAGGAGTCGCAACTGTCTGAACAGCTATTGTCGAAAATAAGCAGTGAAGGCAGCATGACCGGTACCTGGTTCGAACATATTCTGAGCAGGCTGACTCCGGGCCTGATAAGAGAACATACTTTCGAAGAGTGTGCAGGGCTTGTTAAGTTTTTCTTCGATCACACGGATGAGGTCAGCACTCGCTTCCGAACCCGTAACCCATGGTTTTCGCTGCGTGAAATGGGCATTAATCAGGTTGTAAGGCACTTGCTGAAGCATATGCTGAAACTCGACGAAGCCAGAACGGCTGCGTTACTGGAGACGTTCGTCAGCAGTGGAACCTCGCCATTCTGGACAGCAGATTTTATGCGGGATCTTATCTGGGAACACGGTCTGGCTCAGAACAGGGTTTCCAGTCCTTCTGAGGCTCTGCTGAGTCGTGAGATTACCGAACAGCTCCGCGACAGATTTGCTGCCCGTATGGATCAGGAAGAAATCCGGGGTCAGTTGCTTTCACGTCAGTCACTCCTGGGATATCTGTATGCATGGAAAGAGATGAGTTCGCTGGAAACGGTCAAAGACTGGGTACAAGAGGTTTCTTCGACTGATCATGGGCTTATCGATTTATTAATGAGCTTACGAACTAACGTATTCAGTTCAGATAAAGGCGCATACAGGCGAATTGATCATGATCAGGTTAAGGACTTTTTTGATGACTGGGATGGAGTCAGACAGCGTGTCAAACAGGTGTTAGAGGATAAAGTGTTAGATCCTGAACTGCTGAAACTTAAAAGTGACATGGAAGTAAATTGGGTTGACCCTTTCCAAACGGACATCCCTGCCTTAAAGTCGGACTGACAGAAAGAAAAGGCCGCAATGCGGCTTTTTTTATAATATTAAGGGGCATATGCGTGTTAAGTTTTTCTTTATCAAAAGGAACACCGGCATACGCCAGCTCGTTCAGGAGCTGGCGTTTCCAGTTCTTCAGCTCAGAATACGCTCATATCGCGAACGAAACGCTTTTTCGCCTCCCTCCATTTGCCTGCATATCAGAGCCTTCATCGGGGCTTCCTGAAGCGCGCCGCAGAGTCCCGGATACAGGCCGGTACGATCATGCTGCATACTGATAACGTATTCTGCATCTCCGTTAACCACGATAGGGGCAGAATGCGACACAATAATAAGCTGCCGGCGCTTCTTGTTAGACATAATCGCGGGTATTACGCTCATGCTCAGCATCAAACAGTCCAGGTCATCCTCAGGTTGGTCCAGCAGAAGTGGATCAGTGCCATAAGATAAAAGGAACTGCAGCATGCTCGCCCCTTTCTGTCCCGGAGAAGCGGACGAAATATCCTCCATTTGTCCTCCGGGTGCCCGATACCGGATGTGAATGCCATCATCGGGATACCAGCATTGCAGTGCATCCATCTGCTGGTCATTCAGACCTCTGAGGCGATTCCGGAAAGTACCATGAAGCGAGGATCCGGCCCCTGAGTTATTCTGACGGATTTCCTGGTGCAACGCTTTCAATTCGTCCAGCGCCCTGTATTTTTGCTCTGTTGCCGCAGGCTGGGGGCTGAACGGACGCTGGCTGACAAAGGCATGCAGTAAGCCATTCCCATCACTGTGATCGTAGATACGTTCGGCAAAATTACTGATGCCAGTCACCGTCTGATAACCAGACACGATCTCTTCATGTGGGGCACAAAGGGGAAGGATCTTGATGTCCAGATCGGTAAGTGACAGGGAAGACAGAAATACTTTCCGGTTATGTGTCAGAGTCATTCGGTGAGCACGCATATCAGACAGCAACAGCTCAGACCGCGCCTGCGAGCCGGTAATCATTCCGTCAAGGCCGTCATAATTTCTCAGCTCATGTTGCAGTGCTTCACAACGCGCCATCAGTTCGTTGAGGACATCGGGATTTAGTCCCTGGGCCCGGAGGGCAACAGCCTCAGCTTCCACTGCAGCCTCCTGGCTACTGACTGCGGCTCCTAGAGCTGTGAACGCCTGTTCCTGCCTGATGCCTGTGAGCTCTGCAGCACATTCTGCCAGGAGTGCATTAAGTCGCTGGTCGTAATGCTGTTGTACAGACGACAGGCGTGCCATGAATTCCGTCAGTGGGCCGGACGGATCCTGTGGAATGGCAGGTATCTGCTGCGGTTCTGCTGCCAGAGACTGAATGGCTGTAATATGCTGCTCGTAGAGCTCCAGTGGGTAGGTTGCAGCAGAAAGCTCACTTTTGGCCAGAGCCAGCAGGCTGCAGACGGGATAGTAGGCGCTTGACTGCAGCTGGTTGATGGCACGCAGTGCATCAGATAATTCTCCCTGCAGAGAGTCGGCTGTCACCTGTCTTGCCCGGAGGCCACGCAGGGTTATTTGTTCGTTCAGATATTCCCGTTCCAGCTCATTCCATCGTTCCTTCCAGGCCCGTTTATCGACCAACGGACTCTCGTCACAGACGCGCAGGAATGCACCGGTGTCTGAAGCCAGCTCGTAAAGCATTTTTTGACTGTAGATCGAGAGCGGGAAACGGTCGGCCGACCAGTAGCTATCAGGTATCCACTCGCCGTCACTGAAGATGTGTAATTCATGGTTACCACCCGGTCGCCAGCTAAGTCTGAAATCGGTACCCTCTTTATGAAACACACATTCGATGAAGGAATCTTCTGTCATACCCGACTCACTGAACTGGCTCAGATTCCGGTTCTGGGACGCAGTGAGTCCCCCGGTCTTGCGCATCGCAAGACGAATACTTTCGATGAGCGTGGACTTACCACTGCCCCTGGAGCCAATTACAGCGTTATAAAAAGGACTGAATTCTACTGATGCTGCGTCCTGATCTGCAGGCTGGCAGTAACGGGTTCTGAGCTTCAGACTACGTAAATACGAAGCGGGTTCCTCCGGGGGAAGCTGATCGAAAAGAACACAGTTATCCGGATCAAGTAGGGCATGACGGAGCCCGTCAAAATCAGGGGACGACATTTTTAACCAGCAGGTGCGTGCACCGGCCTGTTCGGGATGATGAGCGTCTGAGCCCCGTAGCCACGGCAAACCATCAATAAGCCGCCGATGGGTTCCATCGGTAATATTTTCCACCTGATTCCTGATCTCAACCGCATGGGGTTTTTCCTGAAAAGCGGCAGTCAATTCACCCTGATTGGTCAGGCTTTGAAGAATGCCTTTAACCGCATCTATATGGGCAAGAATACAGACAGCCTCAGGATTACGGCGAATATTGTTAATGATACCGGCTGGTCCCAGTTGGAGGACCAGTTGGTGATTTTGGGCATTGCGTGGAATGGGGCAGTTGTTATTGCACTGGGCCAGAAGCCTTTCCACATCGGCAGTGGTGCTGTGCGTGTGAAGAACTGCCAAAATGTGGACATTGCCGGTTGCTGTCAGCTCCACCCCAGGAAAAAGTGTCAGCGGTCGGAATTCAGGCAGCTCGCCGGTACTCGCATCCTGTAACATTTTAGCCAGCTCATCTTTCAGGATGTCGATCCAGGCACCACTGTTATGGTCGCTGATGACAACACAATCAACCTGCTGCCGCATGTAAGCAAGAAGCCATTCTCTTGGAGTGATATCAAGCATTCTGTAATCATGTGAAGCCGGAGTATGGTTATGAAAATCAAATTTATACCAGCGAGATCCTACCATCATTGTTCCTTTTCCATGGCGCTTTAGAAGTCCACCAACTATAAGAGATTTTGTACCCAGAGAATGAAATATTTACTCATATATTCCATGGTTATTATGTCCCTACAACCTAAGTCACGGTATAAATCACCCTCCTTTTAATTCATAGCTATGAACCAGTATTGGCCGAGGATCCGACTTTGGTATTTTTCGGAACTGAGCGAAAAAAGAGAGAAGGTGTATGTACTGTATGTATTAATTGTATTGTATCGAATGTATTGTGTGTTTTTTATTCAAAGGATACACTGCCGGTATAACGCCACCACGAAGAGATCCCATGAGCAAACTGCCTTCCCCCGACATGGTCCGTCGCATTGAGGACGCCGCTGCGGCACTCATCGCGGCCGGCACCCCGAACCCGACCAACGTCCAGGTGCGCGACCACCTCGGCGGCGGCTCCCTGGCCACCATTTCCCCGGTGATGCGCGCGTTCCGCGCCCGGCAGCGCGAACAGGCCCGGGAAGAAACCCTCCCGTTACCGCCGGAGCTGCAGCAGCTGCTGACTGGTCAGCTTTCCCTGCTGTGGCAGGCGGCCGTGCAGCAGGCGGACGCCGGGGCGCAGGCCGCGCGCGAGCAGGCCGACGCCGACATTGAACAGGCCGACATCGAGCGCGACGCCGCGCTGGCGAAAGTCGCCGAACTGGAAAGCGAGCTGGCGGTGCTGCGGGAGGTTCAGGCCGAACGTGGCCGTCTGCTGCAGCAGGAGCAGACGCTGCAGGAACAGATGATATCGCTGCGCGAGGAGGTGGTACGCCTGCAAACCCGGAGTGAACACCTGAATGAACAGCTGCAGGAGAGCCGGGAGGAAGTGAAAACCCTGCGGGCCAGTGAAAAGGCGCTGCAGAAAGAACTGCTGATGCAGGCCCGGGCTGAGCCGAAAGGCGGGAAGGTGACAAAATGACACCAGAAATCAGACGCCGTATCCACGCTTTCCGCAACGCCCTGGTGCTTGCGGCCGACACCCGCTCCAATGAATGCTTCCGGATGGACCGATGGAAGGAGCTGAATGCCTTCCCACACGGCTGCTGCGATCTGGCCAGCAACTTTCTGGCGCAGTATCTTCAGGACGGTGATCCGTCCCTGAAGCCGGTGATTATCCATATGGAGACGACTGAGGATTTCCGGGAAGAGAACCTGTCGACAGTAAAATCCCACGTCATCGTGGAGGTGACCGGCTGGTTTGTCGACCTTACCCTGAACCAGTTTGCGGAATATCAGGACCGGGTGGTGATTGATGACAGAACCGGCACGGTGGGCTCCCTGCTCAAAGATATCCAGGCCAGTGGCGGAACAGTCACGAAGCGCTGTATTCAGCTGGATGCGGGGCCGGACGAAGACGGTCATGAACTCTATGTCTGGCTTCGGGACACTGCAGACAACCTTCTGACGTCAGTGAAATGAGTCTGCCGGGGAGAAAATATGAGAAGGTCTGACCAAAATGTTCCTCCGGAAGGGCACGGTAAGTCATCCCCCTTTATGGAAGAGGTTAGGGCGGTAGCAAAAGACATTTACAGCAGCCCGGCTAACAGGAAACTGGCAAAAGATTTGATTATTGAGGCCATTAAGGGAGTACCCCTCCTGGGAGGCTCTGTTTCGGCCACAGAAAAGTTTATTCGGGGTATCGCCGGGATAGAACGGGAGCAAAGGCTTGAACGTCTTGAGACGTTTCTTCTGGGACTTAATCGTGATTATGATGAAACAGTGGAATTTCGTGAGGCGGATCTGTTACCGGTCATAAGAAAACTGGCAACAGATGATGAAAAATCAAAGACCGAATATTATACACGCCTGTCGGTGACGCTGGGCCGAACTCCACTCAGCGAAATGCCAGATGACAAGCGATACCATTTTATTCGCCTTGTCAGCACGCTGACCAGCTATCAGATCAGGTTTGCCCGGGAACTTAAAATTCGTCAGACCGTACCTGTGCGTGACAGTGCCTCCTCAGAAGAGGCCGAGCAGGCTCTGACGAGCCAGGACAGTGGCATAGCTATTCAGGCGGTGCACGCCTTACAGAACGCAGGACTGGTAAAAGAAAGAGCAGCACCGGATACATGGAAAGGTTCACCGTCAACACCTCTGTACGAAACGACCTCTGACTTTGACACTCTGATGAGTCTGGTGTTTCACCCGGATGATTTTGCGCCAGAGTTGGTCGGGTTAACGCGCAAAGAGATAAGCGATATCATCATTGTAGGGACATACGGTTTTATTGATAACCTGTATTCTACCTATTTACCTGATGCTCTTCACCGGGCGGGTATAAATGCAAAAATAGTCAACAGTAACAACGATCATCTGATGACAGACTGGGCTCCGCTTTATCTTCATACAGGACAATATACCCATGGTAATGATGAATATGTAGAAGTTAATCTTACCCGGGAAGGTACACGTCCCCGACTTAATGAGACAGTGAAATACTACACCTGTCGGTTTGATAAAAAAACCTACGTGCAGCCCAGGAGCAGAAGCTCAGGTGACGCGAAAAAATTCTGTAAGGAAATGGACAGGGTAGTCAGTTGTGTAAAGACACAACTAAAAGAACTGAAATAACAAGCCTGACAGAGATGAACATGGCGTCAGTCATTTCCGGAATCAGGACGGTTTGTTATATGCAAAATTGAATTTTTAACGTGAGGCAGTTATGGCCAGACCAGTAGATGTAGAACGCCGAAATAAAATAATCAATGTGGTATTAACTAACGGCAGAGCAACCATTAGTGAACTGGCAAAAATGTTCAACGTAACTCCTGAAACGATCCGAAAGGATGTGACAGAGTTGCATGAGAAAAATATCCTTCAGCGAGGCCACGGGATTGTCCTCCCGGCAAGCAATTACACTGAAAATCCATTGCCGTTCAAGATTAGTTCACATGCCGAAGAAAAATCCAGAATTGCTAATTGTGCCGTTTCCCTGATTAGAGAAAACAATGTTATTTTCATCGACTCCGGAACAACTTTACTGCAACTTGCTAATGTGCTGAATATGTATGAAAACCTGACCATAATTACAAATTCGATGATGGCTGCACAGGCACTTTCAAACAGTAAAAATCAGTTACTGGTTACCGGCGGTGAATTAAGACCTAAAAGTTATTCATATGTCGGAGCCTGGACGATGAGGGCATTACGTCAGAGCAATATTGATATCGCATTCATGGGCTGTGATGGATTCCATCATAATGGTCCTACTGTAGGTTCATACAGAGAGCTTGAAGCTAAAGAAATAGTACTTGAACAAGCCAGTAAGTCGATTCTTCTTGCAGATACCTCAAAAATTTCATTACAGGGATTATATTGTTATTGTTCTTACAGTGAACTGGATACATTAATCTTTGAGAGGGAATTGACACCGGATGAAAGGAAATGTATTCCGGAATCAGTCAATATTTTGAAACCATTCTGACAAATTATTAAAATACAGGCATCAAGCCTGTATTTTATGATGGACATCATAATGAAATTATGATTTTGTCACCGTCAAATGATACTTTAATATTATTAAAATTATCTACCCGAAGAAGCTTCTGATATTCATATTTTAGATCGAGTGATGAACCTACAACGACGACCCGCATGCCCGCAGCAAGAGCAGAGGTAATACCGGCATCTGCATCCTCAAAAACGACACAATCTCCCGGATGCTTATTGAGTCGCTCAGCAGCCAGCAGATAGGGTTCCGGTGATGGCTTACTTTTCTGGACGTCTTCGGCTGTAATTATGCATTCCGGGACCGGAATGCCTGCACCATACATGCTTGGCAATGCCACCTTTTTCGCTCCGGATGTAACAACAGCAAACAAATCATGAGGCAATGAGGATAAAAAACTAACCGCACCTGATACCGGAGCCATTTTACTCAGTTTTTCAATCGCGAGAGATTTAACTTCTTCAACACATTTTTCATTACTAAAATGCGGTGATATTTTTGAAAGCGCTTCCTCTATTGTTCTGCCATGTATTATGGAATGAACATAGTTTATATCTAAATGATGCTTTTCAGCCCATTCACGCCACAATTCTTCTATACATTTACCCGAATCAACCAGCGTTCCGTCAAGGTCAAAAAGTACAGCTTTACATATAATTTCAGTCATAATCCCTCCACAAATAAAAGGACAGGTATTACCTGTCCTTTGAAAAGTTAACCTTTAGCTTTCTTGTAATACAGTGCACTTTCGGTGGCCAGGCGCATGGCCGCGGCCATCGCAACAGGATCACTGGCCTGTGCAATAGCCGAATTCACAAGAACAGCGTCCATGCCCAGGTCAAACAACTGAGTTACTTCTGTGACATCCAGAATGCCTGTTTCGCCGACACAGGGAATTTCCACCATACTTCGGACATTCTCCATGGCTTCAAAATTGTAAATACCACGCCCGGTCCCAAGCTCTCCAGCGGACAAACGTAAAGCGCAACATCCCATATCTTGTAGTTTTAAGGCTGCAAAGGGATCTGGTGTAATCATAGGCATAACATCAAAACCTTCTTTTAGCAGAATGTCTGCAGCAGTTATGACATCAAAATTATTTGCCCAGCGTTGACGAGGATCGTTACGAACATCAAGCTTAACAAATTCAATATCGAACATGTCACGCAGTTTCATCGCTGTATCTACAGCATCCTGAGCAGTATTTACAAATGATGTTGTTGAAACAGGGACAAATTTATATTGTTTCTCTTCAAATGCTTTAGCGACATCAGCAATAGCTACGCCAGCACTCCGATCTTTGGGGTTGATTGTAGCAATGAGTAGTTCAGCACCGGCAGCCATCGTCACATCCCGGATCATATCGGCCGTGTCGTACTGTTCAGTTCCAATCATTAGTCTGGAAGTCAGCTCAACTTTTTTTGTTTTTAGCCATGGGGTAAGATGCATTTATAATTCTCCTGATAGTTTAATTTTTACAACCTGGACAACACGATTCTTTGGTAAAAGAGTAAGTATTCATTTGTAAGGTTGTTGAGTCGAAGTTATAAATAGTATTAAGATAATGTTCGTAATTACCGGTGAGAATGCGCACAGCCAAAGTTGCCGCTGTAGTTCCGATAACACCAACCACAGGCCCCAGAACTCCTGCTTCTTCTGGAGTAGGCAAAACTAAATCAGGCGGTATTTCAGGGAAGATACACCTGTAACATCCATGCTCAATATCAAAATAAGATAAAGAACCCTCATCACCCTGTACGGAGGCATTGATAAAAGGGATATTTAGTCTACAGCATGCATCATTCACTATATAACGGGTGAGAAAATTATCACATCCAAGGATGACAAGATCATGACCTTTTAAGTATTTCTCAGCGTTATGTTTAGAGATACGATCCCGATAAACATTAAGTCTGGCAGCAGAGTTAATTTTCCTGAGCTTTTCAGCAGCCACCATAACTTTTGGTTTCCCAACGTCTCTTTCATCAAACAATATTTGTCTGTGAAGATTTGAAACACTAATAACATCGTCATCAATGATTGATATTTCTCCGACTCCTGATGCTGTCAGGTATAAAGACACAGGACAACCCAGACCGCCACATCCCACAATAAAAACTGATGAATTAGATATTTTTTTCTGTCCATGAGGACTAATTACATTGATTTGACGTTTATCTCTGAGTGACTCCATATTATCCTCCCGCCATCGGGATAATTATGTCTATATTACAATCATTAGTAAGAATAAAATCGGTATTTTTCACTCTAGCCTTGTTGTGATAGATAAGAACGAACTGATTAAATTCAGTGCTGCTCTTCATTATTTTATCCATTACAATAGGTTGATTCATTGTTAAAAGCGCTTCAATAAGCGTGTTGTTACGAGGTACTGATACCGTTTTTGAGTCACCAATAGCCTTAGGTATTGATATCTGAACTGTTATTTTTTCCATAAAAAAATTCCTTCTGTGTAAAACTCAAACCTAAAAGAATTCATTGCTTTTGTTTTTATCATTAATCGCCTTATCAATATCGCTTTTTTCAGTTAGCTGAATACCGGCTATACCATATAGTTTCGCTTTGGAAGCAAAAGGGGCTATTTCAGTTTCATTAGATTCATACAGAAATAATGAAATTAACATAGGAAGATTAACTCCTGCAATGACGCAGCCATTTTGGAGTTCATGGACAAGTTGACTTGCAACGTAATGGTGACAACTCAATCTGTCATTTATTAAAAAAACAATGCCATTGGTAGTATTTAGTTCCTTGCTTGCTTGCCTGTAACGATTTACGGGGTCTGAGGTCCAACCATGCGAAAAACCACGTTAAGAAAGCAACCTTCTGAAAAGGCGACGTTTATCAGTTTTTTTTCCGGCCATAAAGGGGGCGGAAATTATTCCCTGCACGGGTATTCGCAAGGATTTCGGTAGTGCTCTGGCTCTGCCCCCCATAACCTGGCGGACAGAGCATGATTGGGAAAGCGGTACCCTCACGGCAGAAACGATTGACGCAGGCTATATTTCTATTATTCTGGAAATATAGATAAAGGAGGTATTATGGATTTAAACACTGCTGCAAACGCACTTCGAGAACTGGGCCACCCGACACGTCTCAGCATATACCGGGAGCTGGTCAGGGCGGGTCATGAAGGCCTGCCGGTTGGCGAACTGCAGAAGCACCTTGAGATTCCTGCCTCCACGCTCAGCCATCATCTTTCAGCGCTGATATCCGCTGGACTCATAAGCCAGGAACGGCAGAGTCGTACCCTGTTCTGCAGGCCCTGCTATGCGCAGCTTGAGCAATTGATGGCCTTTCTGACAGAAGAATGCTGCGCAGGCGGCAGCTGCAGTCTGTCACCCGCAAAGACTCCCGAAGAGACCCCATTGTGAACAACCTGACTGATGCCCTGAAAAATATCGATCCGGCCCTCCTGGACGCGCCGCTGACGGAAGATAAGCTGAAGGCCAGAGAGATAACGCATCCGCCCCGCATCCTGATGCTCTACGGCTCGCTGCGGGCGCGCTCTTACAGCCGGCTGACAACGGAAGAAGGTGCCCGGCTGCTGACGGCCATGGGCGCGGAGGTGAAAATTTTCAACCCGTCCGGCCTGCCACTGCCCGATGATGCGCCGGAGACGCACCCGAAAGTGGCTGAGCTGCGGGAGCTGGTTCTCTGGTCGGAAGGCATGGTCTGGTGCTCTCCGGAGCGTCACGGGGCCATGACCGGCATCATGAAGGCCCAGATTGACTGGATACCGCTGACGTCAGGCGCGGTCCGCCCGTCACAGGGAAAAACCCTGGCCGTCATGCAGGTCAGCGGCGGCTCACAGTCGTTCAACGCTGTAAATCAGATGCGTATTCTTGGACGCTGGATGCGGATGATCACCATCCCGAATCAGTCATCCGTGGCAAAAGCCTGGGCCGAGTTTGATGAGGATGGCCGCATGAAGCCTTCTTCGTATTATGACCGCATAGTGGACGTCATGGAGGAACTGATGAAGTTCACCCTGCTGACGCGCGGTCGCAGTGATTATCTCACCGACCGCTACAGCGAAAGGAAAGAGAGTGCCGCGCAGCTTTCTGAGCGGGTCAACCAGCGCAGCATATAAAAAAGCCGGCAGATGCCGGCTTTTTCCACACTGTTATGCCCGCAGCCTGGTAAAAAATCAGTGGCTGACGCGGTTCCCGTGCTCATCAATGGGGTCGTCTCAGAAAACGGAAAATAAAGCACGCTAAGCCGGTTGCAGCGGCCGTAGCGGCCTGAACTTGCCCGCGCCGATCTTGGCGCTGCTGCGCCAGAGGTAATCGCCGGTCAGGTTGATGTGCTCCCAGCCGAGCGGCGACAGGTACTGCAACAGGCCGTCATCGACGGCTTGACCGTGGCCACGCAAGGCGTTCGCGGCCCGCTCCAGATAGACCGTGTTCCATAGCACGATGGCCGCCGTCACCAGGTTGAGGCCGCTGGCCCGGTAGCGCTGCTGCTCGAAGCTGCGGTCGCGGATTTCCCCCAGGCGGTTGAAGAACACGGCGCGGGCCAGCGCGTTGCGCGCCTCGCCTTTGTTCAGCCCGGCATGCACGCGGCGGCGCAGCTCGACGCTTTGCAGCCAGTCCAGGATGAACAGTGTGCGCTCGATGCGTCCCAGCTCACGCAGGGCGACGGCCAGGCCGTTCTGGCGCGGGTAGCTGCCAAGCTTCCTGAGCATCAGCGAGGCCGTCGCCGTGCCCTGCTTGATCGAGGTGGCCATCCGCAGGATTTCATCCCAATGGGCGCGGACGTGCTTGATGTTGAGCGTGCCGCCGATCATCGGTTTCAACGCCTCGTAGGTGGCATCGCCCTTCGGGATGTAGAGCTTGGTGTCGCCCAGGTCACGAATGCGCGGGGCGAAGCGGAAGCCCAGCAGGTGCATCAACGCGAAGACGTGGTCCGTGAACCCTGCCGTGTCGGTGTAGTGCTCCTCGATCCGCAGGTCGGATTCGTGATACAGCAGGCCGTCGAGCACGTAGGTCGAGTCGCGCACGCCGACGTTCACGACCTTGGTGTGGAACGGCGCGTACTGGTCGGAGATATGGGTGTAGAACGTCCGCCCTGGGCTGCTGCCGTATTTCGGATTGATGTGGCCGGTGCTCTCGGCCTTGCTGCCGGTGCGGAAGTTCTGGCCGTCCGACGATGACGTGGTGCCGTCGCCCCAATGCTCGGCGAAGGGATGTCGGAACTGCGCGTTGACCAGCTCGGCCAGTGCCGCCCCGTAGGTTTCGTCGCGGATGTGCCAGGCTTGCAGCCAGGCCAGCTTGGCGTAGGTCGTGCCGGGGCACGATTCCGCCATCTTGGTCAGGCCCAGGTTGATCGCGTCGGCGAGGATCGTGGTCAGCAACAGGTTTTTGTCCTTGGCCAGGTCGCCTGACTTCAGGTGGGCGAAGTGCCGGGTGAAGCCCGTCCATTCGTCTACCTCCAGCAGCAATTCGGTGATCTTGACGTGCGGTAGGATCATCGCCGTCTGGTCGATCAGGGCCTGTGCGGTATCGGGCACCGCCGCATCGAGCGGCGTGATCTTCAGGCCCGACTCCGTGATGATGGCGTCCGGCAGCTCGTTGGCCAGCGCCATGCGGTTGACGGTGGCGAGCTGCGTTTCCAGCAGCGTCAGCCGGTCATGCAGGTACTGGTCGCAATCGGTGGCCACGGCCAGCGGCAATTCGCTGGCCTGCTTGAGGCTGGCGAATTTCGCGGGCGGCACCAGGTAGTCCTCGAAGTCCTTGAACTGGCGCGAGCCTTGCACCCAGATGTCGCCGGAGCGCAGCGCGTTCTTCAGCTCCGACAGCGCGCACAGTTCGTAGTAGCGCCGGTCGATGCCGGTGTCGGTCATCACCAGCTTCTGCCAGCGCGGCTTGATGAACTCGGTCGGCGCGTCGGTGGGCACCTTGCGGGCGTTGTCGCTGTTCATGCTGCGCAGCACCTCGATGGCGTCGAGTACGTCCTTGGCGGCGGGCGCGGCCCGCAACTTGAGCACGTCGAGAAATTCCGGCGCGTAGCGGCGCAGCGTGGCGTAGCTCTCGCCGATGCGGTGCAGGAAATCGAAGTCCTCGGGTTGCGCGAGCCGCTGCGCTTCGGTGACGCTCTCGGCGAAAGCATCCCAGGACATGACGGCCTCGATGGCGGCGAACGGATCGCGGCCCGCTTGCTTGGCCTCGATCAGCGCCTGGCCGATGCGCCCGAACAGCCGCACCTTGGCATTGATCGCCTTGCCGGATGCCTGGAACTGCTGCTGATGCTTGTTCTTGGCGGCATTGAACAGCTTGCCCAGGATGCGGTCATGCAGGTCGATGATTTCGTCGGTGACGGTGGCCATGCCCTCGATGGCGAGCGCCACCAGGGTCGCGTAACGCCGCTGCGGCTCGAACTTCGCCAGGTCGGCGGGCGTCATCTGGCCGCCCTCGCGGGCGATCTTGAGCAGCCGGTTCTGGTGAACCAGCCGCTCGATGCCGGAGGGCAGGTCGAGCGCCTGCCACGCCTTGAGGCGTTCGATGTGTTCCAGCATGTGCCGCGAGTTCGGTTTGACCGGGGATTGCCGCAGCCAGGCCAGCCACGTCGTCTTGCCGTTGTCGCGGCGCTTGAGCAGATCGTCGAGGCGACGGCGATGCACGTCCGTCAGCGGCTCAGCCAAGGCGTCGTAGAGACGCCGGTTGGCGCGGGTAATCGCTTCGGCGCTCGCCCGCTCGACGGCGTTGAGGGCGGGCACAATGACCGACTGCCGCCGCAGGTGCTCGATCAAGGCTCTGGCCAGCACGATGCCCTTGTCGGTTTGCATGGCCAGCTCGGTCAGCAACTGGACAGCCTGCCGGTAGTGGCCAATCGTGAACGGCTGGAAGCCGAACACCGTTTGCAGCTCGACCAGGTGCTCGCGTCGGGTCTGCTCACGCTGCCCGTACTCGTCCCAGCTTTCGATGCCGACCTTGAGCTGGTTGGCGACCAGTCTCAGCAATGGCGGGAACGGTGGCTCATCAGCGCCAAGGATGACGCCGGGAAAGCGCAGGTAGCAGAGCTGCACCGCGAAGCCCAGCCGATTGGCCGGGCCGCGCCGCTGCCGGATGATGGAGAGGTCGCTTTCGCTGAACGTGTAGTGACGGATCAACTCATCCTTGGTGTCCGGCAACGCCAGCAGGCTTTCGCGCTCGGCGGCGGAGAGGATCGAACGGCGGGGCATGCGGTTTCCTTCTTCTTGAAAACGTAGGTTTGTGACAAGCCCGCCAAGGCAACCGGCGCGGCACGGGAATCAAGGCATTGCGATTCTCGAAAATAGTTCTTGAAATTCTATTCTTGATTGCATATCATCTCAACGAGTTTCGATAAGAAAGGATGCGCATGCGACCGTCTGTTGTGCTTGACATGAAGCGAAGCGCAGTGCGTGAAGCGGTAGGCCGCTTTCGCGCCGCGAACCCGCGCGTCTTCGGCTCGGTGCTGCATGGCACCGACCGGGATGGCAGCGACCTCGACCTGTTGGTCGATGCGCTGCCCGGTGCCACGTTGTTGGACTTGGGCGATTTGGAAGAAGAACTGAAATCGCTGCTCGGCGTTGACGTCGATCTGCTGACTCCCGGCGACCTGCCGCCGAAGTTCCGGGCCAAGGTGCTCGCGGAGGCGCAACCGATATGAGCGAGAACCGCCTGCCCGATTACCTCGACCACATTCAGCAGGCCGCAACCGATGCGCGCAGCTTCGTGGAAGGGATGGCCAAGGACGACTTCTTGGCCGACAAGCGCACCCAGCAGGCCGTCATCATGAGCCTGATCGTCATCGGCGAGGCGGCCACAAAGGTGATGGATGGCTACGTCGAGTTCACCCAGGCGCATGCCGACGTGCCGTGGCGCAGCATGCGCAATATGCGTAATCGCATGGCTCACGGCTATTTCGACATCAACCTCGATGTGGTGTGGGAGACGGTACAGGAATGGCTGCCGGCGTTGCTCCAGCAATTGCCCGCCGTGCGTCAGGATGCCGACGATGAAGACCGTAACGACAACTGTGAAAGAGGAATCTCCGATGACTGTTGAATCGAGAATATTTTCTGTAGCCGAGTATGTTCAGCCGTCCGAAGGCGAGCCTATTCGTTCCGTTGTGCTTGAAACCCGAGACTCAATTATCGTGGTTTGGCATGTCCATCCCGGGCAGGAAATTGCGGCTCACATTCATCCTCACGGCCAAGACACGTGGACTGTTTTGTCGGGAATGGCTGATTACTTTCAGGGCAATGGGATTGTTCGTGCCCTCAGGGAAGGTGAGATAGCCGTGGCAAGACCGGGCCAAGTGCACGGGGCGCGAAATACAGGTACCGAGCCATTTGTGTTAGTCTCGGTTGTGGCATCAGCCAATGCCGGTTTCGTATTGGCTGAGCGATAGAGCCCAATCTCTGGAGTTGGTCCAATGAGCGGTCGGGGAGATAGGTAACAGACATGCAGCGGACACGGCTGCTAAACCAGGTCGCAAACCTCCTTGCGTCGCAGCGTGCCGCAAGCGACGCGATCAATCGAATGGGGTCGGCATGAGACTGAACACCATCCAGTTCCCGACCGCGTAGCCGCCTGTCCTGCCGATCAGGTCTTGACCATCGACGCCTGGGATCAGTCCTGAATGTTCTTGGAGACCACTACGTTATGAGCCGCAGCCGCCGCAAAACACCCATCGTCGGGCACACGACCTGCGGCAGCGAGCGCGAGGACAAGAAGCTCTGGCATCAGCGCTGGCGCACCCGTGAGCGCACGGCGCTGACCAGCGCGTCGCCCGAAGCCCTGAGCGCCCATCTGCCCCTGCTGGAAAACCAGGCCAGCAGCGTCTGGTCGATGGGCAAGGATGGCCGCTCCTACTGGCCCGTCAAGCGCCAGGCCGCCACGGCGGATCGCATCGCCAATCACAAGGGACGCAACCCGCAAGAACGCGCCTCCCTGAAAAAGCGCCTGCTGCGCAAGTGGATGAGCAAATGAAGCTCTCCTTCCATCAGCACATTGCGCTGTTCTGGATGATCGGTGCTCCGGGCGTCTTCGCGCCCGTGATCGAGAACGCCAAGCGGCCCGATGCCGGCGCCGTCATGGCGTGGGGTGTCGCGATCGTGGCGGTGATGATCCTCTTCACCCCTTTGCTGCTGCGCTGTCCACCATTCCGGCGCTGGTATGGCCGGACGGATGCGCTGTCGGAGCGGCAGCGCCAGGCGCTTGCCGAGCGCGGCCTGCGCCGCTACTACCAGACCGCTTTCGATGACGGCTACGTGCCCCGCGTGATGCCCTACGTGTGGCGCATCATCTGGACGGTCGGCGGGTTGATGGCTGTGACCGCCGTACTGCCTACCAACACCGGACGGCCAGCCTTCGATGCCTTGGTGGTCTTCTCGACCTGGTATCCGATAGGCGTGATGCTGCTGGTTTTCGCGTCGAGGCCCCTTGGCCGGTTGATTCGCCAAAGAGCACAGGAGCGGCGGAAATGAGCACGTCAACCATCGAGGCGCTGGCCAGCGCCTGGGCAAGGATTGCCGAGGAAGCGGAATTCCCCGCTGACTACGAGGGGACTGCCACACCACAAGCGCATCGGGCTAGCGAAGCTATTCAGGAGCAGATTCGGGAGCGCATCGTCGCCACCAACGACATGCGGCTGTTCAGCCTGCTGCACCTGCTGGGTCAGGCGTCGCTGCGCATGGAGCAAGCGCTGTGGCCGGAGGATTACGAGCGGATGACGCGCGAGGTTGAGGAAGCCCTGCGGCAAGCCACCGACGCCAACGCCAGATCGTACACCCACGAAGAAGTGATGCAGGCGATGCAGGAACGCATCGACCGGGCGCGAGACAAGCCATGTTGATTGGCTATGCGCGCGTCTCGACGCAGGATCAGAACCTGGAGCTGCAACGCGAAGCCTTGAGCAAGGCCGGATGTAAAAAGGTCTTCGAGGACAAGGTGAGTGGCACGCGGGCAGACCGGCCTGGCTTGGCCAAGACGCTCGAAATGCTGCGCGAAGGCGATACTTTGGTCGTCTGGAAGCTCGACCGGCTGGGCCGGTCGGTCAAGCAACTGGTCGATCTGGTCGGCGAGCTGCACAAGCACGGTGTCCAGTTCAGGAGCCTCACCGACTCCATCGACACCGGCACACCATCCGGGCGGTTCTTCTTCCACGTCATGGCGAGCCTTGCCGAAATGGAGCGCGAGCTGACCGTCGAGCGCACCCGCGCCGGGCTGGAAGTCGCCAAGCAGCTCGGCCGCAAAGGCGGCCGCAAGCCGAAGATGACCGACAGCAAGATCGAGTCGGCCAAGAAGCTGCTGGCCAGCGGGGTGCCGCCCAAGGACGTGGCCAAGAACCTCGGCGTGTCCATTCCGACGCTGTACCGCTGGGTGCCAGCCTCCACGCACGCTTAGCGTGCTTTATTTTCCGTTTTCTGAGACGACCCCATCAATGACGGCTTCGCCGTCCTCTTTGGTAAACGCGCCCTGCTGCGGGTCCGGCAGTATGTCCAGAACCACTTCGGAGGGACGGCACAGCTTCGTGCCGAGCGGTGTCACTACCACCGGGCGATTAATGAGGATCGGATGAGCCAGCATGGCATCGAGCAGTTCGTCATTGCTGAAGCGGTCTTCTGCCAGGCCGAGCTGTTCGTACGGTTCGGTATTTTTGCGCAGCAGGTCGCGCACGCCGATGCCCATATCCGCAATCAGCTTCTTCAGCTCATCGCGTGACGGCGGCGTTTCCAGATACAGAATAACCGTGGGTTCGGCGCCGCTGTTACGGATAAGCGCCAGGGTATTGCGGGATGTCCCGCAGGCCGGGTTGTGGTAAATGGTAATGTCAGTCATAAGCGGTACTCCGTAAAGGGGCTGCACGGGCGCAGCCCCGGGGTTAAAGTTAAACAGACAGGCGCAGGGCCAGCGCGGCCAGCGTGACAAAAAGCACCGGCAGGGTCATCACGATGCCCACGCGGAAGTAATAGCCCCAGCTGATGGTGATGTTTTTCTGTGCCAGCACGTGCAGCCACAGCAGGGTTGCGAGGCTGCCGATAGGGGTTATTTTCGGGCCGAGGTCACAGCCGATGACGTTGGCGTAAATCATCGCCTGCTTCACCACGCCCTGTGCGCTACTACCGTCAATCGACAACGCGCCAACCAGCACGGTGGGCATGTTGTTCATGACGGACGAGAGTGCCGCCGTCAGGAAGCCGGTGCCGAGCGTTGCGCCCCATACGCCGTGCTCTGCAAACCGGTTCAGGGCGGCGGAAAGGTAATCAGTCAGTCCGGCGTTACGCAGTCCGTATACCACCAGATACATGCCCAGCGAAAAGATAACGATCTGCCAGGGCGCGCCTTTCAGCACCCTGCCGGCGTCAATCACGTGTCCTTTGCGGGCAACCAGCCAGAGAATAAACGCCGCCACCGCCGCCACCAGGCTGACCGGCACGCCGAGCGGCTCCAGAGCAAAAAAGCCAACCAGCAGAAGAACCAAAACCACCCAGCCAGCCTTAAAGGTTCGTGCATCCCGGATGGCTTCCCGCGGTGCCTTCAGCTTCGCCAGGTCATAGGTGACCGGGATGTCCCTGCGGAAAAAGAGATGAAGCATCACCAGCGTGGCCGCAATGGAGGCAATGTTCACCGGCACCATGACGGATGCGTACTCGCTGAAGCCCAGCGTAAAGAAGTCAGCCGTTACGATGTTCACCAGGTTCGATACGATGAGCGGCAGGCTGGAGGTGTCAGCGATAAAGCCCGCTGCCATCACAAACGCCAGCGTGGAGCCGGGAGTGAATCCCAGCGCCAGCAGCATGGCAATAACGATCGGCGTCAGAATTAGCGCGGCTCCGTCATTGGCAAACAGCGCCGCCACTGCGGCACCCAGCAGAACGATATACGTGAACAGCAGCCGGCCCCTGCCGCCTCCCCAGCGGGAAACGTGCAGCGCGGCCCACTCAAAAAAGCCGGACTCATCGAGCAGCAGGCTGATAATGATGACCGCAATGAACGTGCCCGTGGCGTTCCAGACAATCTGCCAGACCACCGGAATATCACCGATGTGCACCACGCCGGTCAGCAGCGCCAGCGCCGCACCGATGACGGCACTCCAGCCAATGCTCAGCCCCTTCGGCTGCCAGATGACCAGTACCAGCGTCAGGATGAAAATCGCACCTGCCAGAAACATACCCGCTCCTATTGAATACAAATGCCTGTTAAACCGGACTGATAAATTTTCGATGCGTAATATATTCGATAATCCAGATATATACCGGTAAATTTTTAAATGCAGACAGGCTTGCCGTTGGTGGTGGCGTTATCGCGTTCAGCCTGCCGGCTGAGCTGGCGGATATCATCCCGCTGGCAGAGATAAGCCTGTTCGATAACCGCCGCTGCCCACGCCGGCATATGAGGCGACAGACGATAGTGGATCCATTTTCCGTCCCGCCGGTCGGTAAGCAGCCCGTTTTCTCTCAGCAGAGCCAGATGCCGTGAGATTTTGGGCTGAGTTTCTTTCAGCACGGACGTAAGTTCACAGACGCAGAGCTCCCCTTTTTCGCGTAGCAGCAGCACGAGGCTGAGTCGGGTTTCGTCGGAAAGGCTTTTAAAAAGCTGCAGGGGGGACACGGGTGGCATGGTGACTCCTTATTGTGACTGACCTGAGTGTACCTGTGAAACTTTCTCCGTCAAATTTATATTCACTTAATCATATGTATGTGCGAACGCCGGACGAGCCTGAGCATGCAGAAGGACTTTCCGTCCGGATGCGCCTGACCGGCATTCCATGAACAGCGTTTTTGCCCTGCGCGTTGACCCCGTTAACAATTCGTGTAGAGTAAAAAGCGCTTTTTGCCGTGGTTCATCTGCCCGGCGGGCATTTGTGGCCGGTACTGAACGTCTGTTCATCCGGTCTTTCTGATTACCCGCGCTGCTCTGTCAGCCGTGAAGGAGTGATAAACACCACCATGCGTCTTACGCCACCCTGAGTCGTACCCCTCCTCTGTCGCACTGAATAAACTTCGGCGCGCACTCAAAAACATCCCGTCTGCGGATGTGCTTTTTCGTACGTAAAATTTTTGCCCTCACGGGCTGACCGTAATCAAAAACTGAGAAATGACTATGCTGCTGTCCTCGACGCGTAAGGACTGGCTGGGTAACGTCCGTGGTGACGTCCTTGCCGGTATTGTGGTCGCGCTCGCGCTTATTCCCGAAGCGATCGCCTTTTCCATCATCGCCGGAGTCGACCCGCAGGTCGGGCTCTACTCTGCGTTCTGTATTCCCCTGGTTATGGCCTTCCTCGGCGGCCGTCCGGCAATGATATCGTCCGCCACCGGTGCGATGGCGCTGCTGCTGATCACGCTTGTAAAAGACCACGGCCTGCAGTATCTGCTGGCGGCCTCGGCGCTGACCGGCGTACTGCAGCTGGCGGCCGGCTACCTGAAGCTGGGCAGCCTGATGCGCTACGTCTCCCGCTCGGTGGTCACCGGTTTCGTGAACGCGCTGGCCATCCTGATATTTATGGCGCAGCTGCCGGAGCTGACCAACGTCACCTGGCACGTTTATGCCCTGACCGCTGCGGGCCTGGGCATCATTTATCTCTTCCCGTATCTGAACAAAACCATTCCCTCGCCGCTGGTCTGCATCATCGTGCTGACCGCCATTTCCATGTGGCTGCACCTGGACGTGCGCACCGTGGGTGACATGGGCAAACTGCCGGACAGCCTGCCGGTGTTTCTGATCCCGGATATCCCGCTTAACCTCGACACGCTGATGATTATTCTGCCGTACTCGGCAGGACTTGCCGTGGTGGGGCTGCTGGAGTCGATGATGACCGCCACCATCGTGGACGACATGACCGACACGCCGAGCGATAAAAACCGCGAGTGCAAGGCGCAGGGCGTGGCCAACATCTGCACCTCCTTTATCGGCGGCATGGCGGGCTGCGCGATGATTGGCCAGTCGGTGATCAACGTCAAATCGGGCGGGCGCGGGCGGCTTTCCACGCTCACCGCCGGCGTGGTGCTGCTGCTGATGGTGGTGTTCCTGCGCGACTGGGTGTCCCGGATACCCATGGCGGCTCTGGTGGCGGTGATGATCATGGTCTCCATCGGCACCTTCTCCTGGCGCTCCATCAGCAACCTGCGCAGCCATCCGCTGTCAACCAGCGTGGTGATGCTGGCCACCGTGGTGGTGGTGGTGGCGACCGATAACCTGGCGTTTGGCGTGCTCACCGGCGTGCTGATTGCCTCGCTGAACTTCGCCACCAAGGTCGCCCGCTTTATGGCGGTCTCCTCTGAGCTGAAGGACGACACCCGCACCTATACCGTAGCCGGCCAGGTATTCTTTGCCTCATCCGATCGCTTTATGAGCCACTTCGACTTCCGTGAAGCGGTGGAGCGCGTGGTGATTGACGTAACGCACGCCCACTTCTGGGATATCACCTCCGTGAGCGCGCTGGACCGGGTGGTTATCAAGTTCCGTCGCGAAGGCACGGAAGTGGAGATCAAGGGTATGAATGACGCGACCCGCACCCTCGTTGACCGCTTCGGAGTGCATGACAAGCCTGAAGAAGTGGAAAAGCTGATGGGTGGCCATTAATTTACTGGAGAAAGCATCATGAATAACACCGTTATTGCCTGCGTTGACGGCTCGCCGTCAACCCGGCCGGTCTGTGAGTATGCTGCCTGGGCAGCCGGTAAACTTGGCGCGCCGCTGGCGCTGCTGCACGTGCTCGAAAAGAGTGAGACTCCCGCCGTGTCTGACCTGACCGGGAGCATTGGTATTGACAGCCGGGAGCAGCTGACCGAAGCGCTGGTCCGCGTCGAGGGTGAGCGCAGCCGGCTGCTGATGGCGCAGGGCAAGGCCGTGCTGGCCGGCTGTGCGGAGCTCCTGAAGCAGACCGGACAGCCGGACGCACAGCTGCTGCAAAAGCACGGCGCACTGGACGAAATCCTGGCGGAGCTGGGCGAAGTCCGGCTGATGGTGCTGGGGCGCCGCGGGACGCAGAATCAGGTAGGCAGCCATCTGGAAAGCGTCATTCGCCTGCAGAAAAACCCGGTGCTGATTGTGCCGGAGACGTTTACGCCGCCGGCGCGGGTGATGTTTGCGTACGACGGCAGCAGTGAGAGCCGTAAAAACCTGACGCGCCTGACGGTCAGCCCGCTGCTGCACGGCCTGAGCTGTCATATCGTGATGGTCAACGGTGACATGTCAGCCCTGCAGGATGCGCAGGCTGTTCTTCAGGAAGCCGGTATCACGACCGAGACACGCCTGCTGGAAGACGAGTCCGTAACCGGGGCGCTGTGCCGCTACGCGGACGCCCATGATATCGACCTCACGGTAATGGGGGCCTGCGGGCACTCCCGGTTACGGCGATTCTTTATTGGCAGCCACACCACGGAAATGCTGTCTGAAAGCCGTCAGCCCCTGCTGATGCTGCGATGAAACAGGCGGGCCTGATATCAGGCCCGCCTTCACAGGGGAAAGAGGATGACGGGTATGAAGGTAAAGGCGCGTTATTGCGGCGCATCCGTCCTGATACCGGTGGCCAGCAGGCTGGCGCCAAGAATGTAGACCAGGCAGAACAGGGCCTGAAGATGCAGGGTGACATGGTTATCTATCAGCACGCCCATGATTACCGGGGATGCCCCGCTGGCAATCACCGTCCCTGCCTCAACCGCCGAGCGCACCCTGGCCAGCTGCGCCGGACCAAACAGCTGTACCCAGAGCGCGGTGGCAAGCGTTGAGGCAATGGCCGACGATACGCCGGTCATAATCAGGTAAAAAGGCGTCACCCACTGACCGTTGCTGAGCCATAGCGCCAGCATGGCCAGGGCCTGTGGCATCAGAAACCACGGCAGCAGCCTGCGTGGTGAGAGCCGGTCAATCAGCGGGCCAAACGACAGCAGCGATACCGCCTGGGTAATGGCATAGGCAATAAACCATACCGCCACCCACGACAGCTCCCAGCCTTTCTCCTGTGCCAGCCTCGCCTGGTGGAAGAAGAAGCCGGTGGTGATAAAGGGGGAGGCCAGCACGACAGGCAGCGCCAGCAGCAGGTTGCGGTTTCGCCATACCGGCGCCTCTTTTTCTTTCTCCTCACCCCGCTTTCTGAACGTACGCAGCGGCTTCTCTTTCCCGCGGGGCAAAAACATCAGCGCGACCCCCACGCCGGCAACAAGCATTCCGGCATTGATGCCCCAGGCAGCGCGCCATCCCGTCAGCGCGCTTATCTGCACCGCAATCACAGGAAAAACGGCCTGCGCCAGCGAGAGCCCCAGCGCGATGGCGCCGAGCGCCTTGCCTGCATCAAGGGGGAACTGGCGCGCCGTTGCGGTCAGCGCAGTATGCACCATCAGTCCCTGGCCGCCGAGGCGCAGAAAGTAAAACCCGATGCACAGCATCCACGCCGCCTGTGCGCCGGAAACCAGCAGGCAGGCCGTGAGCAGCAAAAGGGTGACCGCCAGCGTGAAGCGGCGGGTCGTGGTGTAGTCAATCAGCCGTCCGGCCCAGGTCAGCGTGATGGCGCTCATCACCGTTCCGATTGCGTACAGGCCGCCCAGTCCGCCGTCGGTGAGCCCAAAGGCCTCACGAAAATCCTGCCCGTAAAGTGAGACAAAATAGGTCTGTCCAAAGCTGGACATGGCCATCAGCATCGCACCGAACGTAAGGTGAGAGGCGTGATGAAACATAAACCGAAAAAGCTGACGCATGAATATCCCTGAAGGCGGGCTGCAGCCCGCCGATTAATCACGACGTGTCCGTACCGGCTGCTGCGGACACGGCGCCTGCGTCCCTGAAGCAGGTACACGCGGGTTCACCGTGAAAGGTGGCAGTCCCGTAACGGATATGAGAGAACGGTACCCGGCGCGGACTGGCTGTCGCGGCAGGCTCTCTGATAAAGGACGGGCGAAGAGAAACTCAGGGTGGCGTAATGTGCATGACTCACAGTCAGATATAAAATGCTGCCGAAACGATAATTTTTAATGCTCTTCAGGTCAAGCCTGAAAACGGGCTCCTCATGCCCGCCGCAGGGGGAGTCGCACAAAAACAGTGGATAGCCGCTTGATTAACGCCCGTGACCGGGCCAGAATTGCGGCGAGGTGATGGCGTTCCACCTTACCCAACCGCTTCCCCTGAGAAGCTGATGACGCCTGATATTACTCCCCTTTAACCGGGAGTATGTCAGGCCGCCCCGTATCATCAGCCTGCATACTCCCTCTGACACAGAGGTAAACCCCGTGAAATCTTATCTGGCCATTATCATTGGTGGATCCGCTGGCTGCCTGATCCGCTGGCTGCTTGGCGCACGCCTGAACAGCCTGTTTCCTGACCTGCCACCGGGCACGCTGGTAGTGAACCTTGCGGGCGGATTTATCATTGGTGCGTCGCTGGCCTGGTTCATGCGCCATCCTGACCTGGATCCGGCCTGGCGATTACTTGTTATCACCGGGCTGTGCGGTGGGCTGACCACGTTTTCCACGTTTTCCCTGGAAATATTCTCACAGCTGCAGTCCGGTAATTATTTCTGGGCGTTTACTTCACTGCTGGTACACGTAACCGGCTCCATTCTGATGACTGCCCTGGGTTTTTTTGTCGTCACATGGCTGCTGTGAGCGTGTGGCTGATGACGGATAAAAATGCCCCTGCCTGCGGCAGCTTTACAGGGCTTTACCTCTTCCGCCTGAAGCGGGCCGGACGTTATGATAAAATTAACGTCACGCTAATTCGTTAATTTATCAGCAATTAATTATCGTATTTTTTATATCTTCAGCGTAGCTCAGCCGGCTTATCCTCTGATAACCAGCGGTTGTATATCAGGGGAAGGCCTGTTTTTTTTGAATAAAGGGAGGGAGTGTGTCAGAAATCCCAGACAGAAATAAAAAGAGGATGTCAGAAGTGCCATCTGCATTTTTCAGCTCGCCCGCAGCCGGCGGCATCGTGCTCATCATCGCCTCAGCAGCCGCTATCATCGTGGCTAACTCTCCGCTCAGGGAGGGATATGAGGTATTCCTGAAATACAACGCCGCCGGCCTCTCCGTTGAGCACTGGATAAACGACGCCCTGATGGCCGTGTTCTTCATGATGGTCGGCCTGGAAATCAAGCGCGAGCTTCTCACCGGTCAGCTTGCCACCTGGGGCCAGCGCGCGCTGCCGGGATTTGCCGCGCTGGGCGGGATGGCCGTGCCTGCGGCCATTTACGTATGGTTTAATGCGGGCAGCGATGAAACCCTCGCTGGCTGGGCAATTCCTGCCGCCACGGACATTGCCTTTGCGCTCGGGGTACTGGCACTGCTGGGCAGTCGCGTACCTGCCTCGCTGAAAATTTTCCTGTCGGCGCTGGCTATTCTGGACGACATGGGCGCAGTGGCTATTATTGCGCTCTTCTATACCAGTAATATTTCGTTTCTGATGCTGGCCGGTGCGGCGGTCACGGTTGCTCTGCTGTTTATCATGAACCGTGCCGGGATTACCCGGCTGTTTCCCTATCTGCTGGCGGGGGGCGTGCTGTGGTTTTTCATGCTTCAGTCCGGGGTGCACGCCACCATCGCGGGTATCCTGCTGGCGCTCTTTATCCCGCTGCGGGTAACCGATCCGGATAAACAATCCCCTCTTGCCCGGCTGGAGCACGGCATCAATCCGTGGGTGACGTTTCTGATACTGCCGCTGTTTGGCTTCGCAAATGCGGGGGTCGCGCTCTCCGGTATGACGGCTGATGACCTGATGTCGCCGGTACCGGTCGGCGTTGCGCTGGGCCTGTTTGTTGGCAAGCAGGCGGGCATTTTCGGCCTGTCGCTGCTGGCCGTCAGCCTGGGCCTGGCAAAACGGCCTGAAAAAAGTACCTGGCTGCAGGTTTACGGCGTATCGGTCCTGTGCGGAATAGGGTTTACCATGAGCCTGTTTATCGGCAACCTGGCGTTTGCAGAAAGCCCCCTGTTGGTGGACGAGGTCAAGGTGGGGGTACTTGCCGGCTCTGTACTGGCAGCACTGGCGGGTATGCTGATACTGCGCTTTTCTCCTTCGCATCCTTCCCGGTAACGCATTCGGGTCCGGAAAATCCCCGTGATGACGGGGATTTTTATTTCCCTGCAAACTTATTAATCAACAGGGCCACCTTCATTACCGTCGGCATTTATTCAGGTGCTTATCATCACACTGGTGCCCGCATTTATAGTTTGCCGAAAAAATTCGCACCGTTAATCATGCAGGTACAAACAAAAAGCAGTCTTTTTGTCAATCATGGCAACTTTTCCTGGCCGCCCCCGGTTATGTCGGTTCTCTCGCCTGTTATTAATGTAGCGGGTAATGTCCCATTTCAAAAAGGGGAAAGGGAGAGGCATGCTGATGTCTAAAATCAGAATGCCCCCGGAGTTCTGTTTATGGATGAGAACCTACAGCTGCTTGTGTCCTGCCAGAATTTTCAGGCCAATGATACCCGCCAGAATCAGTCCGAAACAGGCAATGCGTAACAGGCCCTTATCTTCATTTAAGTAAATTATTCCGTACGCTGCTGTCCCTAAAGCACCAATCCCGACCCAGACCGCATAAGCGGTTCCTACAGGAATAGTCCGTGTTGCCAGGGACAAAAAGTACATGCTCACACCGATAAATGTCAGGCAAAAAATACTGGGGTAGATCCGGGTAAATCCCTCAGTCCGGAGCATTGACGCGGCATAAAAGACTTCGGCTATGCCGGCAATCACCAGATACATCCATCCATTCATAAAACTCCTTTAACGGCTCATCAAAACCAGCAATATTGTGGGCAATGTTAACTCTGTTTTTAAGCAGGGGATCATCAGCATCAACCGCGAAACCCTTTCCGGCACAGGAAAAAATCGCTGCCTGCGTCGGGTTAACTGCCTGGGCCCAGTTTTTTTAACCTGAAATAGGTGGCCCTGGATATGCCGGTTTTCTCCATCACCAGTTTAATGGGCGTTTCGTGCCGGATAAGCTCCAGTGCGGCGACCGATTTGTGATGAGGTTTCCGTCCAAACCTGACGCCTGCCGCCATGGCGATGACCCGGCCTTCGTTTGTGCGCTCCAGGATCCGCTCCCGCTCAGCTTCAGCAACGGCAGCAAGGATCTGAATGACCATTTTACCCATCGTGCCTTCAGTACTCAGTCCATTCTCCAGAAACCGGATGGCTATTCCCTTTTTATAGCAGGCATCAACAATGTGGATCATATCCGCTGTGTTGCGGCCAAGCCGGTCCATTTTGGTACACATGATAATGTCATCTTTTTCGGCACGGGCAAGCAGCCGTTGTAACCCTTCACGTTCGTCCGTGGCGCCCGACATCATGTCAGTAAAAATCCGGTCATCTCTGACGCCTGAAGATTTCAGCTCCATGATCTGCGCCGTCAGTTTCTGATGGCTCGTTGATACCCTTGCATATCCCAGTAATGCCATATTGGTCTCACAAATCGATACTGATACTGCGTAGTATCATAAAGCATAAAACACGATTTTTGATACTCATGTAAGCACGCACTTTAAAAGGTCTCAAAACTTATAATATCTGAGACTATCAAAATTTGAGCAGAGCGATACCCTTACGAAAGGATGCGGGATGAGTGACGGTTTTCTGACCAGTGAACAGACCGAAAACTACGGACGGTATGCCGCCGAGCCTAACGAGGTTCAGCTGGCCCGGTATTTTCATCTTGATGAACGCGATCTTGTTTTTATTAATCAGCGCCGGGGGAAACATAACCGATTTGGGATTGCCCTTCAGCTAACCACGGCCCGTTTTCTGGGAACCTTCCAGACCGATCCCTTGCAAATACCTCCCGGCGTCCGAAATTACGTTGCATTACAGCTGAACATTCATCGCCCTGAGATCATGGCCCGATACGCCCAGAGAGAGAATACCCGTTGGGAGCATCAAAGGCTGATCAGGCAACACTCTGACTACCATGATTTTGGCGATTTCCCCTGGTCGTTCAGACTGAAACGTCTGCTTTATATCCGCACATGGCTCAGTAACGAGCGCCCCGGTCTGATGTTCGATTTTGCCACGGCATGGTTGCTCCAGAATAAAGTATTGTTGCCCGCAGCCTCAGCGCTGACGAGGCTCATTGGCGAAATTCGTGAGCGGGCAAGCAGGCGTTTGTGGCGCAGACTGGCTGCATTACCTGACAGCTGGCAGACTGAGCAACTGGCCGGTCTGCTTGTCATACCGGAAGGACAGCGGGTTTCCGTGATGGAGCAGATACGAAAAGGGCCCGTCAACGTCAGTGGTCCGGCCTTTACTGACGCACTTCAGCGCTACACACGCCTGCGCAGCCTGGAGTTTTCCCGGCTGAATTTTGCCGGGCTGCCTGCAATTCAACTCCGCAACCTGGCTCGTTATGCTGGCATGGCTTCGGTAAAATATATCGCCAGAATGCCGGAGGAACGGCGGCTGGCCATCCTGACCGCGTTTGTTAAAGCACAGGAAATTTTGGCACTCGATGAGGCTGTCGATGTTCTGGATCTGCTGATCCTCAATATCACGCGTTCAGCGAAGCAAACCGGGCAGAAAAAACGGCTCAGAACGCTCAAAGATCTTGATCGCGCGGCGCTACTTCTGGCACATGCATGTACGCTTTTACTGGATGATAAAATGGATGACGCAGCGCTGCGTCAGACTATTTTCAGCCACGTACCAAAGAACCGGCTGGCGGAATCCGTAGGTAAAGTCAATGAGCTTGCCCGCCCGCAGGACACAAATTTCCAGGATGAAATGGTCGAGCAATATGGACGGGTTAAGCGCTTTCTGCCAGCGATGCTGCGTGATTTACATTTTCAGTCTGCCCCTGCCGGCGAAAATACGCTATCGGCCATACATTACCTGGCCGAACTGAGTGGTTCGAAAAAACGCCTCCTGGAGAATGCGCCTGAGCAGATCATTACAGGTCCCTGGAAACGTCTGGTGTACGACTCCGAAGGCCGGATACAGCGTGCAGGATACTCATTGTGCCTGCTGGAACGCCTTCAGGATTCGCTGCGTCGCCGCGATATCTGGCTGGAGAACAGCGATCGCTGGGGCGATCCGCGTCAGAAGTTTCTTCAGGGGAAAGAATGGCAGGCTCAGCGGATCGCCGTATGCCGGGCGCTTGGACACCCCACCGATGGTGGAAATGCCGTTAAACAGCTGGCAACCGAACTGGACGAAACCTGGAAAACGGTGGCCTCACGCTTTGAGCTGAATGCTGCCGTGAGCATCTGTCATCAGGGTAAATATCCGTCCCTGACCATCAGCAGTCTGGAAAAACTGGAAGAACCGCAGCCGCTGATTCTTCTGAACAGCCGCGTCAGGCAGCTGGTCCCCCCTGTTGATCTGACAGAGCTGCTGCTTGAAATTGACGCCCGGACTGGTTTTACCCGCGAATTCACTCATGTGAGTGAGTCTGAAGCCCGTGCTCAGGATCTTAACATCAGCCTGTGTGCCGTACTGCTCGCTGAAGCCTGCAATATCGGACATGAACCGCTGATCAAACACAGTATTCCGGCACTGACCCGCCACCGTCTGAGCTGGGTAAAACAAAACTACATTCGGGCTGAAACGCTGGTCAGCGCTAATGCCCGGTTGGTCGATTTTCAGTCCACGCTGGAACTGTCTGAGCGCTGGGGCGGCGGAGAAGTGGCTTCTGCAGATGGGATGCGCTTTGTCACTCCTGTAAAAACGCTGAACTCTGGCCCTAACAGAAAATACTTTGGCTCAGGGCGTGGGATCACCTGGTACAATTTTGTTTCTGACCAGTATTCCGGCTTTCACGGCATCGTTATCCCCGGTACGTTGCGTGACTCTATCTTTGTGCTGGAAGGGCTTCTGGAGCAGCAGACGGGGCTGAATCCGGTGGAGATTATGACGGACACTGGAGGGTCCAGCGACATTATCTTTGGCCTGTTCTGGCTGCTGGGCTACCAGTTTTCGCCCCGCCTGGCAGATGCCGGTGAGGCGGTATTTTGGCGTGCAGATAAAAATGCGAACTACGGGGTACTGGATGAGCTGGCGCGGGGATGCGTTGAACTGTCAAAGATAGAAACCCAATGGGATGAAATGATGAGGGTTTCCGGTTCTCTGAAGCTGGGTACAGTCCACGCCTCAGAACTTGTGGGCTCGCTTTTAAAAAGTTCCCGTCCGTCAGGGCTGGCGCAGGCGATTATGGAGGTGGGACGGGTCAACAAGACGCTGTACCTCCTCAACTACATTGATGATGAAGAATATCGTCGCAGGATACTGACTCAGCTTAACCGGGGAGAAGGCCGTCACGCCGTGGCAAGGGCGATCTGTTACGGCCAACGTGGTGAGATTAGAAAACGTTACCGTGAGGGGCAGGAGGATCAACTGGGTGCGCTGGGGCTTGTCACTAACGCAGTTGTATTGTGGAACACGCTTTATATGCAGGAAGCGCTATCACATTTGCGCAGCGCTGGTGAGATCCCGGAAGACGAGCATATCTCACGCCTGTCGCCACTGATGTACGGTCATATCAACATGCTGGGACATTATACGTTCACGCTGCCGGAAAATATTCTGAAGGGAGAGTTGAGGCCATTAAATTTCAATTCAAACAATGAATTATTGCCTTAACGTGGTTTTTTACACGATTGAACCTCGAACCCCTTTACGAGTTCCTCAATGCTTTCGCTATCGTGAAATTCTATGGCCCTGACATTTTCTAACTGCCCAACAGTACGTTCTGCTACTTTGACCAATTCGCTGGCGAGTAAACCATTTGAAGCAATTACGATTGCAATTTTCATGGATCCTCCCGGGTTAACTGAAGATTGATGATTGCTTTTGTGTAATTAACATACGATCAAAACAAAACCAAAACAAGATTTATAGCTTCTGTTTTGGTTTGCTGCGTTTGCATTTTGTGAATGAGATCGCATCTTTGATGACAGCTGTTTTTCATAGCCAGTACCAGGCAGGGCCTTGTTATGGGTATTCATAACCCGTTCCACCCGGAGTGGTACTGTCTCGTCGCCAATGGAATTCATATTCGAGCCAGATCACTGGAAAAGCACTGTGGTTTGTGAAATTGTTGGTTACTCTGCATCACAGAGATAAAGGCTTTCTGGAAGGTTACCAGGCCTTTACGAAACAAATGTGGAAATGGCTTCTTTGCGGTTCCTCATGGGGATATTCACATGTGTCTTATGAAGACATCACAAACATCGGGGAGCTGGTCACTGTGCATGAACGACATTTGCCGCTTAGGCATTTCTCATGTAAGCCTGATTACTTTCTGCATAAGTGTATTTTTCTTTTTTAATAGAAAGGTGAACCAGAAGGGTATCCTTATGTTCACCTTATTGAATAATTTCTTTTATGGAACTTATAGTTCTAAAAAACATATATCAAAGTGTTTATTTTTTTATACTTTCTACCAGACAATCTGTTGCAAGATACATTGCATCATGAATAATATTTCAATTTTTAGCTGGAAAAAGAATTATTAGTGCTTGTGGAATAAAAAGCCAAAACCCTGATGCAGGAATTAATATACATCCAATGATTGAAATAGTCATTATGCTATAACCTAGAAATTTAGGTGCGGGCTCCTGTGTTTTCTGTATAAAAACATGGAGCAATTGACCTAGCATGATAATAATTAACCCACAAAAAATAAACCAAAAATGATATTCAAGATTTATATTCTGGGCTATTACATTGAAATATTCTCTATGGCTGATTTCATTGATCGCACTATATCCTAAAATAACTCCTACTATAGTGTGAATTATGCCAGTTAAAAACATAAGTCGACCGCTTAATTTCCACATATCAATATCCCTTTATCAATCTAATTAAATAGCATTATTTTAATCAATAAAAACATGAAAAAGTTGATCTTCTTCTAAAATGCCAACTTATGTTTCAACTTTTCACAATGTAGTTATTTATACTGTTTTATATCCTCTATGTTCTCAATGGCTTGCTGTATCACGAAAACTCCCTGTAAATCAGAGAGCATTACTCCGATACCGCGGGCAAACGGACTTGTCAAAGCATTGAGGAAAATTGGTCGGTAACGAACTTAGTTCATGCTCGACTGGCTCCGCGATCCGGCATTTCGTCGACGGGTCCAAGCGGGCCTGAATAAATGAGAGGTCAGTAGCAAGTTGGTACATGCGGTTTTCCTGTTCAAAAAGCAGGAATCGAAAGCTGGGGCTATCGCGCCTGTGCACTGAAGCTGCTGACTGACCTGCTCCCCGTTGATTAACATACCGCGATGTTAGTTATGTCTTCATCTCTTACATGAGGGCATCTTCATAAGGATCCACAACCATGCACGCAATGTGCGGGATATCCACCGCCCGGAGCCAGTGTGCCGCGCCCGGACGGTCACGGGACGGGCGGCATTTTCGCTCCTGTCCGACGTCGCTGTGATTTTACGCCATCCACTCGCACACTTTAAGGAGAGTCCTTCAAGCCGCTTTCGCGGTATCGGCTCGCTGACGATGGGGACTGTCGGCTCGTTATTCCACGGTCAGCTTGACCCGTACCCGGAGCGGCTGCCTTGTGCGCAGGAGTGGTTGACTGCGGCGAAATGTGATGATCTGCTGGCCTTCCTGAAAGATGTCATTGACCGGATAGATGACATCGTTCACCAGGACGCGCAGCACATCGTGGCGGTACTTGTACCATCTGCCGCGCCGCGGCTGATGGAAAAACGTTTCGGAGACTGGCGACTGGTTGCGGACGAATATGGGCATGACAACTGGCTGGACAGTAAGGACGGGGAACGGTTGGATCAGGTGCTGGACGGTATACTGGTCCGGGAGGCGCGGTTTTGTCCGGTCCTGCTCACCCTAGTGAATGAGTCCCGGGAAGAAATCGAAGCGGCCGGGGTTATGACCGATCTTCTGCGTTTCCCGAGGGAACCGGTTCGTCGCTAGTTGACCGCCGCGTGTTGCGGGATGTACTGAACTTGGTGTGCAACACAGATCTGTTCGGGGATTAAGTCATTGAGGGAAGGGGAAACTCCTCCTTTTTTATCCGCCGGTGACACAGAAGTTGAAAAGAATGACGTCGGCTCAGCTTTTATGGCGGCCCCGTCCCCGCGTGACGTGGCCTGATGGTTTTCCACTCTGTCAGTCCGGCGCCGTGTGCGGGCTGTCCCGTGCATCCATCGTAGCCGGGCTGTCGTGGATACATGGGTAAAGTGCACGCGGCGGTCATCCGGTCCTTCCTACACGTCAGCCGCGATCTTCCGGTCGTTCGACCACTCAAGTTTCACGGTCTCACCCTTCAGCTCCCGTCTTCCATGCCGTCAGGCTGCGGCTTCCTTTGCGCCCTTGTATCCCCGACTGATCGTCCGACTGGTATGGATGCACGGCACCGCCCGGTTTCGCGAAATATGTGATTCCCGGCCTGAACTGGGAGCCGAAGAACCAGCTGACCAGCCTGAAACAGGTGGAAGAGGCACTGGACCGCCTTATTTCCAGCCACGGAGAGTCTTACCCACTGCCACTTTCCACTGATGTACAGGCTGAACTGTTCCCGGAGGTGATGCACATGCGCTCAGATCGCCGGATGCAGCGCGAGAAACTTGCTTCCAACCGCAAAATGCGCCGGGAGGAAAAAGTGCTGGAGCGTGCCTGGATGTTGCGGCAGAACTTGCTGGGACAGGCCTTGACGGAGCTTAATTTTCAGTCGCCGGAAACCATTAACACCTTGTATACGCGTTGGGCTGACGAGTTTGACGCGCGGGAGCTGGCACAGGGGTTCTGGCAGTGGTGGACGCGGTTTGCCTCGCTGATATCGCTGGGCTGGCTGCGCGACAGCAATGAGCCACTGTACAACGTGATGTATGAAATCCGGTTCAACGTCCGGGACACCCCGGCACATTTACGCGAGGCCGAACGCTGGAAGGTACCCAACAAGCTGACGGACCGGAGCCGGGGATGAAGAGGCGCTATTCGCTGCGCTGGAAGGTTCCGCACAGACCGTGTCCGGGTCCGCATGAACTGGTATCGGAAGTGGTGGGGGCCGGGCAGCCCGCTCCTGAATCGGTGATGGCCCGCTGGGTGGCCGGTGCCAGGTATGCAGTGTGTGTGGATTTCCTGATGAGAGACAGATCAGGAGCTGGAGCGATGAACGGAAAGCGGCTGCCCGCAGAGGAAATCTGGAGCGCCGCGTTAATCGGATTGCGCCACTGTTTGCTGATGAACTTATCGAGCGGGAACTGGAAACCCGACCGGAGTATTTTCGCGGTAAATCAGCCCGATAAGGGCTGGAATCCTGGTCAGACAGTGACGGTGTGCGGTATTATAGCGGTGGCGCTTGAGGCTTTTTGCCTCATGACGTGAAGGTGGTTTGTTACCGTGTTGTGTGGCAAAGAGCAGAAAGCCCCGTAGTTAATTTTCATTAACCCACGAGGCCACCTGTATGCCTAGACAACATCAGGATAGCCTCTTAGATGCCGCAAGGCAAGGAGAAGAAGGCCATGAAACTACCGCGAAACACTCTGCTCGGGTGCGTATTAATAGTGTGTCTCACACTGCTGATATTCACTTACCTGACCCGGAAGTCACTCTGCGAAATCCGGTACAGAGATACGAACAGGGAGGTGGCGGCTTTTATGGCTTACGAATCCGCTAAGTAGCTAACCCCGGCGGGGGGTAACCCCCGCCATTCAGGGGCTAATGATGTCTGACATGCCTGAAGCGCCTTTATGAAGGGACTGTCTGAGCAATCGGGCAGTCCCTTTTATTATTGCGGTTCTGCGCCTGAGGGCTGACCTGCGCAAATGATTCAGGGCAGCATTCTCTGAAGCATCTCAAGGGCTTTCAATTTGCTGATCTGAGGGCGTGATATTAGCGGCATGATACCCTGTACGGAAAGCGTGATCATGGCCAACGCTATGGCCCGCTTAACTTTAGACGCGTTTTCGTAATCTTTGTAAGAACGCGGGCAAACGCCCAGCTCCTCTGCTGCCCTGTCGCGGCGCCAGCCAAGGCTCTTTCGCCATAATCTGAGTTCAAAACCGGTCATAACGACCATCAAAAAAGTGCAGAAATTGCACTTATTTTACCTCGTTATTCATCCGCATTTCGAGTCGATAAGCATCAAAACCAAAGAAACTCAAACCTGGCCTGGCGCCGTCCTGTCAGGATAGCAAACGATGCCTGAAGGGTGTCGTTAGCAGTTGCCGAACCGGCAGTGCCACTCTAACTGGCCGTCACGGACGGCCGCTAAGGAAAGCCGGAAAACCGGCTTCTCCCGATGCCTGCTCTCAGTTTGAATGGTGATGATACTGCCCTGAAACCCGGGGCAATATGTTTCCCGATCAGTAAATTTCTTTCCGTCAGACACCATCCCGGGCTTGCAACTGGCTTGCGCCAGTGCCGCCCCAACCGGGGCCGCTTCGCGTCCCCTTTACGGATACGGGCATGGCCCGCCACTTCCTTCCGGCGTTTCCCTTTTCGTTCCCGGTGTCATCGCAGTCCGCCTTTGCCGTGAAAGACACTGGCCTGGACCGTTCACCCTGCAAGGGCACGGCTGACGCCTGCTTTCCTCCCCCGTTCGCACTCCTTCCTGTTGGTCAGTCGCTTGCGCTGCGGCCTCGGTCAGCTCCCTTGCAGGCCTCACTGTAGGTCCAGGCCGGTCATTTCATCACGGCAACGGCCTTTCGCGATGGTGAATCACCATCAAAAGGACAACGCCAGAAGAAAGTCACTTTTTGCATTCAGAGGAGAATTACCATGGCCCGTTTATCATCCGTTTTCCGCTCTGCCAACGTCATCCGTAAAGAGCGCGCGCTGACCAATGACGAACTGATGCGCTTCGTTCCGAGCGTCTTCTCGGAGGAAAAGCATGAATCCCGCAGCGAACGCTACACCTACATTCCGACCATCACGCTGCTGGATAATCTGCGCAAAGAAGGGTTCCAGCCTTTCTTTGCCTGCCAGACCCGTACGCGCGATATCGGTAAGCGCGAACACACCAAACACATGCTGCGACTGCGCCGCGAAGGTGAAATTGCGGGCGAGGAAGTACCGGAAATCATTCTTCTCAACAGCCACGACGGCAGCAGCAGCTACCAGATGATCCCCGGTATGTTCCGTTTTGTGTGCATGAACGGCATGGTCTGCGGAAAGACTTTTGGTGAAATCCGTGTGCCGCACAAAGGCGACGTGGTGGGGCAGGTCATTGAGGGGGCCTTTGAAGTGCTGGAGATTTTCGACGGTGTGAAAGAATCGCGCAGCGAGATGAAAGAAATCGGCCTCAGTCGTGACGAACAGCGCATTTTTGCGGAGATTGCGCTCAACTGGAAATATGACGAGAAAGGGGAAGGAAAACATATCCCGCTGACGGCTGACGATGTGTTGCAGGCCCGCCGCCACGAAGACAAAAAAGACGATCTGTGGACGACTTACCAGCGCGTTCAGGAAAACATGACGAAGGGCGGCGTGTGGGGCAGGAATGCGAAAGGGAAGCATCAGCGTACGCGCCCTGTAAACGGCATTGACGGGGACGTTAAACTGAACCGCGCACTCTGGGAGATGGCCGAGAAAATGAAACAGCTTAAAAGCTGATCATGAAAAAGGGGCGTAACGGACGCCCCTTTTTTCTGTCATTAATCTGACTTTCCACCTGCCAGACCGCCCGCCTTTTTTTCTTCTGCAACAGCCGGACTGTTTGTCCGTCTGCGTGCCGGTCGCCCACCGTCCAGCAGGTCCCGTAACGTTTTCTCGCTGACGGTCAGGCCGACACTCTCCAGCTGCTGGCGCAGCTCCGGAAGGGTGTAACCTTTCTTCCTGTGTAACGTCCGGATATCGTCGCGCAACTGCCCGAGCACCTCCGCACGCGTGAGCCGCTCCCGTGTGAGATCCGGCAGCGCACTCAGTCGTTCGCGGGCCGCATTCACATCATTTTCGGAAAACCATTTTTTTGCTGTCATAACATGCCCCTGCATCCCTCCTGCCCGGACGCGGGGAATTGTGTCACAAAACCACACATAAAACATGGTTTTTCTGGAGTCACCAGAAAGACGTCTATATACTCGATTGCATGCAAAATAACCGAAGCTAAACGAGGGACAGGATGTGATTTGTTGAACCGCCACCACGGTGTCGGCCCCAACAAATCTCCTGGTCAGGGCAGAGCCCCGACACCCCGGGTGAGGCGAAATTGCCCGGCAATTTCGCGCAGGGAGCGGATAACTAACTGTGAGCAAGAGCGAAAAACGTCAGCGCACCGAGCTGCTTCTGGGGATCAGATGCACGCCGGAGGAGAAAACAGAAATTCTGGAAAAGGCGAAAATCGCCGGTCTCAGTACCGGGGAATTTCTGCGCCGGTGCGCGCTCAATCGTAAAATCCAGACCTGGAGCGATCAGCGGACCGTCCGTGAACTGACCCGCCTGGGGGCTCTGCAGAAACACCTCTTCAATGAAGGCCGGGATACGGTCAGTGCCAGCTTTAGCAAACAGTATGCTGATATCCTGGTAACCATTCGCGACACGCTGCTCAGGCTCGGGCAAAGGAGCGGCGTATGATCGCCAAAGTCCCTGACGGTCGGCGAGACGGCAGATCCAGCTTCCTGCAGCTCATCACCTACAACTGCATCCGGGATGAGCTCAGTCCGGAAGAGGCGCTCCGGGAAGATGCCCGTTTCCGGCGTCCCTCCCGTTCACGTGAAGCGTGCTTTGAGCGGCTGGTTGAATACATTGACCGTTCGCAGAACGCTGGCGAGGGAGAGGGGACAGAAATTATGCTGGAGAACGGTGACTCCCGTATCGCGGTGAATGGTGTGGTGATCCAGCATAACTGCTTCAGCCTGAAAACCGCGCCGGTGGAAATGGCGGCGACGGCGATGGCTAACCGGCGCTGTGAGGAGCCGGTATTTCATTACATTCTGTCCTGGCAGGAAGATGAAAATCCTGACCCGGATATCATATTTTCCTGCGTGGCTGACACACAGAAAGCCCTGGGTCTGGAAGGGAATCAATATGTGGCCGCCATTCACCGTGACACGGACAACGTCCATGTGCATATTGCGACAAACCGTGTGTGTCCGCGCACGTTCAAAGCGGCGACGCTGTCCTTCAGCAAGGAGCGGCTGCAGCGCAGCTGTCGTCAGCTGGAGCTGAAACACGGATTCAGGCATGACAACGGCAGCTGGAAGGTTGATGAAAAGGGTCATGTTGTCCGGGCGAAGAAACGGATGAAAGTACTGCCGGAAGGGGCGGCGCGCCTGGAGCACTTTGCTGATACGGAAAGTCTGACGACGTATGCACGCCAGCACTGTTTTGAACAGATTGATCGCCTGTTGTCCGGACCGCATTTCTCCTGGGGGGCCGCGCATGAAATTTTGTGCGCGGCCGGACTGTGCCTGGATCGCAAGGGAGAAGGGCTGGCGATCTACAGCCTGTATGACACAGCACAGACACCGATACGAGCCAGCCGGCTTCATCCGGATCTGACACTGAAACAGGAAGCGACCGCCGGTGCGTTTCAGTCACCGGACTGGTATCCGGACAGCCATAACCGGTACCGGAACACGCTGCATGTGCGTGACCAGGGGGCGAGGGCAGAACGCCGGGAGGCCAGGGCAAATGCGCGGCTTGAGTTGCGAGCTCGGTATGAGCGCTATCGAAGGGACTGGAAGAAACCTGACCTGGATGTGGCGGGACGTTTTCGGGCGATAGCCGCAGAGGCGCGCGATCGGAAAGCGGAAGTGAGGCGGCGGGGACGGACAGCCGATCCGCAGATACGGCGTCTGGCGTATAACATTATTGCGTTTGAAAAGATGCAGAAAGAAGCGGCGCTGCGTCTGCAGTTGCGTGAGGAGCGGGCGACACTGCACGTGGCGGGTAAGCTGCGCCCAATGACGTACAGGGGGTGGGTGGAGCAGGAAGCGGTTAAGGGCGATGTGGCGGCAATCAGCCAGTTACGAGGCTGGCACTACCGTAGCAAGCGGAAGGGATTTCCGACTAACAGTATCGTCTACTGTGCTCCGGCAGATGATGTGGGCATCATGGAAGCCCCGGAGTTTGAGGCAACTGTCAGACGGGACGGTGTGGTGGTATATTGCCGGAACGGCTGGGCAGAGGTGGCAGATTATGGTGACCGACTGGAAGTGGTTACACCGAAGGAAATCCCGTCCATGTGGTTTGCTGTGGGGGCGGCTTCGCTGAAAAGTGGCGAGCATGTGAGCTTCAGTAACGATCCTGACTTCAGGACCCGGGCCTGCCGAACCGTGGCGGAGTTTAACCGGGAATTTCCGTCTCGCAGGCTTGCACTGCAGGAGCCGGAGCAGCGCAGGATCGTGGAGGCCGAGCAGAACCGATATACAAGCCAGGAACAGCCGCGCAGACAGGAACAGCAAGATTCTCCACAGGGTGGAATGGTCTGGAAGCCCTGATGAAAGTTTTCGTTTCACAGGACTGTCGGCCCCTGTACCATTACATTGATATTTTTCAGAGTCTGGGTCGATGAAGAAAAAAAACAATAATCCGACACCTCATGATGCGACGTTCCGGCAGTTTCTGACACAGCCGGATACCGCACGCGATTTCATGAATATACACCTGCCGGCAGAGCTGCTTGCGATCTGCGATCTCAGCACGCTGAAGCTGGAATCGGGCTCGTTCGTTGAAGATGATCTCCGGCAGTATTTCAGTGACGTGCTCTACAGTCTGAAAACAACCGCCGGTGATGGATATGTCCATGTTCTCATTGAGCACCAGTCGTCGCCTGATAAACATATGGCCTTTCGGCTTATCCGTTACGCGGTGGCTGCAATGCAGCGCCATCTTGAGGCTGGCCATAAAAAACTGCCCCTGGTTATACCGGTATTGTTCTACACGGGGAAGCGCAGCCCGTATCCATACTCGACTCGCTGGCTGGATGAGTTTGACGATCCAGAACTTGCAGGAAGGCTCTACAGTACCGCATTCCCGCTGGTTGACGTGACCGTTATTCCGGATGATGAAATTGCAGGGCACCGCAGTCTGGCTGCGCTGACGCTGCTGCAGAAGCATATTCATCAGCGCGATCTAGCAGAACTCGTTGACCAGCTGGCGCCGATTTTACTGGCCGGATATCTGTCTTCATCGCAGGTCCTATCACTGGTACACTATATTTTACAGGCAGGCGAAACAGCGGACGCCGAAGCCTTTGTTCGCGAACTGGCACAGCGTGTGCCGCAACACGGAGACGCACTTATGACCATCGCACAACAGCTTGAGCAGAAAGGTATCGAAAAAGGTATCGAGAAAGGTATAGAGAAGGGCATCCAACTGGGGGAACAGCGAGGAATTGAAAAAGGCGAGCGTGAAGCCACCCTTAAAATTGCCCGTACTATGCTGAAGAACGGTATTGACCGCAGTACCGTCATGAAGATGACAGGTCTGACTGAAGACGACCTGGCGCAGATCCGCCACTAATCTTTGCCTGATATCCCCTGCCGGGCCATCAGCATGTATTGATGAGGCAGGGGTATAAATCCCGATGAATATTTTCCCAAGCCGGTGTCCGTAATAACTCTCTTTTCATTAAGGTCAGTGGGGAAAGATGCAGCCCGCACGTCGTTCGGGCTGCCGGGTAATTGTCAGGCCAGGAGATTTGCCGGATTATCAACACAAAGTTTTTTCACTGACTCCGCATCGACCCCGCGGCTGGACAGATAGCCCAGGAAGACGTTTGGCACAAACCCCCATCCATTTCCTCCATTTTTCGCCCACATTTGTTTCAGGAAAACATCGTGACTTAATACAAGCTGATCTCCATACCCCAGTTCAATGAGCTTGCTGACGGCATCGGCTGTCTCCTGTACCCCTGGAGCCACACCTTCTTTCGGAAATGTAATGTCGAGCCCAATCATATCAAACTCCAGCCAGACTCCCCTGTCGAGCATACGGCGTTGATAATCAAGGTCCTTTCCGGATGGATCTGAATGAGCCAGGGAAACTTTCCTCGGGGAGACTCCCATTTCTCTCAGAACGATATCCAGAACCTCATCTCCACGTCTTAACCATCCAGGCATGTGAATATTGATTGAAACATCCGGATTGTCTTTCCAGGCCAGTGAGGCGGCCCGCAGACCGTTTTTCTCCGCATCGGTAAATTCCGGAGAGACACCGATTTCACCAATCATTCCTGCCCGGATAACTTCGCCGTCAATGGTCTGTGAAGGACGTCGGAGTGGAGGATCGGCTTTCAGCTGAAGCGTGACGTTGCGCGCCTGGAGACTGGATATAAACGGCGTGAGCTGTTCGGTCTGATTCCCCGGACGTTCATCCGTCATTTCTCCTGCAGGGATGGGCCAGCGAATTTCTCCGCTCTGGCCATCATCACTGGTCATCACAACCGGTGGGGGAGTCAGGGCAAGTGCACTTTCTCTGAAACGGGTAAGCGTACTGCCGGCCTGGAAATGATATTCCGCGCGAATACCGTCTCCCCGGCATTCCCCACCTTTCAGCGTCCAGCCGGAAAGAGTAAGGGGAAGATTTCTGACGGCCGTCAGGCACTCGCCGAGCAGATATTGTGGTGTCGACAGGGTTGCCCAGGGGTGGGGAAGGGCAACACGGCGCATCCCGGTTTTTTTCGGGGCCTGTTTACGGGCCTGGGCGGCCAGACGCTGCGCTTCCCGGCGCTGTACCCCCTGCCAGTAATCCCAGGCATACCAGATCGCCACGGCAGCCAGTCCGACGAGAAGACACCGGCGGACACGCTGCCCAGGAATAAACAACCGGGCGGCGGCAGGGAGGCGGGGGGGCAGCAGGGCGGTAATGTCTGCGGGTGCCGCCTCTGTCCCGGTTTCCTGCCATCCGGAGACAGGGGCGTCGTGAAACGCCAGAAAACGATCGCGCGCCCTGATACAGGTGACACTGTCACCGGTTATATCTCCCTGCAGGGCGGGCATACCGTCCACGGCGGCCAGAAACAGCCACCGTTCATCCGGTAATTTAATCAGGGCATATCCGTTCTGGCCCAGGGCCGGGAGGGCGGCAACGGCGACAGACCAGGCGCGTTCCCGGCCTTCTCCCACGCCGGCGTACTGCATCTCTCCCTGACGAACCAGCACACATGGATTTCGTCGGCCGGTCAGCGCGCGTAACTGACGGCCCGGACGTCCTCCGGTCAGCACGGACCAGGAGAGACCCGCCGCCAGACGGTATTTTCCGACAGTAAAATAGTGCATAGGGCCTCCTGTCAGGACAGAACCGGCGTGATGAGAATGACCAGTGTTGCGCGCTGGTCAGAAACGCCGCGTCCACCACCGAACAACCAGTTCTTCGGTGTGAACGTTCCTTCACGCGTGTCCTGGGCGGCAGTGGACTCATAGCCGGAAAGAATGAGTGTTTGCCCGGATTTCATGTTGACCCGCTGCGCCAGGGAACGAAGCTTGGTGTAGGGCATTTCAATCGAGGTGTTTCCATCTGAGGAGGTCACCGTACGGATGGTCGGGCTGTCAGAAAGGTTAAAACTGAACTGCAACTGGATATCGCCGTTATCCCGAACGTACGGCATCATCGTCATGTTAAAGCCGGTGGTGATACTTCCCGGCGTCAGCTCTGTGGAGCTGTAGGAGTCTGAGGTGGTGGTTTTGGTGGAGGCCAGATAGACCGTCTGGTCAGCCACCTGAACTGGAACCGGCACCATATTGGTGGTGGTGCTGGTCTGGGTCGTCACGACGGCCAGATTACCCTGCTCCGCAAGGGCTTTGATAAAGACCTCAGAACCGCGCCAGCGGGCCGCTCGTCCGGTGGCCGAGTCGAGAATACTCATACCGGCACTGGACGCGGTGCTGCTGCCGGAGGCAAAGCTGCCGGTCAGAGAGGCACCAATGCCGGTCACCGAGTTATAGACCGCTTTCCAGTCCAGCCCCAGCTCGTTCGCTTTCTTCGCGGTCACACTGTAAACCTCCACCTTCAGGGTGACCTGCCGGTTAAGGCGGCTGTTCTCGGTCTCGATATAATGGCGTACGCGGGCGAGCACCTCCGGGGTGTCAGTGACGGTCAGCGTACTGCTGGCCGTGCTCAGATAGTAACGACCGCTGTCTGGTGTCAGCATAGTTTCCACGGCTTTACGCAAGTCGTCATAGAGTTCAGATGCCAGACGTACCGTGGTTTTCTGGGAGGTATCCTGATTGCCGGACAGGGAGTTGCTGTTCGAGCCTCCGCCGGAAACACCGGCACTGGCGGACGTCCCCCCGGTCACGCTGGCATCCATGGACGTACTGGCATTTAACACCGCTATCTGAAAGGTTTCGGTTGTCTGGCTGAAAAACGTTATCTGGCCCCCTTCATGGCGCCAGTGCATCCCGGAGCGGGTGGACAGCGTATCCAGCAGCCCGCCCAGTGGCCCCTGCCAGCTCAGGGGCCCGATATCCGGCGAGGTGACCGCGATTAACCGGGAGGAGGGCATGGCGCCGGCCGTGGCCAGTGGCGTCCGGCCACTGGCATCCGGAAGCGGGAGCGAACCGTTTAACTGGCGGGTCTCACCGTGGGCTGACAGCCCGGCGGGGGGCTGGATCGTCACCGGCAGGCCACAGGATGCGGTAATACGTTGCGCGGCGGCCGACAGCGTGAGGGGAACAGCAGATACCAGCGTGATGCTGCAGGCCGGGACGCTTCTGGTTTTTTCACTGACGGTCAGGGGGTGTGGATTGACCCACTGGCTGTCAAGCCACGTCACCGGAGGTGCTTCTGCCACCTGGTGGGTTTGCAGCGCGGTATCGCTCTGGCGGGTGATGCCGGCGGCCTCCTGACTGATGTCGTCATACATGGCAGAACAGCCGGCGAGCGACAAAAGGGATGTCATCAGCCAGACCGCGCCGGATCGGAACGGTAATTTCATAGGGGAAACTCCGGGGGAAGTTAATTCATTAATTCAGATAGACAATGTCACTGTCAGTGATACCTGAAGGCAGAGGGACACCCATCGGCGTGCCGGATGCCATCAGCAGTGTACCGTTACTGACGGTCAGGACGAGAACCGACTGACGGGCTGCAGCACGCAGGGCGCTGAGCAGGCCAGGTTGTTCCCGGGTCCAGATAAAAAGCCGGTCGTTGTGCACAGTGAAGTGGATCCCGGCAGGCAGGGGCCAGGGCAGATCCAGGTCCTGCAGGGCTGGTGTACCCTCGTAACGGTACCGCCAGTCATTGACCGCATCGGCCAGCATCAGTATCTCACTCGCGGTCTGTCTCGCGGTCAGGTCAGACGGCGTTAACCGGGATTCTGCGTGTCTCTGATACCAGCCGCCGGTCACAAGCAGTACCAGCAGCAGTAACGGCGCCAGCATGTTCACGGCGTGCCTCCCGGAAAAGGTTTATCACTGACGGAAATCACACACTGCTGGCGACTGACTCCGGCATACAGGGGAACCGCGGCTTTCTGATAGAGGGTAAACAGCCCGGTCATCACCTGTTCAAATGGCCCGTTAAAGGTCAGAGGCGCAGAAACTGGATAGTCAACCGCGACGGGCCAGATAACCAGCCATTTGCCACCACTGCAGCTGGCCGTGGAGGCCCACTGCGTGAGGGTGGTCCGCAGGGTGCTGCCGGGTTCGGCTTTCCAGACCGGGCCGGCAGGTGCGACCGGTATTGGGGCTGGAGGGGGGATGGAGGTATCGTCTTCACGCCCCTGCCGGAACGGATTACGCGGCGCTGGCGTGGCAGCAGGGGCGGAAGATGTCACGGGGACTGCTGGCTGAACGCCGGGACGAGACAGGGTCAGCGTCCGGGCATGCCAGTCCAGATGGCCCTGAATATTTTGTGAGACCAGCAGACGCTCGAGTACCCGTGTCCATTCATCATTCTGCCAGATAGTCTTGTGTCGGGTGCTGAGCGTCTGGCGCAGGGCATTTTCGTACTGCAGCTGCCAGCCATCAGGCAGAATACGGCGTATCCACTGCTCTGTTGTCAGGTTACTGACGCCGGGCAGGCTGATAACCGCCGGTTTTTGTGGTGTGCCGGTTACACGCAGCCCAGCTGCCGTGGTCGCTGCCGGGGCTGCGGGACCGGTCAGTGTGTCATGCGAGGTGGAAGGCGACATTGCCGGCACGCCAGAGGTAGCAGTCGCGGGTGTCGGGGGGATCGGGGCTGCGCGGGATGGCGCCGGCACGGTCGCCTGCACCTGCTGCTGGGTATGTGCCACCGTTTCTGCTGAGCTGCGTATCTGCCCGTCAACAAACACCAGTGCCGGGACCTGGAGCTCCGGCGCGGGTGATCTCAGTGGGGAAAACCCCGTACAGCCGGTCAGCAGTGCCGGCATGACAAACAACATTTTTTTCATACAGTTCCTTACTGGCTGGCCATGAGTTGTTTCTGACGGCGGCGGCGGTCACGATTACGTTCGCGTTGCTGGTTTTTCTGGATAAGTAATCCCAGGGTTTCCACGGTGCTGTCATCCCCTTCACAAAGCTGGTCGATCAGCGCATGCAGGACATCGCGCGGGCGGACTTCAGTACGCAGCCTGAAGGCGATACAGAGAGTGGTCTGGGTCAGGCGGTCAGTGTGCAGAGGAGAAAGTTTGTAGGATTTGGCTTTGGGCATAGGCGGCTCCCTGTAGGGTGGCGGGCGCAGGGTGCGCCTGCTGTTCAGTTGGGCCAGATAGACCCGGGTGTAATCAACGCCGCTGTCATGATGGTCAAGACTGTCGGCGGAGAGGTCGGCGGAGAGGACCGCGATCTCCGGTCGGGGATCGGGATAATCGATAAAGGGGTCGAGTAACAACATGTCATCGGGCGTTTCCATTCAGCCTCCGTCAGAGAAAGACAGCATCGTCTCCATGAACATGTCGCTGAGTGTGGCAGTGGTGCCAGGCCCAGATATCTTCACTCAGACTGTCGCTGCCAATGTGGAGTTGTGTCAGCCGGCGGGCTGGCGTTCCCCGCTGGATAACCTGAAAGCCGTTATTGGTGAACGTACGCCGCACGCAACGCAGAGCTTCCTCGTCATGACCGGCCAGGATATCGAGCGGTTGTGTCAGTTGCCCTGCCGGAGAGAAACGCAGGAACGCGGTTTGAGTCAGCAGGCATCGCCGTTCGGGAAGCCGGGAATCAATTGTGAATCCCTGATGGCGAAGTTCATCCAGCGCGCAGGAAAAACACGGGAGATCGATAGCCGACATGCGCAGACAAACTTCTGCGGTTTCCCGTAAATAGCGGATGACATCACCTGTGGCCAGCCCCCGGCTGATAAAGAGGTCGATCTCACCGTGATGCAGTTTCTTCAGATGCTGCCATTCGGGTTGCATGAAGGAGTGTGCAACGGCCTGCTGCAGGACCCGGCGGCGCTCGCTTCGGGAATGACGTCTGCGGGTAAAAAACAGTTCAGCGTTCTCCGCCGCCAGGTTCAGCAGTCGGGAGAGAAGCGTAAGGTTATTGTGCTGTAGTGAAGGCAACAGCCGGTTGGCGGTATCCATGATGCGACTCCGGAAAAGGAATGCCCCGGCACGGTGACCGGGAGGAGGGTATTAAAGGTCAGGAAGGGCGTGCCGGGGCATTGGTTCGGTCGGAAATATCAGGCTGAGTAAGGCACTATTGCGGTGATGACTGTCCGGGTTCCGGAGGGCCCTGATGAGCCGGTTGTACTCACTTCGCGTCAGTCCGGGACATTGTTTTCGTGCGAACTGCGGAAATCGTGAAGCAAAGGCCTCCGGGTCAAGGCACTGCGGAAAGCAGCGCTGAAGCTGCCTGACCAGGTGCGCAGGGACCGGCAGCAACTGGTTTCCCTGACGAACAAAGCCACCGAAGCCGGGCTGCTGATAAATGAAATCTGTTGGCGTTCGGTTCAGGTTGAGCATGATAAAAAAATAACCGGTGAACAGTGCCCGCTGCCGGATGACCCGGCGCCCGGGATACTGTTGTACAGACTGGTATTCCGGTGTCCAGGCTGTGATATTGTGTTCTTCCAGCAACCGGAACAGGCGGAGCCGGTTGTCTTCGGGGGGCGCGTAGGTGGCCAGAAACCACGCTTCTTCTTGTTTTTGCATTATGTTTGACCCGCTCTCACAACGACCAGTTGTGATATCTGATCCAGGCGTCCTACAGGCGGACAGAGGGCTTTACGCTGGCTTTTCCCGGTGCAGAGCGAATCAAATGCCCCCGTTGGTCCTGAAAACCAGAAAAGACAGCCAAAAGCCAACATTATGTAAGGTGTCATTAGCAAAAAAATAAAAAATCACAATCTTTAGTTTATATCGCAGTAATTAAAAGATTCGATCTTATCTACTGCCGCATAACACAACACCCAGATTAATGATCTGGATAAATTTGTCAAAACAGTCATTTATTCTTATCTGAGGCGTGATATTAGATCGTCTGTCTGCAAATGTTAAAAAACACGATCTTTTTGATCATAAACCCTGTTTTTATCAGAATAAAAAACCATCAAACTGAGTGTTAGCCGCTCTTATCCATAAGATATTTCTTAAAAAATATTGATTCCCGTCAATTTTTAACATCTCCTGATTTCGCAAGATGAAAGGCATCCCGAGAGGTGATGTGAATAAACGTCCGGTTTTGCATCCTTTTTGTGATCTAATCCCTTTTTTTGAAAAAATGGAGAAACATGAAAATGGATATGACTCATTCAACACTGGGCCGGACGTGACAACGACGGCCAGTGTCAGGGGACGGCGTCGGGGGGACCACTCAACGGTCTGTAAATGCCGGCACCCGTTCTATTTCAGACCTCCGGACTGGAAACCTCTGAAGGGGATCCACGGGCATGCCTATGCCAGTCTGGTCGCCCGCGACCGCAAAACCGGCCAGTGTTCGTTGCGGCGCCGAGTATCTGCCGATCCGATATTCATTGCGCTGCGTACGGCGCTTGGCCGCAAGCGCGGGTTCCCGAAAGTTCGTCGTGATTTACTGGATGCGGTATTCGTGCTTCTCATCTCAGCGGCAGACCTGGCCACCGGGATCGTTGTTCTCAATATTACCGAAATCAGCCGTCAGCTCAGCCCGGTGCGACCGGATGGCTCACCAGATCCCTCGCAGTATGTGGTTGTCAGCCGCCTGTCACGTCTTCTGAATGAACTGGAACGATTTGGTATCCTGGAAAATCCACGTCCTGAATTTGATTTTACGGGTAAGGTTCGTTTCCCGAAACATGTCATTATCACCGACCTGGGATGGAGCCTGACAGGGATTGATATGGCGCGTTTCCGGCATGAACGTGAGGTGCGTCTGAACAACGAGGCGCTGAAAGAAGCTCAACAACGCTGGCAGGAACGAAACCGGCTGGCCGTTCTCCGGCGCAGACAACAAAAAAGGGCAGAATCCCGGCTCAGGAAACAGTTACAGGGGTTATCGCCGGATGAACAGAAGCGCCACATAGGGGAGCGCGTCTACCGTCAGCTGGGCCCACTTCGAACATCCATCCCTCCTCAGCGTTTTGGTAAACTGGTGTACGAACAGCTTTACCAGCTACAGCTCTTTTTCCGGCCGCAGAAATGCGCGCCACCAGTCAAATGATTTGCATTTTCTCTCCAGCTAACCGCCTCCTGCGGTGATGACGTCTGCCTGAATCAGGCAAAACGGCGTTCTCTCGTCACTTCTGCCCTTACTGAGCTTCCCTGCTAACTCCGAAATGGCCACAAAACGTCGCTAACAAACAGACGTATTCTGTTGTGCACCGTTATCTGCAAAGTAGCAAACCGTCGTGAGTGCAATTGAACTTCAGTTAAGTGCAATATATTCATACCCACCATAGATAATTCATTACATACCGATTATTTCAGTCCGCAGTCTCTGTGAATAACGGGGATATTACAGGCAATTGCAAAAAAGTAGTTACAACATCCAATTAGAGCACCAAAAATGGAGCAGGTAAGAACCTCCGTGCCCCTCCTCAACATCGCGATAAACACCATCACAGGTTTGAAAGGATCGTGCCGCTTCCACCCACTACAAAACCGCCGCCGCCCCCGGCCGAAGGCCGGGGAACACCATCGCTTTTAATGATGGGTGTTGTAACTACTCTTCTTCATGCTGTGGGTGGAGCTGCGGTTAGTTGTCTGGTACACGCTCGTAAGCGGCCCTACGGCCCGCTAACGCGGAGATACGCCCCGACTGCGGCTGTCGCCTTGTCGGGTCCACTCCGACCGCGTACAGAGGCGTCTGAGATGTTTTGAGCGGGTATGGCTTTGCAGAGAAGGGGGTCGGTGAGGCAGAACCTGTCAACACAGTAGCCGGCTGCGCCGGGCAACGGCGCCACTCACTATCAGAGCTGTACTCAACTGCTGCTGGCGCCTCCATGCCGCAAAGCGGCATTCAGAGAACTTGCTCGTCAGTCCAGGCTGTGTATTCAATTCAGGGTGAACGGTTCCGAATCCTTTCTGCTTCCGGTTAAGATACATTCAGGTTCTCGAAAAATAAGGGAAATGTTCGTAGTGAATCTGAAGGAAAAATCGGCCCATCTGGCGTGGTGCGAGCTGGTTGCGCTGGCATTAGGTAGGAAGAACGGCGATATAGTGTCGCCAGTACAGTAAAATCTCTTTCTCACCAGGTGGCTGGCGACGGCGCTGAAGCAACGTCGCTTTTCGTGTGATATTACCCCCGACATCGAGTGGCTTCTGAAACTGCTGTGTCTCATTGAACGTGAGCCTGCACTGATTAATACATTGCGCGGTATTCTCGCTTGAACAAAACCAGCCCCTTCGCGCTGACGGGCCTGGTTTTGTTCTTCGGTGTACAGTACACCGTCTGACGACGGATTGCCTCCCTTTACCTCGGTGCATAGCCCTCTTCCGCCAGTGTTTTCATATGAATGGACTAGGAAATAAATTATGCTGACTCATTATTTCTGGCCATAAAGGTTCTGGCAGTGCCATCTTTCGGGTCAACAAAGGTAATATCTTCAGGATCACGACGAGGGCTGGCCAATGACAGAAATATTACGGGTTCTTCAAGAAGGGTTGGTAATGCATGGACAACATTACGCTCGAAAAAAAGCACGTGGCCGGGGGCAAATTCGGCTTCGTCACGAGGATCTTCCATCCAGAGCGTCCCCATGAATCCCTGAATAACCTGACGCCGGAGGATCACCTGCTGATGGCTGAAAAACCGGAACTCTCAAAAAGTGCGTGGAACTAAAACAGGTGTGCATTACTCCACCTCATGTTGAAGAGACCAGACTGCATCAGAAAATTGCACCATAACTGAGCAAGCCGCATCCCATTGGTGCAAAAGTGTCTCCAAAAAAAAATAATCCATTGATTTAACTGTGCTTTAAAAATGGCATGAATTTTTCATGTCGGGTATATGCAAGCAGGGGCAACCCTTAAGCCTTGAATCCATTAAATATCGACAGGTAATGAAGCCTGATTGCCCTAATAAGGACAATCAGGCTTTTTTATTAATGCAGAGAGCAAACATACGTGCAAACTATTGATATTGGAATTTTGCTTTCCACAGAAGGTACCTACAGCCACCTGGCGAACAGCACACTGCTTGGTGCGCGCCATGCCTTAGAGGAAATCAATGCCGATCCTGCTTATCCTTTTCAGCTGCGGGCCCGACATATCAACCCTGCGGGTGAACTCGCAGCCTACAGTGAAGCGGTGAGCACCTTTATCGCTCACGGCATCCGCCATATCTTCGGAACCATTACCTCTGCCAGTCGGAAGGAGATTATCCCGGACCTGGAGCAGCATAACCTGCTGCTGTGGTATGGCTGTCCTTACGAGGGGTTCGAGAGCTGCGAGCAGGTCGTATATCTGGGCGGTTGTCCGAACCAGACTCTGCTGCCACTCCTGCGGCTGGCGCTGGATATGTTCGGAAATCGCTCCTGGCTGATCGGCTCTAACTACGTCTGGGGCTGGGAAAGCAATCGTATCGCCCGTGAGGTAGTGGAAGGTTCCGGCGGTACGGTGGTGGGCGAAAAATATCTGCACCTGAGAAACAGCAACGTGACCGAGTTGATTGAGGCGATTCTCAGCACAGAGGTAGATTTTGTGCTCAATAACCTGGTAGGCGAAACCTCTTATGCGTTTCTGCGCGCACTGGACGAGGCCTGTCTTCGCGATCGGCGGACGTTAGCGGTGCTCAGCTGTAATTTTACCGAAGCCGAAGTCGCCGAAGTCGCGCCACTAAGGGCGGTACGTTTGCTTTCCTGCGGACCGTTTTTTGAGAGCGTCGATCTCGATTTTTGTGCGCGGCAGCACCTGCAACATGGCGCACAGCGCATCTCCCACTACTATATCGGCGGCTGGCGGGCAGTAAGGCTGTTTGCCAATAGCCTGCGCGAGGCCGGAAACAGCGAGCCGGGTGCGGTGCTGGCGGCACTGCATCGTCAGCACGACGTTGATTCTCCGGGCGCTCGCTCAGTAATGGCTCGAAACAACCACGCCTGTTTGCCCTGCTACATCGCTGAGTTGCAACAAACTTGCTTTCAGATACTGCATCGCGAACCGCTGCCGGTTATGCCCGATCCCTATCTCTCCGCGACCGAGCTACGTGAAAGCCGAACGGTTGCAGCCAGACCTGCTCTGAGGATTGTTAAATGAAAACGCTGCTGTCCCCGGATTTAGATGCTCAGCCGCTCCTGCTGGTAGACTGTGAAGCAAGGAGTCGCGAAGCGCTGGAAAAAAACCTGACGCGGATGGGTATCCGCTGGCATCACCTGACCGGAGATGAGGCTTTACCTCCTCTCACCCCCTGTGCAGTACTGGTGGAACTGGAGGCATTCGCCAGCCCGATAACCCTGAGCCAGATCAACCTGGCGGGAATACCGGTGATCGCGCTGACCTCACATGAGGGACTTTACCAGGTACAGCGCGCGCTGGAGTTAGGGGCAACAGCGCTCCTTACCAAGCCTATTACACAGCGAGCCATCTATACCACCCTGATGATGGCAGTGGGGCTGCGTCAGCAGTTGCATGACATTCAACAGCAACAGATGCTACTGCGCCAGCGTCTGGCAGCAATGCCGCAGATTACCCAAGCTCTGGCGGCCCAGATGCAAGCGGAAAGTATTGATGAACAACAGGCATGGGTTCGCCTGCGCTCGGAATCAATGTGTACGAACCAGTCGGTGGCACAGGTGGCGCAGAAGTGGCTGCTACGAATGTCGTCCGGCAAGCGGGGAGCACAATGAATAGAGTCGGATATTTTCTGCGCCGGCCAGCCCTGCTGCTCTCGCTGCTGTTTATTCTCCTGGTGGTGATGAGCGCGCTGTTTGCCCCCTGGCTCACCCCCTTCGATCCCGATGAACAGTTTGTCGAGGGACTGAGCCTGGAAGGCGCACCGCTTTCTCCCAACAGCACTTACTGGCTGGGAACCGATCTGCTGGGACGCGATCTCTTCTCGCGTTTAATTTACGGAGCTCGTACTTCGTTACTCATCGGTGTTGTCGCCAACGGCACTGCAGTACTGATCGGCGTCCTGGTAGGGCTTAGCGCAGGTTATCTGCAGGGGCGTATCGGAGGGCTGCTGATGCGCTTTACCGATCTGATGATGGCGTTTCCCGCACTGCTGCTGGCGATTGCCCTGGCGGCGATTTTCCAGCCAAGTGTCTGGATCGTGTCCCTGGTGATCGCCATGGTGAACTGGGTGCAGATCGCCAGGGTTATCTACGCCGAAACTAGCGCGCTTAGCGCCCGCGACTTTATCGCCGTGGAACGCACCCTGGGGGCCGGAACGTTGCGTATTCTCGGCGTGCATTTAATTCCACATCTGGCGCCAACGGTGCTGGTCTGGGCCACACTAGGCATCTCCACCACAGTCCTGCTGGAAGCTACTCTATCGTTCCTCGGGGTGGGGGTACAGCCGCCAACGCCGAGTTGGGGCAACATCATCTTTGAAAGCCAGAGCTATTTTACTTCGGCTCCCTGGCTGGTGTTCTTTCCCGGCGCGGCGATTGTGCTGCTGTCGCTCTCTTTCAATATCGCTGGTGACGCCCTGCGCGACGCCCTCGATCCCGGCTTAAAAGGACGAAACTAATGCTATTTCTGGGAAAACGTCTGTTGCATGCCGGGCTGATCCTGCTTGGCGTTACGTTGATCTGCTATTTGCTGCTGTTTATGTTGCCCGCCGATCCAGCGCGCCAAATCGCCGGGCGCAGTGCCACGCCGGAAGTAGTCGAAAACATCCGCCATCAGTTGGGGTTGGATCTGCCGTTTTATCAGCAATATTGGCGTTATCTGCAGGGGCTGCTGCACGGCGATCTGGGACGCTCGTTTATTCAGCGCAGCGAAGTGAGTGAACTGGTTTCCGCCCGTATCGGGCCGTCACTGCAGCTGATGGCGGCGGGTATTCTCTGCGAGTTGGTACTGGGGATCGCCCTCGGCACCCTGGCGGCGTTAAAACGCGGCGGGCTGGCGGACCGGCTTCTGATGGCGCTCTCCTTTATCGGTGTTTCGGCGCCGCAGTTCATCGCCGCGATGCTTTTTCTCTATCTTTTCGCCGTGGTACTCAACTGGTTCCCGATGGGAGGCTATGGCGGCTTCAGCCATCTGGCGCTACCGGCGCTAACCCTCGGCCTGCTCGGCAGCGGCTGGTATTCACGCATGTTGCGCTCGTCGATGATTGAGGTGCTGCATCAGGATTTTATCCGTACCGCGCGGGCCAAAGGGCTGGGCCGAACCCGCGTACTGCTGCGTCACGTGCTGCCGAATGCCGTGCTGCCGCTAATTCCGATGATAGGCATTGATATCGGCATTTTTATGGGCGGACTGGTGGTAGTCGAATCGGTCTTTGGCTGGCCGGGTATCGGTCAGCTGGCCTGGCAGGCGATTCAACAGGTGGATATCCCGGTGATTGTCGGGGTAACCACCGTGTCAGCGGTTGCCATTGTTGGCGGCAACCTTATTGCGGATCTGGTGCTGCCGTGGGTCGATCCGCGCATTGATGTCAAAAAGTAGCAGGGGAAGATGATGAAAAATGCGTTATTGACAATGGCGGTGGCCGCGGCCTGTTTCTCTTATGGCGCGCAGGCTGACGAGAAGACCGGCGGCGATATCGTGGTGACCTACCAGAACGACGTGGCGACCCTCGATCCGGCCATTGGCTATGACTGGCAAAACTGGTCGATGATCAAAAGCCTGTTCGACGGCCTGATGGACTATCGTCCCGGCACCACCGAGTTGGTGAACGACCTGGCGGAGAGCTACGCCATTTCCGAGGACGGCAAGGTCTACACCTTTGTGCTACGCAAAGGGGTGAAATTCCACAACGGCCGCGAGGTCACGGCGGCGGACGTGAAATATTCTCTGGAACGCACAGTCAACCCGAAAACCCAAAGTCCGGGCGCCGGGTTCTTCAGTCCCATCGCGGGCTATGACGAGGAGGCCAGCGGTAAAAGCACGACCCTGAGCGGTATCGAGGTCGTCGACGATCATACGGTAAAAATCACTCTGAAAGAGCCCAACGCCACCTTCCTGCATGTGCTGGCGCTGAACTTTGCCTCGGTGGTTCCCCGTGAGGAGGTGGAGAAATGGGGCGCCGACTTCGGCAAGCATCCGGTCGGCAGCGGCGCGTTTGAGCTCCAGGAGTGGAAGCTGGGCCAGGAGCTGATCTTCCGCAAAAACCCGAACTACTTTAAAGCCGGCGTGCCGCGGCTGGATCACATAAAGTTCGAAATGGGACAGGATCCCTCGGTCGCTCTGCTGCGGCTGGAAAAAGGCGAAGTGGATATTGCCGGCGACGGCGTACCGCCCGCACAGTTTCTGTCGTTTAAAAACAACCCGGCCTATAAGGGCCTGATGGTCACCGGCGACCAGTTGCAGACCGGCTACGTGACGATGAAAACCACGCTGCCGCCTTTCGATAATCTCAAAGTCCGCCAGGCGGTGAACATGGCGGTCAACAAAGATCGCATCATGCGCATCATTAATGGACGCGCGGCGCCGGCCAACCAGCCACTGCCACCCGCCATGCCCGGTTATGACAAGGCATATCAGGGTTTCAGCTACGACCCGGCAAAAGCGAAGCAACTGCTCAGCGAAGCGGGTTTCCCCAACGGTTTTGCTACCGAACTGTACGTGATGAATACCGATCCGCAGCCGCGTATCGCCCAGTCTATCCAGCAGGATCTGGCCAAAGTGGGCATCCACGCCAGCATCAAATCCCTGGCGCAGGCGAATGTGATTGCGGCGGGCGGCTCCGCCAGCCAAGCGCCGATGGTCTGGTCCGGCGGCATGGCGTGGATCGCCGATTTCCCGGATCCCTCCAACTTCTATGGCCCGATCCTCGGCTGCGCCGGGGCGGTAGAGGGCGGCTGGAACTGGGCGCGCTACTGCAACAAAGCGCTGGACGCGCAGGCGGCCGCGGCGGACAGCATGGTGAAACCCGACCAGCAGGACGCGCGCATTGAAGCCTGGCGCAAAATCTTCATCACTGCAATGGATGACGCGCCCTGGGTGCCGGTATTCAACGAGAAGCGCTACACCGTACATTCCGCACGCATGGGGGGCGAGGACGCGCTGTATGTCGATCCAGTGCATGTACCAGTCAACTACGACTATATCGGACTGAAATAATTTGATGGCGCCGGGACGGCGCCGCTGCTTAAAGGAGAGTCAGGATGTGCCAAAATTGTCTGGTGAAGACCATTCATCATGCTCAACATCATTTCGGCTGGGATAACAGCCTGAGCCCGGTCCTGCACGTAGCTTCCGGCAGCCAACTGGAGTTTCACTGCCTGGATGCGGCTAACGGCTGGTTCAACGCCGGTTCTACCGCAGCGGATATCCCAACGCTGCCGTTTGATAAGCTCAACCCGGTCAGTGGCCCGGTCTATGTGGAAGGCGCTCAGCCGGGCGATGCGCTAAAGGTGACGCTGGAATCCTTTCGTCCCAGCGGCTTTGGCTGGACTGCGAATATCCCGGGCTTCGGCCTGCTGGCCGATCAGTTTTCTGATCCGGCGCTGACGCTGTGGCAATATGACCGCCAGGGCTTAACCCCCTGCGCCTTTGGCCGATATGGCCGCGTACCGCTGAAACCCTTCGCCGGTACCCTCGGCGTCGCTCCCGCCGCCGCGGGCCATCATTCGGTGGTGCCGCCGCGCCGCGTGGGCGGCAATCTGGATATTCGCGATCTGGCCGCTGGCTGCACATTATGGCTACCGGTGGAAGTAGAAGGCGCGTTGTTTTCTATTGGTGACACCCACGCCGCGCAGGGCGATGGTGAAGTCTGCGGCACGGCGATTGAAAGCGCGATGGACGTGGTGGTGAAGCTGGAAGTGGTTAAAGATATGCCGCTGAAAACGCCGCGTTTCGCCACCCCTGGCCCAGTGACCCAACATCTGGATCGGCACGGCTACAGCGCCTTCACCGGCATTGGCCCTGACCTGATGACCGCCGCCCGCGACGCGGTAAGCTATACCATCGATGCGCTGTGCCGCGAACAAGGGATGTCGGCGGAAGAGGCCTATATGCTCTGCTCCGTGTGCGGCGATCTGCGCATCAGCGAAATCGTCGATCGGCCTAACTGGGTGGTGTCGTTCTATTTTCCCAACAGCGTGTTTAATTAGGAGCGTTATGTCAGCAGTCCTATTTCCGGCGCCGCTGCTCTCGGTCGAGCGCCTGTCGATCCAGTTTGGTACACAGCGGGTGGTGGATGACGTCAGCTTTGCGCTCTGGCCGGGAAAAACTCTGTGCATTGCCGGCGAGTCGGGCAGCGGTAAATCGCTGACTTCGCTGGCGATCATGGGTTTGCTTCCGGAGGAGGCACAGATTCCAGGCGGCGCGATTATTTTTGATAACCAGGATTTGCTCAGCCTGCCGGAGCGGCAAATGCAGCTGCTGCGCGGCAAGTCGGTTGCCATGATTTTTCAGGAACCGATGACCTCGCTCAATCCGCTGATGACGGTGGGCCAGCAGCTGGAAGAGACGCTGCAACGCCACGAAGTGCTGGGCCGCCGTGAACGGCGCAGCCGGGTCAGCACGATGCTGGACGCGGTCAAAATCAGTCATGTGGAGAAGCGCCTGCAACAGTATCCGCACGAGCTTTCCGGCGGTATGCGCCAGCGGGTGATGATCGCCATGGCAATGCTGTGCCAGCCACAGGTGCTGATTGCCGATGAGCCGACCACGGCCCTCGACGTCACTATTCAGGCGCAGATCCTCGAGTTGATGCGCGAACTGCAGCAGGCGTTTTCCACCAGCCTGCTGTTGATCACCCACGATATGGGAGTGGTGGCAGAAATGGCCGATGATGTGCTGGTCATGAGTCACGGCAAAATCATGGAGCAGGCTCCGGCAAAAACGCTGTTTACCTCGCCGCAGGCGGCTTATACCCGCCAGCTGTTGCAGGCGGTACCGGTGCTGGGCCAGGCGCCCGCGCTGGCGCCGGTCGAGGCGACGCGACCGTTGCTCAGCGTCCGCGACCTCAGCGTGCGCTTTCCGGTGCGCGGCGACGGCCTGCGCGTGCGTCGCGAAGTCCATGCCGTCGATGGCGTCAGCTTCGATCTTTTCCCCGGCGAGACGTTGGGCATCGTCGGTGAAAGCGGCTGCGGTAAATCGACGACGGCAAAAGCGCTGATGAATATGGTGCCATTTAGCGGCAGCGCGCAGCTTAACGGACAGGAGCTGCACGGCCTGAAGGACGAGGCGTTAAGAGCGGTACGCCGCGATTTGCAGATGGTGTTTCAGGATCCCTGGGCGGCGCTCAATCCGCGCAAAACTATTTTCGACCTGGTTGGGGAGCCGCTGCTGATTCATGAGCAGATGCCCGCAGTACAGCGCACGGAGCGGGTGGCGCAGCTATTGCAGCAGGTCGGCCTGCCAGCGGAAGCGATGCGGCGTTATCCGCACCAGTTTTCCGGCGGCCAGCGCCAGCGCATTTGCATTGCCCGCGCGCTGGCGCTGAACCCGAAAGTGATCATCGCCGATGAATCGGTTTCCGCGCTGGATGTTTCAGTACAGGCGCAGGTGCTGACGCTGCTGGAAGATTTGCGTCAGCGCTATCGGCTCAGCTATCTGTTTATTTCCCATGATATGGCGGTGGTGGAGCGCATCTGCCACCGGGTAGCGGTGATGTTTGGCGGCCAGCTCGTGGAGATCGGCCCACGAGATCGAGTGTTGCACCATCCGCAGCATCCTTATACTCAGCACTTGCTCAGCGCCGTTCCTATACCTGACGTTCAGCAAAGACGGCAACCCCGAGCCACCAGCGCAATGCCGATAAGACCAGAACCGATCAAACCCATCGGCTATCAGAGAGTACCGCAGCGCTTTACCGATTTTGGCGACGGGCACCTCGTCGCCTGCTGAACAAAAAAGCATTCAAACCGGCGGATTTCCGCCGGTGGCAACACTGTTGCCACACAACTCGACGAGAGGCCATTAAACTGGAAAAGTTAGCACATAGCAGGACATAGAGCCGGTCTAAAATGCCCTAAATGCAACGTACCGTATCTTTTATTGTTAGACAAAACCGGAGGTAAACATGCTTAAACCGTCTTCTCCCTAGTGGCGTGATCTCACCACGCGGGAATTCAGTAAACTGGATATGGCGAATATCGTCGCCGTACTACCTATTTGCGCCGTAGAACAACACGGAGCTCATCTGCCGGTTCGGGTGTTTGCTGCCATTAATGTGAAGTGGTTTACTGATTTAGTGTATGATGGTGTTTTTGAGGTGCTCCAGTGGCTTCTGTTTCTATCAGCTGTCCCTCCTGTTCAGCTACTGACGGGGTGGTGCGTAACGGCAAAAGCACTGCCGGACATCAGCGCTATCTCTGCTCTCACTGCCGTAAAACATGGCAACTGCAGTTCACTTACACCGCTTCTCAACCCGGTACGCACCAGAAAATCATTGATATGGCCATGAATGGTGTTGGATGCCGGGCAACCGCCCGCATTATGGGCGTTGGCCTCAACACGATTTTACGTCACTTAAAAACTCAGGCCGCAGTCGGTAACCTCGCGCATACAGCCGGGCAGTGACGTCATCGTCTGCGCGGAAATGGACGAACAGTGGGGCTATGTCGGGGCTAAATCGCGCCAGCGCTGGCTGTTTTACGCGTATGACAGGCTCCGGAAGACGGTTTGCGCACGTATTCGGTGAACGCACTATGGCGACGCTGGGGCGTCTTATGAGCCTGCTGTCACCCTTTGACGTGGTGATATGGATGACGGATGGCTGGCCGCTGTATGAATCCCGCCTGAAGGGAAAGCTGCACGTAATCAGCAAGCGATATACGCAGCGAATTGAGCGGCATAACCTGAATCTGAGGCAGCACCTGGCACGGCTGGGACGGAAGTCGCTGTCGCTCTCAAAATCGGTGGAGCTGCATGACAAAGTCATCGGGCATTATCTGAACATAAAACACTATCAATAAGTTGGAGTCATTACCCTTTTTTCAACTTCTGATGGATGCGAGTGATTGAACTCATACATTAATGTTTTCCCACGAAGTCTTTTTTCAGGTAAGCCTTCGCACATATCGGTAAATAGCTTGCCTGCTTTTATTTTTTCTGTCATCGACATGTTCATTTTTAACATTCCGTCCTGATAAGTTGGTCGGATAAGGCGCTCGCGCCGTATCCGACATTAATTTCTTAAGCGACTTCATTCACCTGGCGACGCAGCAGAGAAAGTGGGCCGGGGCCGCTAAGCGTGAACACGGAAATTAAGGTGAAGCCCAGCGCCACCAGACCCAGCACCAGGTAAGCGCCCTGGAAACCGATGCTTTCATACATATTGCCCGCCAGAATAGACATAAAAATCATCGCCAGTTGCTTAAAGAAGCAGAAACAGACCAGATAAATCGTCGCTGAAAAACGCACTTCAAACTGGCTGGTAATATATTTAAAGCAGCCCACCAGCAGGAACGGTACTTCAAACATATGCAGCGTTTTCAGAATAACCACTTCCAGTGCTGAGGTAGCGAACGATGAGCCAATAATACGTACTGACATAATAGTGCCAGCCAGCAGCAGGGCGTTTTTCCCACCGATGCGATTAATGATCAGTGGCGCAAAAAACATAATCGAGGCGTTAAGTAATTCGCCCATTGTCGTTACGTAGCCAAATACCCGCGTACCCTGTTCACCGGTAGCAAAGAACGAAGTAAAGAAATTAGCAAACTGTTGGTCAAAAACATCGTAGGTGCAGGAAACGCCAATAACATACAGTGACAAAAACCACAGTTTTGGCTGTCTGAACAGTTCCAGCGCCAGCTTAAGGCTAAATGCCGAATGGTTGGCACCTACCGCATTGGCAACCGTGGCAGAAGAGGGCGCATCCGTTTTGGCGAAAAAGAGTAAAACGGCGAGGATGAATGCACAGCCAGAACCCAGCCAGAAAACAAACTGATTATTGATGGTGAACATGATGCCGACAATCGAGGCACACAGCGCCCAGCCAACACAGCCAAACATCCGCGCGCGACCATATTCGAAATTACTGCGACGGCTGACTTTCTCGATAAATGCCTCTACTGCTGGCGCACCGGCGTTAAAACAAAAGCCTAGATAAATACCACCAACAATCGATCCTACTAAAATGTTGTATTGTAACAGTGGCCCGAAGATAAAAATAAAGAACGGCGCAAACATCACTAACATGCCGGTAATAATCCACAGCAGGTATTTGCGCAGCCCGAGTTTGTCAGAAAGCAGACCAAACAGCGGTTGGAATAATAGCGAGAACAGAGAAATAGCGGCAAAAATAATACCCGTATCACTTTTGCTGATATGGTTGATGTCATGTAGCCAAATCGGGAAAAACGGGAAGTAGGCTCCCATGATAAAAAAGTAAAAGAAAAAGAATAAACCGAACATCCAAAAGTTTGTGTTTTTTAAATAGTACATAATGGATTTCCTTACGCGAAATACGGGCAGACATGGCCTGCCCGGTTATTATTATTTTTGACACCAGAGCAACTGGTAATGGTAGCTACCGGCGCTAAGGTGGAATTCCGCCGACACTGACGGGCTCCAGGAGTCGTCGCCACCAATCCCCATATGGAAACCGTCGATATTCAGCCATGTGCCTTCTTCCGCGTGCAGCAGATGGCGATGGCTGGTTTCCATCAGTTGCTGTTGACTGTAGCGGCTGATGTTGAACTGGAAGTCGCCGCGCCACTGGTGTGGGCCATAATTCAATTCGCGCGTCCCGCAGCGCAGACCGTTTTCGCTCGGGAAGACGTACGGGGTATACATGTCTGACAATGGCAGATCCCAGCGGTCAAAACAGGCCGCAGTAAGGCGGTCGGGATAGTTTTCTTGCGGCCCTAATCCGAGCCAGTTTACCCGCTCTGCTACCTGCGCCAGCTGGCAGGTCAGGCCAATCCGCGCCGGATGTGGCGTATTGCTCGCCACTTCAACATCAACGGTAATCGCCATTTGACCACTTCCATCAATCCGGTAGGTTTTCCGGCTGATAAATAAGGTTTTCCCCTGATGCTGCCACGCGTGGACCGTGGTAATCAGCACCGCGTCGGCAAGCGTATCTGCCGTGCACTGCAACAACGCTGCTTCGGCCTGGTAATGGCCCGCCGCCTTCCAGCGTTCGACCCAGGCGTTAGGGTCAATGCGGGTCGCTTCACTTACGCCAATGTCGTTATCCAGCGGTGCGCGGGTGAACTGATCGCGCAGCGGCGTCAGCAGTTGTTTTTTATCGCCAATCCACATCTGTGAAAGAAAGCCTGACTGGCGGTTAAATTGCCAACGCTTATTATCCAGCTCGATGCAAAAATCCGTTTCGCTGGTGGTCAGTTGCGGGATGGCGTGGGGCGCGGAGGGGAGTGTCACGCTGAGGTTTTCCGCCAGACGCCACTGCTGCCAGGCGCTGATGTGTCCGGCTGCTGACCATGTGGTCGCGTTCGGTTGCACTACGTGAACCGTTAGCCTGAGTTGTCCGGCGCTCTTCGGCTGCGGTAGTCCAGGCAGTTCAATCAACTGTTTACCTTGTGGAGCGACATCCAGAGGCACTTCACCGCTTGCCAGCGGCTTGCCATCCAGCGCCACCATCCAGTGCAGGAGCTCGTTATCGCTATGACGGAACAGGTATTCGCTGGTCACTTCGATGGTTCGCCCGGATAAACTGAACTGGAAAAACTGCTGCTGGTGTTTTGCTTCCGTCAGCGCCGGATGCGGCGTGCGGTCGGCAAAGACCAGACCGTTCATGCAGAACTGGCGATCATTCGGCGTATCGCCAAAATCACCGCCGTAAGCCGACCACGGATTGCCATTTTCATCATATTTAATCAGCGACTGATCCACCCAGTCCCAGACGAAGCCGCCCTGTAAACGGGGGTACTGACGAAACGCCTGCCAGTATTTAGCGAAGCCGCCAAGACTGTTACCCATCGCGTGGGCGTATTCGCAAAGGATCAGCGGGCGCGTCTCTCCAGGCAACGAAAGCCATTTTTTGATGGACCATTTCGGCACAGCCGGGAAGGGCTGGTCTTCATCCACGCGCGCGTACATCGGGCAAATAATATCGGTTGCGAAGGTGTCGGCTCCGCCGCCTTCATACTGTACCGGGCGGGAAGGATCGACAGATTTGATCCAGCGATAGAGTGCGTCGTGATTAGCGCCGTGGCCTGATTCATTCCCCAGCGACCAGATGATCACACTCGGGTGATTACGATCGCGCTGCACCATTCGCGTTACGCGTTCGCTCATCGCGGGTAGCCAGCGCGGATCATCGGTCAGACGATTCATTGGCACCATGCCGTGGGTTTCAATGTTGGCTTCATCCACCACATACAGGCCGTAGTGGTCGCACAGCGTGTACCACAGCGGATGGTTCGGATAATGCGAACAGCGCACGGCGTTAAAGTTATTCTGCTTCATCAGCAGGATATCCTGCACCATCGTCTGCTCATCCATGACCTGACCATGCAGAGGATGATGCTCGTGACGGTTAACGCCGCGAATCAGCAACGGCTTGCCGTTCAGCAGCAGCAGACCATTTTCAATCCGCACCTCGCGGAAACCGACATCGCAGGCTTCTGCTTCAATCAGCGTGCCGTCGGCGGTGTGCAGTTCAACCACCGCACGATAGAGATTCGGGATTTCGGCGCTCCACAGTTTCGGGTTTTCGACGTTCAGACGTAGGGTGACGTGATCGGCATAACCACCACGCTCATCGATAATTTCACCGCCGAAAGGCGCGGTGCCGCTGGCGACCTGCGTTTCACCCTGCCACAAAGAAACCGTCACCCGCAGCTCATCGCGCAGCTCGCCGTACATCTGAACGTCTGCCTCCAGTACAGCGCGGCTGAAATCATCATTAAAGTGAGTGGCTACATGGAAATCGCTGATTTGCGTGCTCGGTTTATGCAGCAACGAGACGTCACGGAAAATGCCGCTCATCCGCCACATATCCTGATCTTCCAGATAACTGCCGTCACTCCAGCGCAGCACCATCACCGCGAGGCGGTTTTCTCCGGCGTGTAAAAATGCGCTCAGGTCAAATTCAGACGGCAAACGACTGTCCTGTCCGTAACCGACCCAGCGCCCGTTGCACCACAAATGAAACGCCGAGTTAACACCATCAAAAATAATTCGCGTCTGGCCTTCCTGTAGCCAGCTTTCATCAACATTAAATGTGAGCGAGTAACAACCCGTCGGATTCTCCGTGGGAACATACGGCGGATTGACCGCAATGGGATAGGTCACGTTGGTGTAGATAGGCGCATCGTAACCGTGCATCTGCCAGTTTGAGGGGACGATGACAGTATCGGCGTCAGGAAGATCGCGCTCCAGCCAGCTTT
>NZ_WCIN01000046.1:0-132604 GCF_009025755.1 Klebsiella sp. RCJ4
TGAATCGCCACGGGTTTAACAGACACCCCAGAGTCATTTAAGATGACTTAAAGAGAGGTGCCCATGAGCGGTAAGCGTTATCCTGAAGAGTTTAAAATTGAAGCAGTCAAACAGGTTGTTGATCGTGGTCATTCTGTTTCCAGCGTTGCAACTCGTCTCGATATCACCACCCACAGCCTTTACGCCTGGATAAAGAAGTACGGTCCGGATTCTTCCACTAATAATGAACAGTCAGATGCTCAGGCCGAGATCCGCCGACTCCAGAAGGAGTTAAAGCGGGTTACTGACGAACGGGATATATTAAAAAAAGCCGCGGCGTACTTCGCAAAGCTGTCCGACTGAGGTACGCCTTTATCCGTGACAACAATCGTTGCTGGCCTGTCCGTCTGCTCTGCCAGGTGCTGGATGTGCATCCGAGTGGGTTTTACGCCTGGCTTAAGCAGCCACATTCACGACGGTTTCATGCTGACCTGAAGCTGACGGGACATATTAAGCAGTTCTGGCTGGAGTCGGGCTGTGTTTATGGCTATCGCAAGATCTATCTCGATCTGCGGGATTCCGGGCAACAATGCGGTGTAAACAAAGTCTGGCGGTTGATGCAACGTGTGGGGATAAAGGCTCAGGTCGGATACCGAAGTCCACGGGCGCGTAAAGGTGAAGCCAGTATTGTGACGCCCAACAAGCTCCAGCGGCAGTTCAACCCGGAAGCACCGGATGAACGTTGGGTTACGGACATAACCTACATCCGAACCCACGAAGGCTGGTTGTATCTGGCCGTGGTGGTTGACCTGTTCTCCCGAAAAGTTATCGGCTGGTCAATGCAACCCCGAATGACAAAAGAGATTGTCCTGAACGCATTACTTATGGCGGTGTGGAGGCGTAATCCTCAAAAGCAGGTACTGGTTCACTCTGATCAGGGCAGTCAGTACACGAGCCATGAGTGGCAGTCGTTCCTGAAATCACACGCTCTGGAAGGCAGCATGAGCCGTCGCGGAAACTGCCACGACAATGCGGTTGCGGAAAGCTTTTTCCAGCTACTGAAGCGCGAACGGATTAAGAAAAAGATCTACGGAACTAGAGACGAAGCCAGAAGCGATATTTTTGATTACATCGAAATGTTTTATAACAGTAAGCGTCGGCATGGTTCGAGCGAGCAGATGCCACCAGTTGAATATGAAAACCTATATTATCAACGACTCAGAAGTGTCTAGGTTATCCGTGGCGATTCAGATGGTGCCATGACTCTTGTTAAAATCAGTAATGGCTGGAAGGCCAACTAAGGATGCCCTCATGGAAAACAATACCATCAAATGCCCGTTTTGCTTCAAAGAGAGTCAGCGGGGTGTTCACGTCTGCACTGGGTGTCAAGCGTCAGTATTATATGGCACTTATCCCGGCTGGTATGCGTTTGTTGTTCTCTTACTGACTTTTGCTCTGTCCGCGCTGATCGGAATGTCTACAGGTATGGCGGGAGCTACTATCAGCCTACCGATAATTGCGGCTGTTGGGTTTGTCGCAGGTAAGGCAATTTTCTCTGATAATGTTGTGTTCAGGCGAAGAATGTAGTTTTCACTATAATAGACCACTCTTTGAGTGAAATTGAAGAGTGGTTCCTTATACCATAATAGATTATGAGCTTATTTGCCGCATGTATTGGTATTCGATGTACCAATCTTTACTTCCTGTTGTCATAAATTTCGTGCGGTTTAGCTCTTTCTCAAAACTATCATTATCTGTACTGTTTGCTAGTATCTCCATTAATTGAGGTACACTGAATGACCTACAGTTCATAAACGATATACCGTTATTATGAAAATATTCTTTTCTGAAAATTCTGGTATTATATTGGTTTCTTATTTCTATAAGATATCTGTTGATCTTACTGGCTGTATATTTATCTTCGGTATTTATTGTGGCGGATATCAAGCTATTTAAAATTTGTTGAATGAAAACATTATCTTGCAGAGCATAAAAATCGAATAAAGAAAGAGCTATACGCTCGACTCGTCTATTATTTAGTTTAATATAAGTTCCATCCTCGAACCTTATTACTTGATCTCGACGTAAGATATACTCATGACAACCAGTCTGTGCAAGAGCATGAAATAATGATTGAGATAAATCTATCATTGATGTTGTAATATTCCCTCCTCGTGATTCAGAAATAAGGTGCTTTCTTTTTAATTCTATAAAAATAATAGTGTTGTTTGTTTCAATGATGAAATCACACTCACGGGACTCACTAGATATTGACAGTTCTTTTGCATATAACTTTGGGATTTTATATTTTTTATTAGCTATAACTGTCAATCCATGCATTTTTAATAAGTCTTCGACAAAAGATTCTGTGATTGGACCCATGCTACTATTATTTATACCCTTGGAATTACATAAATCAACAAGGTGATTATGAAAACCATAGTTAAAAATGAGAGGGTTGATATAAGTATAGACACTTTCATTTTTTATTAATGGTTTTAAGTAATAATTTATTTTACTTGTGTCATCAGGTATAAGGTAGCCTTTATTTATCTCGCCAGAATTAAATGATAATTCGGAAAGAGCATCGTTTAATTCATGTTTATAGTATTTGGGGATTAATGATCTGAAAATTTCACCGGAGGTAAATGAATAAGGTTTATTATATGTAGCTTGAGATGCAATCCATTTGTATATATCAATATATATAGTTAGATTAATGTCATAGGCTGATAGCCTTTGGGGTGAAAATATTCCTGATAAAATTTTGGAAAAATGCTTGCAGGAAATTTGATTAATAGAAAAATGTTGGTCATATACGATGCTTTTTTGTATGGCTGGAAGTATAGTGTCGTATTTATGATTTATATCACTAAATTGACTTGGGGTTTGCAATCTTTGAATGCTAAAATAATGTTTTGCAAGTTCCACCGCGTCATTAAACATACCTTTTTTTAATTTATTTTCTTCTGGTTGATGAAAGTTAGAGAGGCAGGTATTTAATATGTATCCCCAAGGAATATTCGAGTTGTAATCTTCAGTTGATACAGGTGCTCTTTTAATAAAATATCTTTCAGATTTATTGTCATAAAATGATGAAAGACATGCTAAAGTGAATGTGGTCGCGTTATAACCTAATTTTTTAAATCTGTAGTTAATAGATTCAAGTAGACATTTTTCGTCATTTTCCGGCAATTTAATTTTGCCTGAAATTATTAACGTTTTAAATCCGTGATTCCTGAGATAACGTATGGAATTAGCTATGGTTTCATTTTGATTTTTATAGGGTGATAAATAATAGGAGTTACCTGAAATTGAAAAATATGCATCCAAGTAAAACCTTGCTAATTCCCATGATTCTAGTGAATTCGAATATGAACTTAATTGATTGATTGTATATCTTATAAGGCGAATAAAGAGTCGGGAGTTTTTGTGCGATCTTTTATTTGATGAGAAATAATTGAGTTCAATATGGTTTTGAATTAAAGTGAACTCTTGATTACTGATATCACTACCTTGCAATGATTCTCTTATTTTATTAATCAAATAATCATTGAGTTCGCATTTTGTTTTGTTGGAAGTGAATTCATATCCAACTTTTTTGGCGACGGGCTCATAATGTTCATTAGTTCCTTGGCATATTTTCCAGTTTTCGTCATTTTCTTCTAAAAATGATATTATAGTATTCATCTTGAAACCTTTTCCAGAAACAAATATTTTAATAGAAAATCAATAGGCATTCAAGTGCTTATTTAAATTTATATAATGAACTGTAATGTGTGTTTTACCTGTCAAAGGAAAATATTAAGAGCATATATCAATATTAAGAATATTTTTATTAATTGTTAGCCTTTCCTAAAACTCGACGGTTGATTTTTGGGATAGGTAGGCTTCTTTTTTTCTGGTTCTGACTGTATTGATAATGAAAGATCTATGCGCTCATCGATATGGGTATGTTTCTGCTTAAGACGGCTTGGGAAACGGGTGAGCTCATCCGATGTTGGGCTATAAGTGTCACTGTTAAATCTAGCTCGGTTTTCATGTTCAGCGCGTGATATATGGATACCAAGCACCTCATCAAATACATAGTTTTCAGCGATACGCTTATCGTGTGCAGCATCGGCAGAAACCGGAGCTGGTTTTCTTCTGGACCAGACAAATTTTTCTTTGAAAAAATCGACGATACAGGTCGTGAAACGCTTAAATATGCCACTCTGACGAGGCGTTACCTGCTTACGTTTTACAGGAGCGCGTTTGACCGCTCCAGCCGTTGAAGAAGAGAAGGTTTTCAGTTTAGTGCGAGGTGATTGTGGGATCACCAGTGTCGGTTTTGGTTCCCTGCTCACTTTACTGGTTTTATCAGCATTACGGTACGACTTCACGGCGGGTCTTCTGTGTGGAGCCGGAGTTGCCATATCTGGCGTTTCTACAGGGGGTTTCTGGATAAAACCATCATCCAGTACGATCTCTTCTGGTTCAGCAAGAACAGAGACAGTAAAGCTTGTGATATCAACCACAATTTCCAGAGGCAGATCTTTAAACAGCGAATACGTCTTTTCGGCTTCTTTCTTCCTGTCATCACGAACAGCCTGTTCTGCAGCACGCTGCTGTTGAGCGGTCTGAGTGTTCCAGCGACTACGAGGGATGTGCTTCATTGGATCACGGTTTGTTTCTTCAGCTTTGGCAAGCCAGATAGCTTTGTCTTCCATGTTAACAGCCACTGCCGCCAGTTCAAGTGCTTCTTGATACTGAACCCTGATGGAACGGTGGTCAACACGAACCTCATGCTCATATTTCTCAAGGAATTCGTTACAGATGTCCTGCCAGCCTTTGCGCCAGCTATCAAGGGTTTCAGGTTTATCCCACTCACGGACCTTTTTACCAAAACCGGTAGAAAGAACTTCACGAGTTGTTACCATGATATGGATATGAGGGTTATGGCTGTTAATGTCGTGGATAACGACATCGGCAATGATTCCCTTCTTGGTGAAGTGTTCAAGAACGAAAGCTGTAGTGAGTTCAATACTCTGTTCTGGAGTTAGCTCAGCGGGGAGGGCAATTTTAAACTCTTTGGCAAGACGGGCATCTTTTCTCTTCTCTGAAGCTTCAACAGCATTCCAGAGTGTTTCACTGTCAACAATCAGAGCCGGTGGGGTGTTTTCAGGTGCAAAAATTCGAGCAAAATAGAGGCCTTTTTTATGTGCTGTTTTGCGACCATGAATGTCACCAGTACGATTATCAGTGAAAACTTTGCGGAGGCGATAAGCAGCGGAGGCAACCGAAGACTTGCCTTCGCCTCTGCTGATGTTCTCCATTTTTAAACTGTATATCGCCATCCAAAGATACCTCTAATGCTGACTAGCTGGTTTTCGTTTTACGCAAGGAAAACGTTGGGTTTGACGTTGACCTTGATTTTGTTTCCGAAGGAAACGGTTTTAGCCCCGCAGGGACCGTCGGTAGACCCCACGGCATTACGAAGTAATGCGTAAGTGGGCATTGCTTTATTTTTATTTGCCATAAATGGCTCAAAAAATAACGACGATGTATAACGTTTCACTCTTATTAATTAATACCGCTAAACAGAAAGTCTGTAAAACGAATAAGTCAAAACTTACTAATAACGGCCTTAAAACTGGACGAAGGGCTGAGGTATAACGCTAATGTCTGCTGTTTGGGCTTTTAGATAGTGTCCGAAGGACAAAAGGAGTGTTAATACATCCCGCCGTAAGGCGGGGAAGTTGAATTTAGATAAAAACTAAAAACAACAGATGCTTTTACGTGTTGCACAATTCACAGGTTAAGTTCAGTAATCAGAGTATAAAAACAACAGGTAAAATTGTTTTCATTGAACTAAAAAAGTAAGTAACGGGGAGAGTATCAGATAATTAAAGTTAGTGGTTGTACTCGTCTGTGTTGCAAAATTCTATTTTTAGCTTACTGACATCTCATTTTTAAAACCAAAACACCATTTTTTCGGGATGAATCCCATCATTAACAGGGCAAACCTGTTCAACATTTATTGTTTTAAACAATCCGTTAGCGCTGCGTGATTTAATTAATAACTATAGGGGAAAGTATTTATGAGTGATAATGATAAAAACAGAAAACAAAGAGCAGAAAAAACAGTAAGGCAAAAAATAGCATCAGCACAGATACGCCTGAATCGCTTAAAGACCAAAAAAAAATTATTAACAAAAAATGCCAAGACACGCCTGAAGATCATCCGTGGGGCAGAAGTGGCTAAAGCAGTTGGCTGTAAAGTAGAAGAGGTGGGTAAGGAGTTAATATTAGGGCTGAAGATAAAGCAAGATTAAAATTACGAGGGAAAAGATTTCTTGAGGATATGGTTGGTAGACAGGAATAATGGATCAAGGAATTATATAACATTATGATAATTTTGATTATTTATATGCAGGGGCAGTTAGGTGTCCAGTCCTGCAGGGACGATTGCTTAGATAGTGTTCATTTTTGAGATCGAGTTCAAGAAATTTACTGTGCTCTATGGTGTAGTTTAGCTTAGGTGTCTTTTCAATAGAGTATTGTGGAGAAAGGTTTTTTGAAATTTGGCTTTTCCATGAAACCACAATCTTTATCATGAGGTGAGGTGGATGTTATGGATGAGGTCAATGTCGCTCAGTATCTTAGGATGTCTACAGACCATCAGCAGTATTCAATATTCAATCAATCTCAATTCATAAGTAAATTTGCGTCAGAACATAAGATGAATATCATTCATACATATGATGACTCTGGAAAAAGTGGGGTTACGGCAAACAGAAGACAGGCATTTCAACAGTTAATAGATGATGTGGTTGAAGGGAAAATAAATATTAAAGCAGTTTTAGTTTATGACATAAGCCGTTTTGGGCGATTTCAGAGTATAGATCAATTTGGATATTATACCCATCAACTTCAAATGCATGGTGTTGGCATCATATATTGTGCAAACCCCATCATTGAAGGTAATAGCGATTATGCTGATTTTCAATTATTCATAGATCGAAAAAAAGCTTCTTCATTAAGTCGGGATCTATCACAAAAAGTCTTTCTTGGGCAAGCAAATCTGACTGGTCGTGGATATCACCAAGGCGGGCCTGCTGGATATGGTTTACGAAGAATGTTGATAGATGAAAACCATAAACATAAAGGAATACTTAAATATAGAGAGTGGAAAGCATCCAGACTGATCGAATAATTTTAGTATTAGGACCGGAAGATGAAGTCATAACGGTTAGGTGGATATACGATAAATTTGTGAATAATTCTAAGCCAGAGAGGGTTATTGCCTCTGAGTTGAATAGAAGAGGGATTGCTGCAGAGCATGGCACTAAATGGACAAGAGGAAAGATCCACGAGATTTTAACTAACGAAAAGTATATTGGTCATAATGTCTATAACCGAACATCTTCTCGTTTAAAACAGCGTCTTATTCACAACCCACAACATGAATGGATAAGATGCGAAAATGCTTTTGAAACGATTATTTCTCCTGAGTTATTTTTACAAGCGCAGAATATCATTAGTAATAGAAGTATTCATCTTAGTAATGATGATTTACTTGGTAAACTCTCTGAGCTTTTTAAAACCAAAGGGAAACTATCTGGCATAATTATAGATGAAGATGATGATACACCATCCTCATCTGTTTATAGGAAACGTTTTGGCGGTCTATTACAGGCTTATAAATTAATTGACTATAAACCAAAGCATGATTATGACTATTTGCGAATTAATTCCTTACTAAGAGAAAAATATTATTGCTTAGTTGAAAAACTGATTTTTGATATTACAGAACAAGGTTGTTATGTTGATTATGATGAAGAGTCTAAATTATTTACTATTAATGATGAAGTTAAAATGTCTGTAGTTATCTCCCGTTGTTTCATGAATAACACGAGAAAGCGCTGGAGAATCCGGTTTGAGCGTAAGTTTAGTTATGATATTTGTATCGTTGTTAGACTTGATAGCCAAAATGTTAATACAAAAGATTACTATATATTTCCATCAATTGAGTTATTGGGTAATCAGTTTGTTTTTGATGGGGTAAATCCATATCAGTTAGAATTTTATCGATATGATGACTTGATACCTTTTTTACAAATCCTCAAACGTGATGTTTTCTAAAAGGAACCAACCGATGAATGAATATGAAGAAATAAAGCTTATTGATATCTCTGAGATCAGGATCGTTAATCCACGTTCAAGAAACAAATATATCCATGATGAACTTGTTGAAAGTATTAAAAACATAGGGTTAAAAAAGCCAATTACGATAAGGTTATCTGACTCTCCTTGCGAGACTTATGTGTACGATTTAATTTGTGGGCAAGGGCGGATTGAGGCTTATGAAATATTAGGTGAAAAACAAATCCCAGCAATAGTAAAGTCAGTGGATCATGAAGATGGTCATATCATGAGTCTTGCAGAAAATATTGCTCGAAGAAAACCACGTTCGACTGAGCTTCTCAACAGCATTATAGAATTAAAGAATAAAGGTTTTTCTGAGTTAGAGATTGCAAATAAGATTGGTCGTTCTAAAAATTGGGTATCTTCTATTGTATCATTAAAAGAAAATGGTGAGGATAAATTACTTTCTGCCGTTGAATCTGGCAGAATGCCGATATATCTTGCTGTAGAAATATCAAGAGCTAAAGGAATTGATATACAACATATTCTTTTAGAGGGCTTTAATTCTGGTGAGCTTAACTCAAAGCAGATAGGTGCAATTAAAAGGATCTTAGTTCAGAGGGAAACATCGGGTAAGGGAAGTGAAAATAATTCTTTTGTTCAGGGAGTAAAAAAGAAGCGGATTACTTCTGAAGAGTTAAAAGAACTTTATCAAGAAAATGTCAAAAGGCATAAAATTACTCATACAAGATCTGAGTTTACAATATCTAGCCTAATGGTTGTTAAGGAGATAATGATTAATTTATTGAGGGATAGAGAGTTTTCCGATCTTCTATCTGTAGAGAGCCTAAATTCTGTTCCTTCATTCATTTTGGATAATGTTGACCCCGAACGAGGACTAGAAAATGAATAAACCTAATTTCGGAAATAAGTGTTTTATTATTAATGTTTCTGATCTGCTATATGGGAAAGAGTTGCCTATTAATGTGAAGTCAAGCGTAAAATATCTTCAGATACTTTCAACGGTGAAAACTGTTGGTATCATAGAACCAATAGTTATTTATATTAATAAAGTGTCACAAAAGATCATACTTGATGGTCACTTAAGAGTTGAAGCATCAAAGGATATTGGGCTATCCACTGTGCCTTGTTTAATTTCAGAGGATGAAGAATCTTATAGTTATAACAAGTATGTAAATCGATTACCTGTAATTCAGGAGCATCGTATGATATTACAGGCTGTGGATGCTGGTGTTTCAGAGGAAAAAATTATTCAATCGCTGAATATATCAGTAGATACACTCAGGGCGAAGTTTAGATTACTTGATGGGATTAGCCCGGAAACTACCGCTTTATTAGCAAATCAACATGTTCCTCAAACAATATTCGCTATTTTACGTAAAATGAAATCAGAAAGACAGCTGGAAGCGGTATCAACGATGATGAGTATAAATAATTTCAGTCGTAAATTTGCTCTATCATTATTACATTACACTCCCGATGATATGTTAATAAATCCGAAAGATTCTAAACTCAAGCAACAAGACATAGCCAAAAATTTTGCCAGAATGGAACGCGAAATGGCTGCAATGGAAATGGAGACCAAGCAACTCGAAAATATATATGGTACAAATAATTTAAAATTGGCAGTGATTATTGGTCACATTAAAAAATTACTTTCTAATTATGCGGTATTGAATTGGTTAGTAGATAATAATCCAGATTATTTAGCTCAACTAAAGAAAATTTCTGCGATTGATTCGTTGCCAATGTGTGAAGATGAAGAGTTGCTTTGAGTATTATACGGTCCACTATGAACAATGCATTTTATGTTGTAGTGTTTTGCTCATAGTAGTGTTTTATTAATGGTATGTTATTTATAAATATGAAAGTTAAAGAAAATTAAATTTTATAATCGATATTTATTATTGCACTTAATATGTGTTCCTTGAGAACATTCACTTCAACGAAGTGTCTGATGCCCCATATATGGGGAGTAGTTTACAGCCCACTAGACTGCTTTAGTTGCTCCAAGTATGGGGAGATGTATTCTCTCCAATGGAGGGTTCCCTTCAAGGGAAAACGAACCATTCTGATTGGTGGACACCGAGGGTTATCGACGTCATACCCGGCGTTCGTGAAGGGGGGATATGTGGTTATGATTTACAGCAGAACGAAAACTAATGAAGAATTAACGACTATCTACTAGGAGCTAAAGTCCTACGTGGAAACAGAGAGATTACAACGCCATAGGAGTGTTTAAGAATGTAGGCCAGAGCAGGGCGATATCGTGCTGATTCGATACGACAGGATGACTGATTTCGGCCAGTTGCAGGGGCAATTGTTCATTACCCGAGATGGAGAGGTGATCGAGGTAGGTGTGAAGATGTTTTGCAAATCCTTCTCGGTTACCGGCAGTGATCCAAAATGTCAGTAGTTTTTCTCGAGTGTAACTTTTGAGATAATGAGTGTCTTCAGTTATGAAAACAGTCTGGTTTAGTTGTGAACGCGAAGAAACCAATAAGCTTTGAGCAATTTTTGACGATTAACAGCAATCTTGCCCACATATCCGACACGTGGTCTGATATGTGGGCGTTGATTTTTTACACAGGCCTTAGTGTTGGCAGGCTGATCGACCTTCGTTATACAGACATTGAAAGTGGGACCGCTTATCTACGAGAGAAAGGAAGGCTAAAAGCTAAGCAGATTGAGCTAAGTGCTCCTGTTTGCACGATACTGGAGCGTAGAAGAATGATGTATCCTCAAGATATTTTTGTATTTCAGAGCCATTCAAATCGTGTAAAAAATAAATATAGCCCCGTTACGATAATTGCGTTTAATGCAGCTTTAAGAAAGGTCAGCAAGTTAGCGACTGGTGAAGTGGTCAGTAGTAAAAATGCTCGCAAGGTTGTCTTTTGAACTTCTCACCCGACAACCGTATGCAAGAGCTATCGGGCGGGAAGTAACCGCAGGTGTTCATGCCAAGTGGTCAGCGTCAGTTTACACACCAGATAACGCACGAACCAGTCGTCAGGCGTCTTTAAGAGTAGTCTCGACAAATTCTTTAGCGATTTCTTTATCTGTCACCCACAACACGCTCAGGCCATCATTACTGGACGTCTTCACGATCACTTCAACGTCGTCATATTGTTTGCCGATTCTATGGGTCATTTCGTCTTTCAGGGCCTCCATTGACCCTTTTGGCATTTTCCCGGCTTTCTCTTTGGCAATGCTGATTTGGTAATCCCCTCGAAAAACCAGTGCATGCAAAAGTAGAATTGTCTCCTAACCTGAATACAGGGGGATTACAATGAAGCGGTCGCGTTTTACTGACAGCCAGATCATCGCCATTCTCAAACCCGCTGAGGCGGGTGTGCCAGTTCCTGAATTGTTCCGGGAACATGGCATCAGCAGTGTCAGTTTTTTCAGAAAGCGATGGCAAAAAAGTGGTGAGGCCATCAGACCGGAAGCGGATGGTGCAGTATGCAGTAGAACACCGAGGGAGTATTATCCGTCTGGCCTGTCAGCTCTTTGTCGTCAGCGGATATTGCTACCGCTACAGGCACTTACTGAGTCAGGAAAATCAACTGGTTGCTGACTGGCTGGTGCGCATCACGGACAGCTATCGAATGCTCTTTACGTCCGTCTGCTGAATATTATATTCAGCGCTTAACTGATTCTACTTATCTTCACGGTTAAAAATGGGTTGATACCGAGTATCAGTTTACGTTCATCGAAAATTTCAACAAGATGGATGTAATCTATACGAACATTGCTACGTTCCTGAATTATGCCCTTCCTTTTTGACAAATAACAAGAACTATAATAAATAACACTTCATATTAAATAATAAATGGGAGTGTTTAATGAATATATTTAACGGAAATGATTATGAAAGGGCCTGTGAAAGGTATGAACGCATCAAATATTGCGTTGAAAAATTTAACATAAAAATAGAAATTCTAAGAGAGAAGTTAGCATTGGATTTATTGGAAAATAAAAATATTGACAATTTCCATACTAATTACCAAACAATAGTCGATAACTTTGAAACTGAGTTTTATCACATTATTGAAACATATGAAGTAGAACAACGATACCTGCCATTCTTGTGTATGATTATTGAAGAACATGCCGATCATATATATGATTCAACCCGTTTTTTATCACAAGTATTAAGTGATAAGGGAGTTACCGATCCTCAAGACATTCTGACCTTTGGCTATGAAGTGTATGAGGCAATTGGTCTCCTGAATGTCGATATTGAAGATGTAAAAGAGCAGACAATTTATAAATACCATAAAATGGATTTTGCTTATCATGACTGGCGCTATAAGTATGGTGAAAGGGAGCTGATGAACGCATGTGTTGGTTTTGAGGTTCGTGTGGCAGGATTGTTTAAAGACTATGGATTTGATAAAAGTTGTATTCCTGTATTGATGGCAATCATTGTCAATGAAGCAGATGATATTTATGGGTTTTCAGATTATAGATTTATTGAGTCTTTGATTAAGTCTATTGAGAATAGGATAGGGTGATAACATGGAAAACAATGAGAATGTTTCTATATATAAAGAAGATGAAAATAAAAAATCGAAGATAAAAAAATCATTAAAACAGCAGATAGCAAGTGCACAACTTCGTCTTAATCGACTGCAGCATAAATCAAAGGTTGAAGCCAAGCAGATAGAAACACGTCAGAAGATCATTCTTGGGGCAGAAGTGGCAAAAGTACTTGATAGTTGTGTTTTCGATGTGGATAAAGAGTTAGTGATGGGATTACTGTTAGATATTCCTAAGTTGAGTGCAGAACAAGTTATTAACTATAAGAAAAAAGGGCGTTTGTTCTTGGCCGGTCTTAAAAGTAGACAATATTAATTTTAATTTGTATTTATTCAAAATAAACTTGACATTAAAATAGTATAATTATATATATTAAAAATCACTCACAAAGTGAGGCCATAACGCAGGTGAATAACTCCATATTCAATCTTGTAATCCTGTTTTTTTGGTTTTAATAAAGTCAGGAAGTTTGCTTCCAATAGAGGGGTTGGATATTGATTTCAGCCCTTTTTTTGCCATTATTTTTATCTCTGATAGATATTACAAATGATAGCTATATGATCTGTTTTTTGAACTTGATTTATATCATTTATGGATTAGTTTGTTTCTTATCAGCTAACTATAGGAGTTGTAAATGAAAGAGACGATTGTGAATAATAACAGAATAAATAAAAAAGGTTTTTCGCTCTTAGAACTCATATTAGTTCTCGGGGTTATAGCATCATTAGTGGTTGCTGCTTTTATCATTTATCCGAAAATTCGCTCTATGCAAAGAGTTGAAGCAGGAGTTAAAACTCTGTCACTTATAAAAAATGTTATCGATACTAACAGTTCTGTATCTAAGAATCTAACATGGCTTACGACAGAAAATATAATGAAAATGCAAGTAATACCTATTGACATGATTAAGGATAATAAAATTATAAACTCTTGGGGTGGGGAGATTAAAGTTAGTACAATGGGTGGTTCCAGTCAGTATTTTCTTATTGAATATACACAAGTCCCTATAGAGGATTGTATTGGTTTCTTATCATTAGTTGCTAAGTCAGGTGATAGTTTTTCTCAGGTTAGAGGTAATGGTCTTAATATAAACTTCACTGGCGATAGGGATTTGTCAATTATCACTACATTTTGTTCGTCAAAAATTAATGTCGCTTCAGGTAGCAAAACTATTTCTTTTTCATTTTCTGATTTTGGCAATTGGTAATCGCTGAAAGAATTATGATAGGTTAATATTAAGGTGTGTTTTTAATATCGTAATGTAATGGCAATGATGATTTCGTTATTTATAAATAAAATTTGACTCTTTATCATTTTGTATTGTATGTACTTCAATGTCATAAAAATAAGGAGAATAGTATCCCATGATAAGTCAAGTTATACAAAAGATAAAATCTTTCGGAAAACAAAAGAAAGAACTAAAAACATCAAATTCAAGAAACGACGCATTTACGCGATTGCAGTGGGTTACTAAAAGAGATCGTGCGAGGCTATAAAAATCATTATCATTTTTTATAAATAATAATTTTTTATCCAACCCCTTTTGTTTTTTACATTTAAAAGTCGCCCGTTTATCGGTAAGTTTCATACAAATATTTCTACAGGGATTGCTTTTAGGCCCATATTCATTATTTCTTTTATATCTTAACATTTGAATATAGGAGATATAAATGAATAAGACATTATTAATTAGAAAACAAAAAAGTAAGAAAGGTTTTTCTCTCTTAGAACTATTATTAGTTTTAGGGATTATTGCTGCGTTAGTTGTTGCTGCTTTTATCGTGTATCCAAAGGTTCAGGCTTCACAACGTGCACAGGCAGAAAGTAATAATATAGCGACAATACAGGCAGGTGTTAAAGCACTTTATACATCAGCATCCAGTTTTACCGGATTGACAAATACTGTAGCAGTTCAGGCGAAAATATTCCCGGATAATATGTTAAGTGGTTCCGGTTCTTCTGCGTCTCCTGTAAATGCTTTTAAAGGTAATGTTACGCTTGCTTCTGTTAGCACCGGACCTTCTGGTACCGCTGGCTCTGCTTTTACAATCACATATTCGAATGTGCCAGCAGCAGAATGCACGAAGATTATTACTGCGGCGGCTGGGAATTTCTATAGTGCTGGTGTAGGAACTGCAGGTAATGTTAAAGCAGCAGGTGAGGTATTAGACGTAGCTAAAACTGCGACACAGTGTCAAACTGGTGGTAACAGCAATACATTGATATTTACTTCTTTATAAAAGCAGTATCATAGCTATAGTGTTCCACCTTACAATATGGTTATGATTTACTTCTATAATCTTTCATATAATTAAAGATGGTTAACTCCATCTTTAGTTTTTCTGCTTGGTCTACAATAAAATAATAGGCCATCCTCTGGTAATCCGCCTGTCTATTATTAATATTGTTTTATGTTTTTGCTGTTTTGATATCTTGATTTATTTGGTTGTTTTGATAATTATAATATTAAAGAGCAATAACTTAAGGTGGAATAATGAATATGATTAATGTAAAAAGAGGATTCTCTCTATTGGAACTTATATTGGTATTAGGCGTTGGTAGTGCAATGGCCTTGTTGAAGTTTCAAGATATGAAGGAGTCGCAAGAGGACTTTACTGCAAAAACAGCCGGAGAACAGATTAGACAAATTGGGGAGGCTGTAAATGGATATATTAATTTACGCTATGATAAACTTTCTACGTTAACATCGAGTAGTAGTCAGAGTAATGATCCGGGGCCAAGAACGTGTAATGCGTCAGGGTGTGAAATAACCTACCAGACACTAATAAATGAAGGACTCCTGCCTGTTTCTTATAACGGTATTAATATTTACAAATCATCATATAAAATTTATCTAAAACGTAGTGGATCGACTCCTAACTATGTGATTAATGGTTTGATTGTGGCGACTACGGCATGGAAAGATGGAGGGAAAACACGCTACGATCTCCTTGGGAAAGCAATGCAGACTGCTGGGGTTGATAGTGGTATGACACAAAGTAAAACAGTTATTTCCGGGATGCAGGGGCAATGGCAAGAGTCTTCTTCTAATTTCAGCAATATTTCTGATAGTGGTTTACTTGGATTTAGAACTGGTTTTAATAGTGCATTGTATTCCATATATTTACGCCGTGATGGAACTCTCCCCATGACTGGTGATTTAAATATGGGAGGTAACAATATTAACAACGCAAAAAATATTACCGCATCCGGTACCGGTAGTTTTGGCGGCAATATCACATCAGGTGGCACGGTCACAGCCGCAGGGCAGGTGGTTGCTCATAATGGATATGGAGACACTATTTCGCTTGGGGGGGATGCCGCTGGTAATGATTATGAAATAAGATTAAGTAATGGAGCTAGGCCATTGAGCGTTTTTTCTCCAAATGCTGCAGACTATACCACTGTATTAAATGTTTATAAAAATGCAAAGATACAGCAACGCCTTGCGACTAATGGCCTTGATCCTAATGATTTGCCTTCAGGCTGGAGTGGTGGTCTAAGAACCAATGATGTCTATGCTGCCGGAACAGTTGGTGCAGGTTCAGGAGGTGCTGTTAATGCTTATTTAAATAGTAGTGGTAATATTTATGCATCAAATGATATTAACGTAGGACATCAGGTCAACACTCAATATGTCTGGGCCTCAGGCAACCTGAACTCTAACTACATTCATTCAAATGGGAATATTGATGCTGATGGTAGGCTTAATGCAGGAGAGTTTTTATACATAAATGGAAAAGCAAATGTAGGGTCGGGTTGCTCTCCAAATGGTTTACAGGCAACTGCATCAAATGGATTACTATTATCATGTGTTAGTGGTAAATGGGTTAAAGCCTCTGGAACTTCAGGGTTTTTTACAATGAACAGAGGCGTTTGCTTGGTTAATAACCCGGAAACAAACACCTGCTCATGTCAGTCAGGCACTATAGCGAAAGAATTGTTTTATACAACAGCAACTGAACAGTTAGGTGGTGGTAGTCATGGTGGCGGCACAACAGTGGTAAAAGATAGAGTATTATATCAATGTAGATAAGTATGATTGTCTTATTATACTTATTTTTATCTTAATTTATGCAAGATAAATTTGATTTCCATCGGGATGTAATTATATATTTAATACATCCCGATTTTCTAACATCTTTTTATGTTTTACATTTCAGGAGAACTTAAACCCAAAAATAACAGGAGTGATTTATGAATAAGAGAATATTAGTATTGTCAGCTTTATTTTGTTTTTCAACTATGTCCCATGCTAGTGAACCAAAGTATGCTTTTCCGCAATCAGATAAACAGGTAGTCTCAAAAATTAAAATTCAAAATGCACCGTTAAATCATGATAAATATGGTCATGGTGAGGTTCTTGCCAATGGGGCGTGGGTTAAAGGAAATTCTGGTAGTCAAAACAAAAAATGATAGGCTCACTTATTTTAAATAACTAATCCGATGGATATATTGGTGAGTCGAAATCGTTAGATAAAGTTGAAATAGAGGCTTGACTTAAGAATAAAGAGTGCTATATCTATTTGTAGCTAACATGTTTTTAATTTGGCTGCCAGATGTTTTAATTTTTCGCTCACATTGATGTTAGGTTGTTATATACCTTGTCCTGATATTCTAAAATATAACTATCCTTTTGTATGGTATTACAAGGCGTCAGGAACTTGGTTTTATCCTCCTGACAGTCTGTTGTGGAGGATTAAATTTATGCAGGGTGAGAAACTATGGTGATATTTTATTTTAATGGATAAATATATTTGGTAATCAATGTTTAATATTGTATCCAATAAATTTTACTTTCGAATGCACACTTCAGCGAAGTGTCTGATTTCCGCATGTATGGAAAATAGTTTACACCTCAATGGGCTGATTGAGTTGCCCCAAGTGTAGGGATCTGTATTCTCTCCAATGGAGAGTTCCCTTTAAGGTAAAACAAAAGGGCCGTAAGGCCCTTTCGTTTTAATATTCATTTCATTTAAGTAATGATTCAAGCTGTTCAGCAATTTCATCAATGGTATTATGGATTATCTGTTTTCTAAGAATAAGAGAACGATGAGGTAATTGAATGGTTTCCTTATTGGCAATTGCCTCTGCTTCATCACATGTTTGATGAACATTGGTATGTTAATCTGGAAGCTTATTGTCTGAATGTTCTACTATCTTCTTATTTAATATCAAGCCACCACGGGAATTGAGGTGATTAGGTTTATCTAACTTTTTGGGAAAGGGTTCGTGTATTGGACTAAAAGCAATGATAACGATTTTCTTTTTATTGAAACGATTATACCATTTATAATGAACAGCAGCGGCAGATGTTAAACCTTGTAAATTCATCTCACGGATTTTCTTATTCATATTTGCTGATGAGGAGGAATTATATGGGCCAACATGATAATGCCACAATTCAGATTCCCGATAACCTATGAGATGTAACATTTCTTCACCATAAGTATTAGTCCATGATGGTTTATTTTTACCGCTGAGTATATCTCCATCCTGCACTGCAGTAATAAAATCAAACAGTAAATCAGCTTCGTCAATTAAAGCAGGAGGCGATGTCTGAAGTTTGGGATAATCGCTGAATGAATCACTACGATATGAACCAGTGAAAAAATCAATATGATAACAAACGTTGGCAGGCATTGTTCGGAAACATCCTTGTATTCTAATAATGCGATATCGCTATCGGTTCTACAACATCCTGTTCGTTTAGTTTTTTCACCATTTTCGCATGTTGTGCTTTCATGGCACGTTTACGTTCTTCTTTCGAGCCAGTGGTAGGCACATCTATGCACAAAGATGTAGTGATTCGACGTGCTCTTTTCAGGAGCAGTTGTTGCTCAATTTGTTTGCTATGCATAGCAATACCCCCTTAATTTACATGTATGAAAAATAACCTAAATTTATCTTGCTGTCAAATTATCAACAACTTCCTTTCAGAGTTTCCATACACAGTCTTCCCAATTGCTTCTTTTCATCTATAGCTCTGATCCAACCAAAGCTCCAATGAGTTATATCATTTCGATTATGATCGAAAACCTCTTGTTTTCTATCATAGTTCCTTTTGCCATGTGACTTGTTCATTTTTCGCACATCCCAAAAATCAGACGCTTGCAAAGCAATACTCTGTCCACGCATCCATCAACGCCACACGCTTAGGCCATAACGTCCCACGTTGGTATGCTGCTTCGGCCTTATCTGCCAGCTGATGAGCCAGCGCATGTTCAATGACCTCACGTTGATAGTCCGTTGTTTCACCAGCCCACTCACGGAAAGTAGAGCGGAAACCATGCTGAGTTAAGCCACTATGGCCCATTCGTTTCAATACAGCCAATAGCGACATATCGGATAGTTGTCCACCACGCGGGGCAGGGAAGACATAGTTATTGTCTTTGAAGCGTGGTAAATCCTTTAACAGGGCAATGGCAGAATCAGACAGTGGAACCCTATGTTCTTTGCTGGCCTTCATTCTGCTGGCTGGGATAGTCCATGTTTTACTTTTCAGATCTATCTCTGACCACTCAGCGCCACGGACTTCACCAGAACGTGCAACCGCTAGTATCGAGAATTCAAGTGCGCGAGCGGAAGTTCCAGCCCGTTTCTGTAGATCAGATATGAACGAACCGATCTTGCTGTAGGGTAAAGCTGCATGATGTTTTTGGGTCTGAACCTTGCTTGGCATTGGCAAAAGGGGCTTGAGCATCCCTTTCCATGCAGCAGGATTATCACCTTCAAAATATTCTTTCGCTTTTGCGTAATCGATGATCGCTTCAATACGACCGCGAAGACGACTGGCTGTTTCGTTTTTCGTTAACCAAATAGGCTCAAGTATCGCCAACACATCAGTTTTCGTGATTTCACTAACCTGCTTTTGACCAATGACGGGATAAGCATAGGTTTCCAGAGTGGACCGCCACTGAGCAATATGCTTCTGGTTCTTTAACTCTTTGGCCTTAATTGAGATGACGTCTTCGGCGCAACTGGCAAAGGATTTGTTCTTATGCGCCAGTTGTTCCTGCTGTGCTTTATGGGCGTGCTTCTCTGCAAGGGGGTCAATCCCATTACGGATTTGTTTACGTAGCTCACGAGCTTTGTCACGGGCTTCTGCCAATGAAACTTCAGGGTAGGGGCCAAGACCCATATACAAACGTCTGGGAACGGTTCTTCCGAGAGCGTTAACTCTTACCCCCATAGCAACACAAAGCACCCATGCACGAGACTGACCTCTGTTCCGAAGATACAGGCCGTCAACGCCACCGACGGCAAAAGAGCCTTCTTTTTTTAACTTAGAAACTGCGAGTCCGGTGAGTTCTTTGGCTTTCTTCGGCATCCTGTAATCCTGTCATACAAACCGCCATGCATAAGGTACTGCATAAAATGACAGATTTTTTTAATGCTAGCAATACACTACCGAACAAACAATAATGACAATATATTGTTTTTATTATAAAAAATATTATTATCGCGGATGTTATTGAACACTATTATGGCGGACTACGCTTCCGCCAAATTCTTGATAAAATCAATAACTTGAATCGCGGTTTTGATTTTATGGTGCATAAAGTGGTACAAAAAAAGCCCGTTTATACGGGCTTTTTTACATCTAAAGTCCGTCCTTTGCTCAATAAATATCCTTTCAGTAGCAATGCCCCCTTTTCAGGTAAGAGGCATTGCTGTAAGTCGATACCTATGGTAAAGATACTTTGTTATTAGTGCCCATCAATATGCTACTTTGTGATGGTGAAAATTCCCCTTTATTTTCATCTCTTCCTTGTAATAATATTTTTGCATCATCATTATTATAGTCACGAACGGCTTTAGCTGATAACTCACCGATAATAGTGTCAGATGAGCGTAGCCGGTTAATAATAAGAACACAGTTTGTGTCATTAAAGTCGGACATCATGTTTTGATCTCCTTCGCTATCGCCAGCAACTAATATTGGTCCTGTATTTTTGTAATGCTGTTGTATAAATTTCTTTATAGTTTCGGTCTTACCTTTACCTTGCGTCTGGGGATAGTATGGATCGAGGCTGTGAGTCAATCTACCTTCTTTATCATATAAGGGATGCATTGCATAGACATGAGACTCAGGAACAGAAAAACCATATTTTCCTGTAGTAACGATGCTTTTTATCACATCTAAAGCTGAAGCGGAAATGACATAAACATCAACACCTGCCTGCTGTAGGTTTTTATATAATGTCTGCATTTCTGGGATCAGCCTGAATCCGTTTTTCCATGTTACTGATACGATACCAGCTCGGCCTGCCATATCTGCTGGGCTTACCCATGTCACCTTTCCGATAGGCTGGTTATTTTGCCACTCAATAGTATCGTGCACTAAATCAGCTACTTCTTTTTTGGACATGCCAGAAAAAAGATACGTCACCCATGGATAAGATACCTCATGGTCGAATGACCCACCTATTGCATCATATAAATATCTCATTTTCACTATAAAATTCATATAATTGGAATTTTTTTTAATTTCATCAAGCGTTTTATTACCCGCAAATCCGATGTAATTATTGTATAGCCATGTGTAGCTATCAATAATGTCTTGACCAATGAGGTTTATATTAACCGGTTGATGATTTTTATTATTATAATCCGAGTTAAAGTTTGAAGGCGGTATATCTTTGTAAATTATCTCTTTCAATATCTCAGGTTTCATCGAAAATTTAAGGTTTTCTAGTTGATAGATAAGCGTTGCCTCTTCGATATCCAGAAAAACTGTTGTGTTGTCAAAATCAAAAACAGCATATAAAGAATGCGCAGGCTTCTGCTTTGCTTCTTGAATGAGTCTGTCAATTTTTCTTGAGTTGAACTCGTCCCAATTGCCGATAACTATTTGCTTTTGTTGGGGAATCGCAGTTTCTAAATTTTGTGACACTTGATTTGTGTTACTGGCACTGGCCGTTGTTCCATATACTCCAAAAAATACGGATAGTAGTGCATATATTATTGTCATTTTCATGATTAATTCCTTTTTTAGGGTGCATTACCATCTGTAGCAAAAAGTAAAAGCCAGCTATATCAAAAATTGGCACCCTGATCATGAATGTGATGGTTATCATATTTTATGAATATATGAAAATGGTGAGGGAGTAAGCCAGAATTATCTACAGAGAAATGTTTAGTATGCCAAGGTAGCAGGCCCAAAACAGTTAGAACTATCTCCACGTGTTATTTTAATGTCACTTATCTATCTACGGCTAGTCCTGATGGTTCTTTTGCTTTCTTCGGCATCGTACAAGCCTGTCATACAAACCCCGAGCTATTTAATCGCTCGGGGTTTTTTCTTTTGCGCCGCTATTCAGTATGCCATTCGGTTGAGTAACCCGCTCTGGCCGTTTGAAGCTGACAGGTGCGGTTCCCTTCGCAAAGTCCCCCTCATGCGCAGTTGAGGGGGACGGGCTCAGAAGATATTGATGCTGTAGCCGACGATAAACTTCACGTCGTTACGATCGGTTTTATAGTTGCTGTCTGTCGCCCGGAAGAGCGCCGGGAGCAGGGTAAAGGAGAGGCCTTTCGCCATGCCGTCCGCCACCTGATAGCGAGCGGAAAGATCGAACGACACCATGTTCCCGTCGTACTTTCTCGCCGAACCGGTTTTACTGACATCGCTAACCACGTGCCAGCCGTAGGTTCCGGCACTGCCCAGGGTTAACTCCGGTAGATTAAGATCGGCGAAGTTATAACTCACGCCAAAACGAACCGCGCGGGCGCCGGAAACGTTAAAGTCTTCCAGCTGCGACAGCGTCGGCTGATAATCACGCTTATCGGAGTTCGCCCACGGGGTTAAGCGGAAGTTGTAATCTCCGGTGTTCGGGGCGTAGTTCTGACTATAGCCAAGGGACCACACGGTGTTGTCGTGGCTCAGGTTAAAACCAACCCCCACATAATATTCCGTTGCAGGATCTTTAATTTTCGACAGTTCTTCAATGTAGCGCGCACCCTGGTAGAAGAGCTTACTCTGCAGGGAGACATCCTTTGTCAACGTATCGTGACGCTCTACCTGTGCCTGCCAGTTGCGACGGTAGCCTTTACCTTCGCCATAGCCCACGTCAAGCACGGTATTGCCAAAGTTATAGACTGCGCCCACCGTGTGAATGTAATCGATGATTGCACCGGCTTTAATGGTTTTGCCGTTGTCATCGAGTCCGGCGGCGTTGTTCTGGTGCCAGGCCGTGGTCATCGGTTTAAAATCACGGCTCCAGTCGTTCTTGAAGCGGTCGGCCCAGGCGTAGGTCAGCCTCAGTTTGTCGAGGGTCAGGGCACTGTCAAACCCGCGAAAAGCGTGAGGGTTGAGGCCCCAGCTGCTTTTTACGGTACCGGAGTTAATGGGGGTATAGCCCGCGGCCAGCTTGAAGTTGGTGCCTGCATCGCCAAGGTTGAGCTTGAGTGCGGCAACCGACACGCTCATGTAGGACTTCTCGCACGGGCTGAACTTGCCCGGCTCGCCGCAATCGTAGTCGTAGTAAAGGATCTCCGACTGACCGACGGTATGCCCGAGCTTAATGTTGGCGTTGCCCCAGAAATCAAAGCCAATAACGTCCTGGTAATAGCCTGAAATATAGCTAATTGCCACGTTACCGGTCTGGTTCTGGATCCCGGCTGGACCCAGTCCATATTTACCGGTCGCGGGGTCTTTTACAGCACGATGACGAATATATAGTGAGGTATTGAGATTTAATTTTCCTTCATCATAAAACGCTTTCTCAAACTGAGAAGGCGCTTCATAATCCGTTTCTTCTTCCGCAAAGGCATCTGCGGCAATAAAAAGAAACAGCGGTGTGCACAGAGAAACTCTGAGTCTATGACTTGTCATTATTATATACCTTATAAAACCATGTATTATAGGGCGAGGGGATGTACTGCTTATTTAAAACTCGTGTTATTTATGAGCTCCGGGATTTGCGCACCATATTTTTCGAGGAGATATTCATTATGTTGTGCGGAATTCGCAATGTTACCGCTCAAAAATACCGGCAGAGATTTATTTTCACTCCCCAGGTTCGCTATGATTTCCGCGAACAGGGTGTGCATAATAAACAGCCCGGTCATTGAGGAAACCGGCGCGAACGGCGTTGCATGCTCCGTAAGGGAAAGCACCGCATCACCGATTGGCACCTGGTTATCAATGGCGACATCCACGCAGTCCCGCAGCTTAAGGCCGGCCTTGTGCTTCGATGGCTGGGTCTTGGCATACAGAAAGCTGGTCAGTGCCAGGGTAAATGCCCCGTGCTGTTTTGCCCAGAGTGCTGCATCGACCGGAGCGGGGTTAATCCCGGAAGTTGAGATAACAATCAGCGCATCTTTACTGGTGATCGAGAATTTCGCCAGATGCTCAGCAATATAGTCATTCTGTTTTTCATAATATGATGAGGCCGCCGCCCCCTGATGTAACATTAAAGGTTCGATAAATATTGGCCGAACCGGGGCGATACCTCCGGCACGATAAAATACATCTTCAGCGAAAATATGTGAGTGGCCACAGCCGAAAATATAAATTACACCTCCCTGGTTAATGATTTTTGCCAGTTCCACGGCGGTGGAAGTGATTTTATGGCTTTGCTGTTGAGTAATGTCGTTAAGTTTTTTCTGGACGATATCTAAATAGCTCTGAATCATTGTCATAACCAGTATCCTGACCATTGTGGTTGGTAGACTCGGTATAACGCTTCCATATAGAAGTAATCTCCCCAGAGATTACATTCATCGATGCCTTTACCGAGGGCATAGGCGTAAACACCGTGTTTAAGTAAGCCTTCGCAGACATCATCATCGCGGGCAGACGCGCCGCGCATTAATGCCAGCAGACATTGACGCGCCAGTTTCTGGTAACCGGCATCCGGAAAGTGCTTATGCGCTTCCAGCAGGCCGCAGATCGCAATCGCCAGCGCGGAGCTGTCTTTCGGGGCGTCCGGATCTGCAGCCAGCAGCAGATCCCAGGCGGGAACGCCGTCCTCCGGCAGGTAGCGGAAGAAATACTCGCAGGCCTGCTGCCACCGTTCGTAGTGGTCGGTTTCGCCGGTGGCCGACCAGTGAAGCGGGATGCCGAGAATGGCCCACGCCTGGCCGCGGGCCCAGCAGGAGTTATCGCTGTAGCCCTGAAAGGTTTTCCCGTGCGAAGGCGCACCGCTTGTCTGGTCAAAATAGAAGGTATGGAAAGTGGAGCCGTCTTCGCGAAAAATGTTGTTGATGACCGCCGCATAGTGGCGTTCAGCCACTTCCCGATAACGTGATTCACCGCTGATCTTTGCCGCCACGTGGAGCAGGGGAAGGTTAATCAATGAATCGATAATAAGCCGGTACTCCTGCGGGTCGTTAAGCGTCCCCCAGGCCTGGATAAAACCGGCGCTGTGGTGAAAACGGTTTACCAGCAGATCGGCCGCCGCCAGAATAAGCGGGGTTAGCGCTTCGCGCTCCGTCAGTTTCCAGTACGCGACTGCCGACAGGCTATAAAGGAAGCCGATATCGTGGTGATCGAGGACGTGGTGCGCCGCCAGGCGGGCTTTAAAACTCGCCACGTTGCGTTCAACGCCGTCCAGGTAGGCGCGATCGCCGCTGAACTCCCAGGCCATTGCCTGCATCCCGGTCCAGAATCCGTTGGTCCAGTCGTTATTCTCTTTCAGAACGTAGCGATTATGGATCGTGCAGGCTGAGGGGAATTTCTCGCCGTACAGACCCATGTTACGCGCGATGCGTCGCGCGCACGCCGTCAGCTCATCCCGACAGGCGTCGGGCGTGAGGGCAGGAAAGGGCAGCGGTGTGAGGCGATTCGACAGACTCTCTTTCATGATTTTTCCCTACAGCGTGAATACGCGCTCTTTGTACTGACTCATCAGCATGTCGTTGTATTCTTTACCGCCGGGCAGATTGATGCTGCGCATCACCGGCGGCGCGATACCTTGTTCCAGCAGCATCTCGATGCAGCGGATCACCACGTTATTGATGATGAAGGCCGCAGACAGCGAGGACACCGGACCGGTCATGATGTTGCCGTTATCCATACTTAGCGTGCAGTCACCGGACGGGCAGCCGTTATCGAGAATGACATCGGCATAGTCGCGAATGCTCTCGCTCGTTGGCGTCGACTCACCGGCGTAGCGGGTGATAACCACCAGCTTCAGCCCCCTCTCTTTGACATTGCGTGCCAGCTCAACGTGCAGCGGTTTAGTGCCGGAGTTGGAGATAATCACAAAGCAGTCTGACTCGCGCAGATCGAGCAGCCCGGAGAAGATGTCGCCAATCCCTTTCAGCGAATCAAACCAGCCGGTTGGCCCATAGAACTGGTCAATGGCTTTGGTATTGACCAGGCCGCCCGCACGACCGGCCAGCTCAACCGCCGCGGCAAACGAGTGGCCGGAGCCAAAGCCGTGAATAATGCCGTTGGCTTTGACGCACTCGGCAAACAGCGCCGCCGCCTGCTCAACTTCAGCGCTCTGAGTAAGAAACACCTGATTCAGCGTCGCTAAAACATGCTGATAATACTGCTGCTGATGTGGTGACATCCCTTATCCCTTATCGGCTTTTAAAAACGTGGTGATACAGGCGTTCGGCTCTTCCGGCGTCATCTGCGCCGTCACCGCCACGCCTTTTTCCAGCAGCGCGTTGATGGCCGCGATCTCAGCATCGTTGACGCTGACCGAGCGTTTGATCTGGCGGCGATCGTCTTTGTTGGACATATTGCCGATATTGAGCTGGGGGAGGGCAATTCCGGCGTTCATCAGCTTCAGCGCCAGCTCCGGGGTCTTCAGCAGGATCAGTACGCGCTGACCGTCGTAGTTGCCGGCGAGGATATTGGCGCTGGCTTTCTCAAAAGAGAGAATAGAGGTGTTGCAGCCTTCCGGGGCTGCACTGCGCAGCAGCATTTTCTCTACATCGTTTGCAGCTACGGCGTCGTCAATCACCATAATACGGTTGGCGTTGAAGTGGCTTACCCAGCGGGTGGCCACCTGGCCGTGGATCAGCCGGTCATCGACACGAATATGCACAATACCTTTCATGATAAGTTCCTTAAATCAATGTGTTACTTAACCGAAAATATTCAGGTTGTAGCCGATAATACCTAAAGCAATCAGGACAAAAATGACCCGAGTCGAGTTCATCTTTTTGAGCCCCAGCAGCCACCAGGTGAACCCCACAACCAGCAGCGGAATAAGCCCGGGCATAATCTGGTCGGCAATGCTCTGCAGCTTGAGCGACACCTCGCCGTAGCTGAATTCGAAATTAAGATTCGCCTTCACCACCGAGGGGATAAGCGCCCCGATAACCGTCAGCCCGAGAATATTGGCTGCGCGGGTAATTTTGTTGAGGTTATTGGTCAAAGACCCCAGCAGGTTGACCCCTTCATGATACCCTTTGCTGATGCTAAAGCGCATAAACAGCATGCGAACCAGGGCGAACAGTAGCCAGAGAACAAGCCCCACCGGGTTGCCCTGCAGCGCGAGGTACGAAGCGACAGAACCGATAATGGTGGTCGGAATAACAAAGAACAGCGTATCTCCGATGCCCGCCAGAGGCCCCATCAGACCGGTTTTGATCCCGGCAACCGCATCTTTGCCCGCAAGCCCGGTCTGCTCTTCCAGGGCGATGTTCACCCCGAGGATCCCCGGCGCCATGGTGTTGTTGGTGTTAAAGAACTGGCTGTGTACCTTCGCCGCGTCCTTCTGCTCTTCGGGTTTTGCGTACTTTTTCTCAAGGAACGGATAGATGCTGTACAGATAGCCCAGACCCTGCATTTTTTCGTAGTTCCAGCCTGACTGACCGAACAGGAACCAGCGCCAGAACACGCGTTTTAATACTTTATTCATCGCCCATTGCTCCATTTGCCGGGGATTCGGTAGTTTGCGTTACCTGTTTTTCTGAGTTGAAGACGTAAAGCGCAATTGCCAGACCCAGCAGCGCGGCGCCCAGCACCGGCACTTTCAGATAGGCCGCCAGGAAAAAGCCCAGAATCAGAAACGAGATGTTTTTCTTAATCGGTAAATAGCGCAGCAGGATGGAGATACCCAGCGCAGGCAGTAGGCCACCGGCGACTTTAAGACCGTTCATGATGGACGCGGGGATCCAGGTCACGACGTCATTAACAAAGGTTGCCCCGAGGATCAGCGCCAACAGCACCGGCAGCATACGCGAGAGCGAAATAGGCACCTGGCCCAGCAGGTTCATCCTGGCCGCCGCCTTCACCTGACCCTCTTCAATCAGCCTGTCGGCCTTATGATGTATAAAGGTGTTGCTGAAGCGGGCGAGGATATCCAGCTGTACCATTAAGAGACCAATCGGCACCGCAATGGTGGCGCCAAACGCCGCGCCCTGGCCGCTGATGATCGCGAAAGTGGTACCCAGCACCGCACCGGTCATGTAGTCCGGGATCGACGCGCCGCCGAAGTTACCCACCCCCAGTACCAGCAGGTTCAGGGTGCCGCCGACGATAAGCCCGGTGGTCATATCGCCCATAATGAGACCGGCAAAGAAGCCCGCCATGCTCGGTTTCACTAACCCAAGCGTCGTGTTGTTGCCGTCGTATATCGCCAGCCCTGAATAAAGCGTCAGTAACGCTATCTGCCAGACCGCAATGTGCTCCATTTTTTACTCGTCTCCGTCGTCTGTGTGGGCGGCAAGCGCTGCCTGCTGTAAATGGTAAATACCATCACGCGCCGTAGTTATTATTTCATTCAGCGAGGCTGGCGAGTGACTTTCATCAATTGCCATGGCCATTTCCAGAATTAAATTTAAATTCATCCCAGAGAGCAGGGTGATATTATTCCATAGGTTGTTAGTGACAATAATCTCCATTGCGGAGTTATACGGCGAACCACTTTTTAAATCAGAGAGGATAATAATTTTGGATTTTGCTGCGCTAAGGATGGTGATTTTATCGAGAAGTTCCTGTTTAAATACTGCTATCCCTTTCTCACCATCCAGTTCAACTACATGAAGGTTTGGCTGCGCTCCGAGTATTAATTCTGTGGCCTGTCTGGCACCGCTGGCGAAACCCCCATGTGAGATTAATAATAATTGGTTCATCCTGCCCCCTTATCTGGCGTTCTTATTTCAATATAAAATGATTCTAACCGTTTCCAGGTCTCAATATATTCAATCACCTGACCTTGCTCGTCGTGGGTATAGCGTTTCATCATGATAACGGGCTGGTGAGCCGTGAGCTCAAGGTGCTGCAGGACTTCTGGCGCAGCATCGGTCAGGGCGCAGATGGTCTGCCGATAGGGCATGGTGTACATATCAAGACCATTGTTAACCTTAAAAGCCTCATAAATAGAGCTGAGTGCCGAATTCTTAATCGTCAATTGACTGGCGAAGTAGCGGGCCGGAATATGCGAAATCTGTAATGCATAAGGTTTGTTATTATCAAACTTTAAGCGCGCAATACGATAATATCTTTCATCATCATTTAACCCGAGTTTTTCTTTAATACACGGATCGTTTTCCAGTTCACAGGCGATAACTTTAACCGACTGCATGCCTTTTAAATCGTTATCTGATTCTGAGAAAATAATGTTCTCATTTCGTTTGGCTTTCGAAACAAAAGTGCCTTTACCCTGATAGCGAATCAGGTAGCCTTCATTCACCATTTCGTGAATAGCGCGAATAACCGTGGCGGAACTGACGGAGTAACGCTCTTTTAATTCCGACTCACTGTAGAATTTTTCCCCGGGTTTAAAAGTACCGTTTCTTATTTCATCTAACAGTGCTGCCTTTATCACCTGGTATTTCGTTGACTGTGCCGTTGCTTTCATTGTTTCGCCAGTTTCTGTTTACATTTATTTTATTTCGTAGGCTTACGATACCCGTACCCGATTGTCCGATCAACCTCTCAACTCAACTTAACCGGTTAACCTGTTAAGTTATTTCCTGGACTGTGATGCATTTCGCAATTTCGCCCCGACGGAGGGGGCAGGGGCGAGGAATTTTTGCCGCAGCGGCCGGGCGTGAACGCAAACTGATTGCCGCGCTATTGCGCTGGCGAGCTGAGAAAACGGAGCGCCCGCATTCAACAACCCCGGCCAGTACATCGCGCGGGGTTTTCTTTATACAGGGCGCCATTGTGGTGCTTGCGTGCCCTAACGCAGCTGCGCGCAGGCTTCGGCAATCCGCTGACAGGCCTGCGTCAGCAGCCCATCTTCTACCGCGTAGGCAATACGTAAATACCCCGGCATGCCGAACGCGGACCCGTGTAACACGGCCACCTGAGTGTGTTCTAACAGCCAGTTCGCCAGCCCGCTGTCGTCGCGGAGGGTTTCGCCGGTGGGCGTCACTCGCCCAATGAGCCGCTGGCAGTTGGCAAACACATAGAATGCGCCCTGGGGGATGCCAGCGCTCAGGCCCTCGGTAGCGGCAATCATCCCCAGCACCTGCTGACGGCGTTTATCCAGCGTGTGCAGCCAGCCGTCTAAGAAGTCCGCCGAATGGTTAAGGGCAGCGACCGCCGCAGCCTGCGAAATCGCGCTGGGGTTGGAGGTGCTTTGTGATTGCAGGATCTGCATGGCGGCAATGAGCCACTGCGGCCCACCCGCATAGCCCAGACGCCAGCCGGTCATGGCGTGGCTTTTGGACACGCCGTTCACCGTCAGCGTGCGCGAAACCAGCTGCGGCGCGGCCTGAGCAAACGTGGTGAACGGGGTATTGTCGTAACGCAGCGGCTCATAAATGTCGTCGGCCATCACCAGCACCTGCGGGTAGTCCGCCAGCACGTCTGCCAGCGCGCGTAGCTCCCGCTCGCTGTAAATCGCCCCGGTCGGGTTACCCGGCGAATTGAGGATCAACCAGCGCGTTGACGGGGTGAGGGCGGCGGCCAGTTGTTCTGGCGTCAGCTTCCAGCCGTGTTGTTCATCGCAGGGCACAATCACCGGTTCGCCGTCGGCCAGAGAGACCATATCCGGGTAAGAGACCCAGTAGGGCGCGGGAATAATCACCTGCTGCCCGGCGTCCAGGGTTGCCAGAAAGGCGTTGAAAATAAGCTGTTTGGCGCCGCTCCCGGCGATGATCTCTTCCGGACGGTAGCGCAGCTGATTGTCGCGAGCGAACTTGGCGGCAATGGCCGCCTTGAGCGCTGCGGTGCCGGAAACGGCGGTATACTTAGTCTGGTGATGCACGATAGCTTCAATGCCCGCATAGCTAATATGGGGTGGGGTAGCAAAATCCAGTTCCCCTTCGCCCAGGTTGATAACCTGCTTGCCTGCGGCTTCCAGTACCCGTACCTGGTCAGAAATGGCCGCGGTCGGAGAAGGCCGTACGGATTGCATACGACGGGCGATTTGACTGTTATTCATAAATCCTCTTTTGTATCTAATGATTCAATTAATACAATTAGGTACCCAACATCAGCAGGAAACTCGCCGTGTCACCGATCTTTATTCTCGATAACAGCTCCGCGCCCGCCCGCTACGGTATCACCGCCAGCCTGTGGGCCAATCGTCTTGGGTTGCCCCTCTGGAGCCTTCGCCCCGACTTCGCCGGGGATGTACCCGATAGCCACCAGCACGTCATTCGTGCAGGGTACTGCGTGACCAGCGGCCTCTGGCGCAGCGATACGCTGCGTGAAGAGGTGCGCGATATCGCCCGCCTGCCGTCATCAGACGCCGTCATTGTGCTGGCGTCCTCGCAGGTGCCGCTTATCGCCGACCTGCCGGGCCAGCGGCTTTACAGCGACGACAGCCGCCACCGCCTGACGCTCAGCGATGGGCAACACACGCTGTTAGATCTCACCGCCGACCGCTATGGCCGCTGGGATAGCGGCGTGTCGTCGTCTGCCGGCGGGTCCTTGCGCATCGCGCTGATTGGCCGCGAGGCGGACCACCGTCTGGTCTATCCCGCCACGCTCGGCTCGCTGGGCGATGCCGCGGCGTCGCTGGGGCTGAACCTGGAGGTCCATTTCTTTGCGCCGGCCAGCCTGTCCACGGGATTACACGAGCTTCAGGCCTTCCAGGGCGTGGTGCTGCCAGGCGGTTCCTCGATGGCGGCGGTCAACGGACAAATCCGCGTGGCGGAAGAGACCCTGGCCCGCGGGCAGCCAACGCTGGGGCTGTGCCTGGGAATGCAGAGCATGATGACCGCAGCCGTGCGCCGTAGCCCGGGTTTCGAATCGGCCATTCCCGCGGAAGTCACCCCCGATGAAGCCCTGCACAGCTTTGTTCCCTTTGCCGATGGCCGTCATCGCTGCGGCGTATTCCCTTTTTCCTCCGGGCTTATCCCCGGCCATATCCGCGAAATGCACTACAACCATCGCTACTGCTTTAACCCCGAGTTATTGCCGGCGCTGTCTCCCGGCGGGGTCCGCGTGAGCGCGCAAAGCGACGGTATCGTGGAAGCCGTTTCCCAGCCTGAGCTGCCGTTCTGGCACGGGGTTCAGGGGCATCCGGAACTGATGTCCCGCCCGGATGCGCCCCATCCGCTGTTCGTCGCGTTCCTACAGGCGGCGCTTAACGCGCCAGCGTAACCCCGCTGCGATGGTCGCTGGCAAGCTCCTGCATTACGCGGGTCAGCTCTGCCAGCGCCGCGTCGCCGATCGGTTTTAACGGTGCGCGTACGGTGCCGCCGTTAAAGCCGCGCAGCGCCATCGCCGCTTTCACCAGCTGCGGCTGACCGTGTTTGCGCGCCAGCGCCCGATACGCGTACCACAGCTGATGCAAATCGCGGGCGGTGGCGGCGTCGCCCCGTTCTACGGCGCGGAAGGTATTGACGATCAGCTCCGGCAGCGCGCCGCTGTTGGTCGTGCTGATGCCGTCAAACCCGGCCATCATCGGCCCGAGGAAAGCCAGATCGGAGGCGCAGAACAAACGCAGACGCCCGCGCAGGCGGTTGGCAATCTGATCGATGGCGGTAGGGTTTAGATCGCCCTGTTTGATGCCGACCACGTTCGGGATCTCTGCCAGCCGTTCCAGCAGCGCCGGGGAGAGGGTGATGCCGATGCCCGGCGCGTTGTACACCAGAATGCCGGTTTTGGATAACGGCGCCATCTCATTGAAGTAGCTGACGATCTGTTCGTCAGTGATTTCGCTAACAAAGGGGGCGGTGACCATCGGCAGCCCGCCCAGCTCGCTTGCCAGCCGGGTCAGCTCGCGGGCGTCGCGCGGGGCGGAACTGGCGCTGCACAGCATCACTGCCACGCGGTCGTCCACGCATCCCATCACCTCATGAAACAGCTCGCGGCGTTCTTCGACGGTCATTACCGGAAACTCACCGTAGGTGCCGCCAATCAGCAGGCCGTCATAGCCCAGATCAATCACGCGTTCGATATTTTCACGCAGCGCCGGGAAGTCGATCGCGCCGCTGGCGGTGAACGGGGTGACGGTGATGTTGAAAATGCCGCGCAGGCGTTCACGGCACTCGTTGATATCTTTCATCTTTCTTTCCTTACAGCAGCGTTAATGGGCGAGCCAGGGAACCCAGCTGGCGATATCCGGTTTCAGTCACCACCACGGTTTCGCTGACGCCGACGGTGAATTGACCGTAGATACGCAGGGCCGGCGGGATGTGGAAGGTCATGCCAGGCTGCAGCTCGGTGGTGACGCCGCTGTACAGGCTGAGAATGCCGCCTTCGCCCCAGTCCGGCGCGAAGGCGATACCGATGGAGTAACCGGTGCGTTTTTTGAAGTTTTCGGTGAATCCGGCGCGGTCGATCACCTTCTGGCAGGCCAGGTGCGGCGCTTCGCAGGTGGCGCCCGGACGAATGGCGTCAAGGGCGGCCTGCAGGGCTTCCTGACAAACTTTTTCCATTTCGATGGCGATAGCGGGCGGACGGCCCAGCCAGGCGGAGCGCATCATCGCGGCGTGGTAGCGATCGTGGGCGGCGGACATCTCCAGAAAGACCGGGTCGTTATCCTGCATCACCCGACGTCGCCACGTGCCGTGCGGCACGCCGCTGCGTGGGCCGGTAGAAACCAGCGGTTCCATGCCGACATACTCGGAACCGGCGGCAATAGCGGCCCCCATCATCGCGGAGACCAGCGCGTTTTCGTCCGCGCCGCTGCCAATCGCCGCCATCCCGGCGCGCATGCCCGCATCCACATAGCGCGCCGCGAGGGCGATTTTTTCCACCTCCGCCGCCGATTTCACCGCGCGCAGCGGTTCGATGACGCCCGCGGTATCGGCGATGGTGCCGAGCTTCGCCTGCAGGGCTTCATAGACGGCAATCGGCAGGAACCAGCCGCGTTTGTCCAGCCCAATGCGTTTGTTGAGCCAGCCGCGCTGTTGCAGCATGCCCACCAGAAAATCCACCGGGTTATCGCCATCCTGGTAGATGGCGGCGTCTGAAATAAAGGTGTTGGCGATAAAGTTAAAGTACTCGAGCTGGCGAATCACAAAGACCGGATTCCCTTCTACCGGCAGCAGCAGCGCCTGAAAGGTGTAATAGCCCGGCGTTTGCTGACCGGTAAGCCAGAAAATGTTTTCCGGGCCGGTCACGATCATTACGTCCACGCCCGCGCGGCTTAAGCGTTCGCGGGTACGCTGAATGCGCTGCGCATATTCGTCGGCGCGAAAGGCGGACTCGCTGCCCTGAATCACATTGTTAACATCTTGCATCATTAAACTCCTGGAGTAAGTTGGCCCGCGCGGCATCGAACTGCACGCCCAGACCGGGAGAGTCGTTAACGGCGACCATGCCATTGCGGTATTCCAGCCCGCTGACGGGATCGTCGGTTAATCCATCGGCGCCATACAGTTCGGCGAATGCCGGTTGCACCACGCGGCACAGCTGGAGCGCGGCGGCGGTGGCGGCATGGCCTTCATTCATCTGGCCAATCATGAACGGCACGTCGGCGAGTCGCAGACGGCCGGCGGCGGCAAGCGTCGGAGCAAGCCCCCCCAGTTTCACCAGCTTGAGATGCCCCCACAGCGCACCTTTGGCGGCGATAAGCCGGGTGATGGCCGACTCGCTGTTGAGGCTTTCGTCGAGCATGATCGGGATGCCGTAGCCGTACAGTTCAGCAAGCTGGCTATCGTTTGCCGGGCTTAACGGCTGTTCGATATAGCTGAGATTCAGCTCGCGCAGATAAGGGAACGCCGCGTGAGCCTGCGCCAGCGACCACTGGCCGTTCACGTCAATCGCCAGCGAAATCTGCTGACCAAACCGCAGCCTCAGCTTTTGCAGGCGGGCCAGGTCGGTGGCGAAATCCGCAATCCCCGTGCGTAACTTCAGCTGGGTAAAACCGCGATCGACATAGCGCTGCGCCTGCGCCAGCATCTCTGCTTCGCTGCCCCAGAACAGCGTCTGATTGGTGTGCCAGGCGGGCAGGCCAGCTGGCGCCCCCAGCCAGGCGGCGACGCTGACCCCGTTCTGACGCGCCATTAAATCGTGCAACGCCATATCCAGCGCCATGCGCGACGGCGGCAGCAGCGTGCGGTCCTCCTCGTGCAGCGCGGCAAGTTGCGCCGCGGGCTCCTGGCGCCAGTCCCAACCGTTGAGGCGCTGAAGCAGGTTGTCCAGCACCTGCTCTTCGCGGTAGCCGTGCAGGTAGCGAATGTTGAGACGCACTTCGCCAATCCCCGTCACGCCACGGTCCTCCAGGCGCAACCAGAGGGTGTCGAGCGCCGTCACCGGGCCGGAGGCGGCGGTATGCAGCGTCACGCCGGCGTAATGCAGGTCTCCCCGAAAGAGCTGCGCTTTCATAAATCGGACGCCGGCGGCAGCATGGCGAGCGCAATATCGAGATAGATATCTGCCGCGGCGATAAATTCATCGACGGGGACGAATTCATCGGGCTTGTGGGCCACGGACAGCGAGCCGGGGCCAATCACCACGCCCTTTGCGCCCAGCGAACGGAAATGCACCAGGTCGCAGCCGCCCTGAAAACCAAACGGGCCGGGCTCGCTCTGTCCGTGACGGCGGCAGGCGGCAAGGCTTTGCTCGACAATGGCTTCGCTGCTGTCGGTTTGCGTCGCGCCGCCGGTGGTGGGCTGCCAGGCGATAATTTCCGCTTCCACGTTTGCCTGCGCGTACGCGTGGTCGAGCAGCTGTTGCAGTTCGGCTTTAACAACCTCTTCGTCTTCCCCCGGTACCATGCGGCGATCGAGCAGCAGCTCGCAGCTGTCTGGCACCACGTTGTCCGCATGGCCGCCGTGGATGCGGGTCACCGTCAGGCTGGCGTTGCCGACCAGATCGTGGCAGCGGCAACGCACCTGCTGGTGGTGGGCCTCTTCGATCAGCCCTAAAAGGCGCGCGGACTGGTAAATGGCGTTAACCCCCAGCTCCGGCGTGCCGGAGTGCGCGGTGACGCCTTTTACCCGCACGCGAGGACGCAAGCTGCCTTTGTGAGCCGAGAAGGTCGCATTCGATGTCGGCTCGCCAATCACCGCGAAATCAATCGCCGGCGGAGTGTCGCGTACGTAAAATTTCGCCCCTTCGCTGGCGACCTCTTCATCGGCGGTGAACACGCCCATCAAGGTGCCGGACCAGCGCTGACGGTTGGCGGCCAGCAGACGCAGGGCTTCAACCATCGCCACCAGCGGGCCTTTGGCATCGCAGGCGCCGCGCCCGTACAGGCGGCCATCGCGTTCGCTGAGGGTGAAGGGATCGCTCGCCCAGCCGCTGCCCGCCGGAACGGTGTCGATATGGGTGTTGAAGGCGAAGCACGGTCCCGGTCCATTGTGCAGGACGGCGATAACGTTGGTCCGCCCCGGCGCGTATTCGCTAAAGGAGAGATCGAACCCGGCGGTCAGCAGCCAGCCTTCCAGACATTCGGCGGCTTCACGCTCATGGCCCGGTGGATTTTCCGTATTGATGGCAACCAGCGTCGCTAAATCCTTTTTCATTCGTGCGCTGTCAACCTGGTAACTGGACATAGGAACTCCGTGATTAATGTAATATTTGCGTCAGGAAGCGCTGCGCGCGCTCGCTGACGTGGCCGGCGAAGAAATCACCGGTGCTGGCGCGATCGATAATTTCGCCATCTTCCATAAAAAGAATGTTGTTGGCGGCCCGCCGGGCGAAGCCCATCTCGTGGGTCACCACCATACTGGTCATCCCTTCCGCGCTGAGCTCTGCCATCACTTCCAGCACTTCGCGGATCATCTCCGGGTCGAGAGCTGAGGTGGGTTCGTCGTAGAGCATCAGCTCGGGCTTCATCGCCAGGGCACGGGCAATCGCCACGCGCTGCTGCTGGCCGCCGGAGAGCTCGTCCGGAAAGTGGTCTGCGCGTTCGTTGATGCGCACCTTCGCCAGCAGGTTGTCCGCCAGCGTGCGGGCATCAATGCGGTTCATCCCCAGCACCGTCATTGGGGCCAGCATGATGTTTTCCGCCGCCGTCAGGTGCGAGAACAGCTCGTAGTTCTGGAACACCATGCCAATACGCTGGCGCAGTTTGTGCACCGGCACTTCGCCCCGGCTGATGTGCTGGCTGGCGAAAAAGACGTCGCCGCTGTCGGCAGGTGAGAGCATGTTGACGCAGCGTAGCAGGGTGGATTTTCCCGAGCCTGATGGCCCAATCAGCACCACGGTTTCCCCGCGCTGCACCTCAAGTGAGCAGTTCTTGAGTACGGTCTGGCGACCAAAAGTCTTATCAATGCCGATCATCTCCAGCAGCGGTTTCTCGCTCATGGTTCCTCCCGGGCGATTTTCGGTAATTTAAACAGGCGGGTCAGTCGCTTCTGGCTCTTGCTGCGCCGCTGTTTTGGATCCAGTACGCTTTCAAGCCACGACTGGAAGATCATGAACAGGCTGGTGAGCAGCAGGTAATAGAGACCGGCGGCGCAAAGCGCTTCGAAGTAGCGGAAGCTGGCGCTGGCGGTCTGGTTGGCGACCAGCAGCAGCTCCTGAACGGCGATAACCGACACCAGCGCGCTCGATTTCAGCATGCTGATCATCTGGTTACCCATAGGCGGCAGAACGATGCGTGCGGCCTGAGGCAGCACGATTTTTCGCATGATCTGCCCGTGGGTCATCCCGAGCGCCATGCCGGCGGTGCGCTGGCCGCTTTTTACGGCCTGCAGGCCAGAGCGCAGAATTTCCGCCATGTAGGCGCCTTCATTAAGCGAAAGCGCCAGCACTGCACAGGTAAACGCGGAGAAGCGTAAGCCGAAGCCTGGCAGCACGTTGTAGACAAAGATTATCTGGAACAGCACTGGCGTCCCGCGAAACAGCCACAGGTAGAAAAAGGCCAGCCCTCTCCCGGCGCGAAACGGCGCTTCCTGCAACAGCGCCAACACCAGGCCCAGCACCACGCCACACAACAGTGAGCAGAGGGTAATCAGTAGCGTCATCCACGCACCCTGAACAAACTCGGGTGAGAGGAAGTACTGCCACATTAGTTCGATCGACATAGCTTTCTCCGGTTAATGGCAAAACGGTTTAGAAAAGGGCAACGGAGTCAGGGAAGTTCCACTTCTCAATCAATTGCTTATAGGTGCCATTTTTGACGAGACCCTGGAGACCTTTCTCCAGCAGGGCCCGGGTTTCGGTGTCGCCTTTACGCACGGCAAACGCGATATGGGTATCCGCTTCGAATTCGTCGCCAACCGCGGCAAACATGCCCGCTTTTTCGGTTAACAGGGCGACGGTCCCCGGCGTGGAGAGGAACTCGGCATCGGCGCGGCCCTGGGCGACGGCGACGGCGGAGTCGGTGGCGGCGGGGAAGGTCATGACGTTAATGGCCGGTTTTTTGGCGTCCAGGCAGCGCTGGTTGTCTGCCCGGGCCTGGCTCTCTTCGATCCCGCCGAGCGTCACGGCGATGTTTTTGCCGCAGAGGCTCAGGTCGCGTCCGGTGATTTTTGCCGGGTTACCTTTGCTCACCACCACGCGGCTGCCGATTTTCAGATAGGGCACGAAGTCGACCTGCGCGGCACGGGTCGGATTGACGTACATGGCGGAGTTGATGATATCGAGACGTTTCCCCTGCAGCGCTGGGATAAGCCCTTTGAACTCCATCGGCATCGGCGCAGGCGTCAGCCGGATCTCTTTGCTTAGCGCGTTAATCAGGTCGATATCGAAGCCGGTGAGCTTGCCCTCTTTCACGAACTCAAAAGGCATAAACGTCGCCGCCGTGCCGTAGGTCAGCTTGCCCGGGGCGATGGTTTCCACCGCTGCATGGCTTACCAGCGGAAGTGCGGTCAGCGCGAACATCAAGGTACGCACGCGGCGAAACAGTAAAGAATTGCTGGACATAGTCGTCTCCTGGTTAAGATTCAAATTGAATTTATTGAGTCAATAAATACAATCAAGCGTGTGAAAAAATGTCTCATCCTGGTGCGTATTGCACGCTAATCGTGCAGTCCTTGCTTTGTTTTGCTGCGTTTTGTTGCCCGTGATATTGTATATATCGATCACAACAATGCATTTCAGGGAACCGTTCTCCATGCAGCCTGACTCCACTGCGAGCAGTCGCCGGATCGCCCGGCAAATACTCGACCTGATATCCGAAGCAAAATTCGATCCAGGTCATCATTTACGGGAGCAACATCTTGCCGATGCGCTGGGCGTGTCGCGTACGCCGGTGCGCGCCGGGCTAAAAGAGTTGACCCGAATGGGGGCGGTTGAAGCGCGTCCGAATCAGGGCTTTTTCCTGCTCAAACGCAGCAATGAGCTGGAGCTGCTGGAGATTGAGCAGTCCAAGAGCAATGACCAGAAGCTGTACGAGCAGCTGGTACACGATCGTATTGCGGGTGCGCTGCCGGAATCGTTTACCCAGACCGAAATCAGCCAGCGCTATGATGTCGATCGCGGCGTGCTGACCCGTACGCTGGTGAAGCTATCGGAGGACGGCCTGATTGCCCGTAACGCGGGGCACGGCTGGCGCTTCCTGCAAACCCTCAACTCCGATGTCGCCCTGCGCAACAGCTACGGTTTTCGCCTGATGATTGAACCGACGGCGCTGCTGACGCCCGGCCTGCATGTGGACAGGCAGATGCTTAAACGCCTGCGCGCCCGGCATCTGCGGCTCATCACCCACCCGGACATTACGCAGGTGCCGGCAAAAGAGATTTTCGAAACCGACGCTGAGTTTCACGAGCTGCTGGCAGAAGCCAGCGGCAACCTGTTCGTGTTACAGGCCATTCAGCAACAAAACCGGCTGCGCCGTCTGCTGGAGTTTGGCAGCTATCACAATAAGCGCCGCGTAAAAGCGTGGTGTGAAGAGCATGTTGCCATCATCGATGCTCTGCGAGAGAACAAGCCGGAACTGGCGGCAGAGTTGATGAGAACGCATCTGCAATACGCCTTTGACCAGGTCAATGTTAAAAACGCCCGCGCATAACTGGCATCGCTCTTGCACATATTGCTTCTGAAAATACAATCAGGAGCACTTATGGATTTTCAGATACAACAACGTGTGGCGCTGGTCTGCGGTGCCGGCAGTGGTCTGGGACAGGCTATTGCCCTGTCCCTGGCGCAGGAAGGGGTGAAGGTGGCGGTCACCGGCCGCAGCGCGGAAAAACTGGCGCAAACGGTGGAACGTATCACCTTATTGGGCGGTACTGCCCGCGCCTGGCGGTTGGATCTCGCCGCCCCGGAGCAGTTTGATCGAGTGATTGCCGATATCCGCGAGCGGTGGGGCGATATCGATATTCTGGTTAACAACTCCGGTGGTCCGCCGCCCGCACCGGCGCAGGGGACGGATGGCGCAGTCTGGCAACAGCAGTTTTCAGTCATGGTCGCCTCGTTGATTCAGCTCACCGATAAACTCCTGCCCGCCATGCGCAGCCGCGGCTGGGGACGCATTATTACCACCACTTCATCCGGCGTGATAACCCCCATTCCCGGACTCGCCCTGTCGAACGCGCTGCGCATGAGCCTGCTCGGCTGGTCGAAAACCCTCGCCAGCGAAGTGGCTGGCGACGGCGTGACGGTGAATGTGATGGTGCCAGGGCGCATCGCGACCGACCGCGTCAGCCAGCTGGATGCTCTCAAGGCGCAACGGGAAAACAGCAGTGCGGAAGCGGTCGCCGAAAAGAGTCGTCAGAGCATTCCGGCCGGGCGCTATGGCGAACCGCAGGAGTACGGCGCCGTCGCTGCGTTTCTGGCAAGCCAGCCTGCCAGCTACATTACCGGCGCGGTGATTCGGGTTGATGGGGGATTGATCGGCGCGATTTAGCCAGCGAGAGTGCGCCATGCCAGCCGGTTCGCATCGGGCTGGCATGACTGCCTATCAGCCGCTCCGAATTGTTTATTTTGCAGGCAACGAAATCCATTACTGCAAATTTAACCAGCAGGCATTGGGATCGGGTCTGAAAACGATAACTTTTCTGATTAAACTTTTATTCTTCCTGCGTTGTTAAAGTGGAATGGTTCACCATAAATAATGCGCAAAGCGCGAGCAGTACGGCCCCGCCGGTAAGTAGCCACCCGGCGTGGTGAAACGCGGCTAAGCTCCCCCGGGTATGGGCAAATCTGACGTAGCAGGCGGTCACCAGCGCCGCGCCCGCCATCGCCCCAACGCGCTGGAGGATATTCAGAACAGGTGCGGCATCAGCGACGTGACGGCTGCCAGCCATAGCCAGGCCCGCAGCCATCGCGGGCACCGTTGCCAGGGCTAAACCGAACCCTCTGACCGCTATTGCGCCCCCCACAAGCGTATAGCGACTTCCCGCATCAATCATTGCCAGTGGCAATGTGGCAAATGCCGCGAGTAAACCGCCAATGATAAGCACCGTTCGTGGCCCCAGCTTATCGGAGAAGTAGCCGGCCACCGGAAATCCTATCGCCGAGCCGATTAACTGAGGGGTGAGAAGCAGGCCCACTTCAGCAAGCGTTACATGGCAAACGTCGCGGAAATATAAAGGAAGCAGGAACTGACCGCCAAAATTCACCGCGCCGCCGATAGCCATCAATACGGCAGATAAAGTGAAACCCCGATGCTTGAAAAGCTCGAGATGCAGTAAGGGGGACTCAATGCGCAAAGAGCGATAAATAAACAAGCAGGTGAACAGGGCGCCCACGCTGAGCATGATGACGTTCCAGCCATATTTACCACTATTCAGGCTGAGCTCTTTCATGCCTTCCATCAGCATCGGCAGGCTGCAGAAGACCAGCGCCAGTCCCAGCCAGTCCAGGGAGAGGGGCCTGTCAGTTTTTATTGTCGGACGGGGAAGCAGCTTCCATCCGGCCAGACAGGCGCACAGACAGAACGGCACCGTGATCCAAAATAACCCTCGCCATCCGCAGATTTCAAGCAGGACCGCGCCCAGCGATGTTCCCAGCAAGGGAGCAATGACGATCGCCACGCCAATCGTGCCAATCACCCGCCCCAGACGTTCGCGTCCGACGACCAGACCAAGGATCGTTTGCCCTGCCGGTACGAGTAATCCCCCTGCCAGGCCTTGCATAACTCTTGCGGCAAGCAGCACCTCAAAACGCGGGGAAAGGGCGCAAACTGCCGAAAAAATCGCAAATAAAATAAGGCCATAGAGCCAAAGCTGCGTAGCGCCAAACCGCCTGGCCGCCCATGCGCTAAGTGGAACGCCTGCCGCAAGGGCCATAAGATACGCCGTTGCTATCCATTGTATTGCCGTGTCCGTCACGCCAAGGCCGGCGGCCATCGCGGGCAGCGCCGCGCTCAGCATCAGAGGAGCAGTCCCGCTCGGGCGATGATGGTAAGCAAATTTTATCAAAGACATCGCCAGGAAGTCCCTCTATCGAATCGCTGGTTTATCCCCATCCGGATACTGCGTTCGAATTCGGTCTGTCGTTGATAATGAAAGGGTTATTAGTGCCCTGAGCTTCACGCTGTGCCGGTGACAACATGATGTGCATACCTTACGCAAAAACTATCTTGATAAAACCGGCAGCATTCAGAAGGGGAGGCGACATGTTTATTTCCGAAACAGTGATAGCCGTCATCATTGACTGGATCGACAATAACTTACATAAACCACTGCGTATAGAACAGATAGCCCGTTATTCAGGGTATTCCAAATGGTACCTGCAGCGTTTGTTCTTGCAATATAGAGGCGAGAGCCTCGGGCGCTATATCCGTAATAAAAAACTGGACTCAGCGGCCCGCGATTTACGCGAGACCGATGAGAATATTTACAGTATTGGTTTGCGCTACGGCTATGGCTCGCAGCAAACATTCACCCGATTATTTACGCGTCATTTTCATTTGCCGCCCGGTGAATATCGCAAGAAAAACAAAACAGCCTGTTACGTACCGGGTAAGGCTGAATCTTAATCTCCTTTCCGATAGCCCTGGCAAAGCCGCCGCAGAAAAATCGATGCGAAGAGATTTATCAAAAAATAGAAAAACAGACGGCGCCGAAAAGACAAAACCTCCTGTTCTTTGAGTAAACATGGGGAACGGCGCGGAAAACGCCGCGCCTGGTGAGTTATCAGGAGGTTGCTGGACAGCAGAGCGATTAATGGTAGGCGGGAAGCCAGCTGCCGTGTGCTTCAATAAGATCGTCGCACAGATTGCGGATGTCATCGATCGACAGCTCTGCGGAAGTATGCGGGTCGAGCAGGGCGGCATGGTAGATGGCTTCGCGTTTGCGCGTCACCGCCGCTTCGATGGTCAACAGCTGAGTATTGATGTTGGTCCGGTTCAGCGCTGCCAGCTGCTCCGGCAAATTGCCGACGTAGCACGGCGTGACGCCCTGGCCATCGACCAGGCAAGGGACTTCGACGCAGGCCTCGGAAGGTAAGTTGGTAATCAGGCCGGTGTTGAGCACGTTACCGCCAATTTTGTAAGGCCGATCGGTTTCCATCGCTTCGATGATGTAAGACGCGTATTCATGGGTACGGCTGTGGGTCAGGCTGGTGTCATGGGTCAGCGCCACTTTCTGCTGCTGCCATTGGTCAATCTGTTCAATACACCGGCGCGGATATTCATCCAGCGGGATATTGAAGCGTTCAATCAGCTCCGGGTAGCTGCGTTTGATCCAGTAAGGCATGTATTCGGCGTTGTGCTCTGACGATTCGGTGACGTAATAGCCGAAAGTTTTCATGATTTCATGGCGCACCATATCATCATGCCTGCCCTGCAGGGCGCTGGCCCGGCGCTTGATTTCCGGGTACAAATCCTCGCCGTGACGGCGAATGTCCAGCAGCCAGGCCATGTGATTAATACCCGCGATATGAAATTGCACGTCGTCGGTTGGCATATCCACGCTTTTCAACAGCGTTTCAGCACATACCTGAACGCTGTGGCACAGTCCTACCGTTTTCACTTCCGTATGGCGCAGCATGGCGCCGGTTATCGTGGCCATCGGGTTGGTGTAGTTCAGCAGCCAGGCGTCCGGGCATACGGCTTCAATATCCCGTGCGAAATCAAACAGCACGGGTAGGGTGCGCAGCGCGCGGAAGATACCACCAATGCCCAGGGTATCGGCAATAGTCTGCTGCAGACCATATTTTTTCGCGATCGTGAAATCGGTGATGGTACACGGATCGTAGCCGCCAACCTGAATAGCATTCACCACGTAATTGGCGTTTTTCAACGCCGCGCGGCGGTTCTCAACGCCAAGGTAGGCGGCGATCTTCGCTCTGCCCGTATTGGTATTGCGGTTGATATTATTCAACATGACGAGGGATTCATTGAGACGGGCGCTGTCGATGTCGTACAGTGCAATCTCCACCTCTTTCAACGCCGGCGTCGTCATAATGTCGCCGAGTACGTTCCTGGCGAAAATGGTGCTGCCTGCGCCCATAAATGTCACTTTAATCATGGTATTTCTCCGTTCCTGCTGTTTTCACCAGGCAGAATGTACGCTGCGGAATGAACAGGAAATATGGCTAAATGTGATATTGGTATGGCGAAAAATGATGTCGCTATGAAAGTGTGAGCCAGCTCCGAATCTGGCTGAAACGCGGTGACTTTACTGCAGGCATCTCTGATAACGTGGGTGAAAAAGAGAGAGCGCGACTGATGCACAAGACTTTTACCCTTAATCATACCGACAATATCGAATTGAATTTGTACCAGTACGGCGAGGAGAATTGTCATAAGGGACACCGCTTTGGCCCCGCAGTCCGCCAGCATTATCTATTTCATTATGTGATAAGTGGAACCGGCACATTTTACAGTGAGTTTGGCGCTTTTCCTGTCGGCGCCGGGGAGGGGTTTCTGATTCATCCCCATGAGGTGACAACCTACTGCGCTGATAATAGGGATCCGTGGCATTATATGTGGCTTGAGGTCGATGGCCTGATTGCCGCCAGAATTTTCGAGGAGTGTCATCTTAGTCGGCAATCTCCGGTTTATCGCCCCAACCTGAATAAAGACGACTCCAGCTCCTCTGGCTACCTGCGGCAAATTGTCGAACATGGCGATGAACATCCGCTGAAGGTGCAGGGATTGTGCTATCTCTTCTTTTCTTCGCTAATCAGCAATACGCCCGGCGAAAAGGCTTCTCTCCCTGATGATAAAACCCGGCATCTGCAAAGGGCGATCAAAAAAATTGAAAATCGCTACCACGAACATCTGACGGTTGATAGCCTGGCCGCCTATTGCAATATCAATCGCAGCTACCTCTGCCGGTTGTTCAAAGGCGCCTACGGTATAGGTCCTAAGGAATACTTGCTAAATTTTCGTATGAACATCGCAGTAAGCCTGCTGAAAAACAGCGCTACGGCGATTAAAGTCGTGGGTATTTCCGTAGGCTATGAAAATCAGCTGCATTTTTCTAAAGCCTTCAGGAAGCTGTACGGCGTATCTCCGGCTAAATGGCGGCAAAAATACCTTTCTGAACAGCAGGCGCTGAGATGACGTTCAGCGCTTATTCTCATCGGCGGTGACTCTGCGCGATCGCTATTTTGCGGGCGTATCCTGATTGAGAATGCGCGATCGACAAACATCCAGAATTTCATCTGCCAGAGAGGAGCTATCAGGACAGGCGCGGGAAAGGACCAGCGCGCCGACAAGATGCGCAATCGTATCGATCAGGTCGGCACGCGTAAGGCCTTCCGCGGCTTTCTCATTTGCTAAGGTGGCCAGCTGAGCTTCAATGCCAGCCGCAAAGGTTGCCTTAATGGCTTCAGATTGACGCGCGGCGTCACTACCCAGAGCCGACATCACACACCCCTTTGCCATGTCATCACGATGTTGGCGGGAGAGGTAATACTCCACAAACGTTTTCCGGCTCACATCGGCCGTACGTTCTGCCGAACGCGTAAAGCCGCAATGCATCGCCTCCGATAATAAATCGGCCTTGGAACCAAAGTGTTTGTAAAACCCTCCGTGGGTTAAGCCAGCCGCTGACATCAGCTCCGCTACGCCTACGCCGTCGTAACCGCGCTCACGAAAAAGTTCTGAAGCCGTTTCAACGATTCGCATCCTGTTTTCGCGAACCTGCTCTTTTGACACTTTCATGGCTTACCCCCTTCAAAACAAAGGCTAAGTATACATTGATGATGATCATAATCAAACCAGTTGACTTTATAGATGATGATCATCATCATTAATCCTGCGCATTTACCCGCTACCCAGCAGAGGAAGAAACATGACGAATTCCCCCTTATTTCACCCCTACGAACCTGGAACGATAACGCTTGCTAACCTGAACAACATCTTGAGAGCGTACTCAGAATGAACAATAAACGTGTGGCTCTGGTGACAGGCGCTTCTTCAGGCATCGGCGAAGCGACGGCTCATCAACTTTTAGCGGCGGGTTATAAGGTTTATGGCACCAGCCGGCGTGGCTCTCAGGCGGGTACACACCGCTTTCCGCTGCTGACGCTTGATGTGACTGACGATGCTTCGGTCGGGGCCGCTATTGACGATCTGCTGCGCCTGGAGGGGCGGATCGATATTCTGGTCAATAATGCGGGCTTTGGGGTCGCGCCTGCCGCCGCGGAAGAAAGCTCTATTGAACAGGCCTGGAGCATTTTCGATACCAACTTTTTGGGCATCGTCAGGCTGACGCGGGCTGTGCTCCCTCATATGCGCCGTCAGGGCAGCGGGCGCATCATCAATATCGGTTCGATTCTCGGGGTCGTGCCGTTGCCGTATGTCGCGCTTTATGCGGCCAGCAAGCATGCGGTCGAAGGGTACACGGGAGCACTCGACCATGAACTGCGCACCCAGGGCATCAGGTTTCCGTGATCGAACCTGCCTACATAAAAACGCAGTTTGAAGCCAATAACAGAGAAGCGGATGCAAAGCTGGAAGAGTATGACCTTATCCGGGCTAAGGTGACGAAAGTGGTCAGTAAGGCAATGGCCGAAGCGGAAAGTCCGGAGGTTGTGGCTAAGGTGGTGGTTAAAGCGGCCCAGGCTCTACGGCCCAAGATCCGCTACACGGCAGGATCGCTGGCCGGTAAATTGAATTTCATTCTCCGATTCGCGCCTGCAAAAATCCTGGATAAGGTCGTGCGCAACAGCCTTCAGCTTGATGCGAGAGAGTCATCATGACATTTTCGCGACTGGCCGCGTCAGGCATCGTCGAGCGGCGTGAAGGATATGCTAACGGGCAAATTCTGTTTGCCGTATTTATCGAGCCGTTACTGGGAACCGCTTTTTTACTCGGCAATAGCGGCGCCAGAAAACATATCAGGACAAATACCAGGAAACCAGCACCATGAAAGCCTTCACGTTTAAACGCTACGGTAAATCCCCGGCGCTGGGATTTGATGACGTCGATTATCCCACCCCCGCGGCTGATGAACTTCTGGTTAAAGTTTACGCCGTTGGCCTGAATCCCATTGATAACGTGATTCCTGGCGGCCTGTTCAAACCGATTTTGTCTTTTAAACTTCCCGCAACGCTGGGCAGCGACTTGTCCGGGGTGGTTGTGGCAACGGGAAGCCGCGTGACGCGTTTTAAGCCAGGCGATGAAATCTTCGCCAGTATTTTCGACAGGGGAACCGGTTCTCTTGCCGAATTTGCGCGAGTACCTGAAAATCTCGCTGCCATGAAACCCGCAAACCTGGATTTCGAACAGGCAGCGTCGCTCCCGATGGTGAGTCTCACCGCCTGGCAGGCGCTGACAGAGAGAGCCGGACTGCAGCCAGGGCAGAAGGTGTTCATCCCGGCGGGGTCCGGAGGAATAGGCAGTTTCGCGATCCAGCTGGCAAAGCATCTTGGCGCAAAGGTGGGAACGACCACAAGTTCAGGCAACCTTGCGTGGGTGAGTCGTCTTGGCGCAGATGAGGTGGTTGACTACAAAAAGCAGACGTTTGAAAACGTGCTGAGCGGCTACGATATTGTACTCGGCACTCTCCGGGGAGATTCGATTGAAAAAGCCGTTAAAATACTCAAGCCTGGTGGCAAGATTGTTTCCCTCACCGGACCATTGGATGCCGCGTTCGCCCGTGACCGGGGGTTAAATTTCTTTTTGCGTTTTATCTTTGCGCTGATGAGCCGAAAGATCCTGCGTCTTACACGAGTGCGGGGTCTTAGCTATTCGTTTTTATTTGTCCGCCCCGATGGCGAGCAGCTCGCGCAAATTAGCCAACTCATCGAATCCGGGCAGATCGGGCCTGCGATCGACAAGGTGTTTCCCTTTGCCGAAACAAAGGAGGCGCTGGACTATCTTGCCCGGGGCCATGCTAAGGGAAAGGTGGTCGTTAGGGTGTCTGGGTCATAACCGCAGCGGTTTTCCGCTTCAACAAAAACACTTTCGTTTAAATCCGTCGTCCTTACTCTCCATCGGGAGCGCCCTGAGGACGGCCTTAGCCCGCTGAGAAAAGCGGGCGTCACGCCGTAGCGTTCACTTCCATCATTGAGATAAGCTGTCATAGGTGAGCCGATGCTTTTGTTGGCAAAGGATTTTGTCTGGTACAATTTTGCTCGGGGAGCATTCGAATCTGGCCCAACAGCGTTGTTGCCTGACGCGGACGCTCCGGGCAGGTGCCGTCACCTGTGAGGATGATATTGCGCGATCCTGAAACAAGTCGAAATCGTGACTTAATTCTAAAATGGTCACTGGTTGTCAATCAAGACGCATCACGCTAAGCTGAAAAAATGACTAAGAATATGAACGTTCCATCATCACGCGGCCCGCTCGATCACAGCGTCCGGGAGCAAATCGTCGACGCTGCCTTTGAGCATTTCGGGCATTACGGCTATGAAAAAACCACCGTGGCGGAGCTGGCTAAATCTATCGGTTTTTCAAAATCTTATATCTATAAGTTTTTCGAATCCAAACAGGCTATCGGCGAAGTGATCTGCGCTAACCGCCTGGAAATGATCATGGCCGCGGTACTCTCAGCGGTGGCTGACGCGCCGTCAGCCAGCGAAAAATTACGCCGCCTCTTCCGGGCGCTCACCGAAGCGGGGAGCGAACTCTTTTTTCACGATCGTAAACTCTACGATATTGCCGCCGTCGCCTCGCGGGAGAAGTGGCCTTCAACAGAAAGGTATGCGGAACGGCTGTTAAAGCTGATTGAGAGCATTCTTGTCGAAGGCAGGCAGGCCGGGGAGTTCGAAAGGAAAACCCCCCTTGATGAAGCCACTTATGCGATATACATGGTGATGTGCCCCTTCATCAATCCTGTTCAACTGCAGTTTAATCTCGAAACGGCCCCAACGGCGGCGGTTCTTCTCTCGTCGCTGATTTTAAGAAGCCTGGCCCCCTGATTTGTGACCATTGACTTTATTGGTCACCAGTCTGAGAATGCGGAAACCATTCTGTTATTTGATTAAGGGTTTCCCATGCTCAGGCTTCATTCAGCCCGCTTTGCCGCTTGTCTTCTGCCGTTGGCCCTCGTGGCCTGCGGTGATAACGCCTCGAGTGACGATCCGCGCACCCAGCCGCCGCTCGTCAGATCCGCATCCGTAGCACTCGCGCACGATACCTCTCGCGCCTATACCGGCGTGGTGGTGGCAAGAACGCAAAGCGATCTTGGTTTTAGAGTGCAGGGTAAGATCCTTGAACGCTTTGTTGATACTGGCCAGACCGTTAAGCGCGGTCAGCCGCTGATGCGGCTGGATCCCGCCGACCTGAAGCTGCAGGCCGTGGCTCAGCAACAGGCCGTTGACGCCGCCAGGGCGCGGGCGCGAAAAGCCATCAGCGATGAGGCGCGCTACCGTGGCCTCGTTGGCGCTGGCGCAGTCTCCGCCTCGGAGTATGACCAGATCAAAGCGGCGGCAGATTCCGCGAAAGCGGATCTCAGCGCAGCCCAGGCGCAGGCAAACGTGGCGCAAAATGCCACGGGCTATGCCGTGCTGCTGGCGGACTCTGACGGCGTGGTGATGGAGACGCTTGCCGAACCCGGTCAGGTTGTCAGTGCCGGGCAGGCGGTGATCCGGCTGGCCAGAGCGGGGCAGCGTGAGGCGCTGGTACAGCTGCCGGAGACGCTGCGCCCTGCCATCGGCAGCGAAGCGCTGGCGACGCGCTATGGCGACGAAACGCAGCCCGTCGCCGCAAAACTGCGCCTGCTTTCCGATGCCGCCGATGCCACCACCCGTACCTTTGAGGCGCGGTACGTGCTGGAAGGCCCGTTAGCCAACGCGCCGCTGGGGGCGACCGTAACGCTGCACATCAAAAAACAGAGTGGGGAAAGCCAGGTCATGCAGGTACCGCTGGCCGCGCTTTATGATGCGGGCAAGGGACCGGGCGTCTGGCGGATCTCCGCGCAGCCAGCCAGGGTCGCATGGCAGCCCGTCAAGGTGCTGAGCGTGGGCGAGGAGGCGGCGCAGGTAACGGGCGAGGTGAAGCCCGGTGAGGAGATCGTTGCGCTAGGGGCGCATCTTCTGCACGAGGGCGAGGCTGTCCGCCTGGCCGGGCAACCGGATACGGCCCGGACGGGGGATAAACCATGAGCCAGGGCCGCTTTAACCTGTCAGCGCTTGCGGTGCGCGAGCGCTCGGTCACGCTGTTTTTAATTATTCTGGTGACTATCGCCGGTATTTACGCCTTTTTTGGCCTCGGGCGAGCGGAGGATCCCCCCTTTACGGTTAAGCAAATGACGGTTATCACCGTCTGGCCCGGCGCGACCGCGCAGGAGATGCAGGATCAGGTGGCTGAGCCGCTGGAAAAACGCCTGCAGGAGCTCAAATGGTATGACCGCACGGAAACCTATACCCGGCCCGGCATGGCCTTTATCACGCTCTCACTCCAGGACAATACGCCGCCATCACAGGTGCAGGAAGAGTTCTACCAGGCGCGGAAGAAGCTTGGCGATGAAAGCAGAAACCTCCCCGCCGGCGTGACGGGGCCGATGATAAATGATGAATTTGCCGACGTCACTTTCGCCCTGTTTGCGCTGAAAGCGAAAGGAGAACCGCAGCGCCTGCTGGTCCGCGATGCCGAAACGTTACGCCAGCAGCTCCTGCACGTCCCGGGGGTCAAGAAAGTCAATATTATCGGCGAACAGGCCGAACGGATTTATATCTCTTTCTCCCATGAGCGTCTGGCTACCATGGGGCTCTCGCCGCAGGATATTTTCAATGCGCTGAATAACCAGAACGCATTAACCGCGGCAGGTTCAATTGAAACGCGCGGCGCGCAGATCTTTATCCGCCTCGATGGCGCTTTCGATGAATTGCAGAAGATCCGCGATACGCCATTTATTGCTCAGGGTAAAACGCTCAAGCTGTCCGACGTGGCAACGGTAGAACGCGGTTATGAAGATCCGCCCACTTTGCAGATTCGTAATCAACATGAACCGGCGCTGCTGCTGGGGATCGTGATGCGTGAAGGCTGGAATGGGCTGGCGTTGGGTAAAGCGCTGGATGCCGAAACGGCAAAAATCAATGCCAGTATGCCGCTGGGGATGACCCTGACGAAAGTCACCGATCAGTCCGTGAATATCAGCGCCGCAGTCGATGAGTTTATGATCAAATTCTTCGTCGCCCTGCTCGTGGTGATGGTGGTCTGTTTTGTCAGCATGGGGTGGCGCGTGGGGGTCGTGGTCGCGGCGGCGGTTCCCCTGACGCTGGCGGTTGTTTTTGTGGTGATGGAGGCCGCCGGTATCAACTTTGACCGCGTGACGCTGGGCTCCCTGATTCTTGCGCTGGGCTTACTGGTTGACGACGCGATAATCGCCATCGAAATGATGGTGGTGAAAATGGAGGAGGGCTACGACAGAATCAAAGCTTCCGCCTACGCCTGGAGCCATACCGCCGCGCCCATGCTGGCCGGTACCCTGGTCACGGCTATCGGCTTTATGCCGAATGGTTTCGCCCAGTCCACCGCCGGGGAATACACCAGCAATATGTTCTGGATTGTTGGCCTCGCCCTGATTGCCTCATGGCTGGTCGCCGTTGTTTTCACCCCTTATCTGGGGGTGAAAATGCTGCCGGATATCGCAAAGGTAGAAGGGGGGCATACCGCCATCTATGACACGCCGCGCTATAACCGCTTTCGCCGCCTGCTGACCCGCGTTATCGCCAGGAAATGGCTGGTGGCCGGTTCCGTCATTGCGCTTTTCGCGCTGGCGGTCATGGGGATGGGGCTGGTGAAAAAACAGTTTTTCCCCACCTCTGACCGCCCGGAAGTGCTCGTTGAAGTGCAGATGCCCTATGGCACCTCGATTGAGCAGACCAGCGCGGCAACGGCCAAAATAGAGGACTGGTTGGAAAAACAGCCGGAAGCCAGGTTAGTTACCGCCTACATTGGCCAGGGTTCACCGCGTTTTTACCTGGCGATGGCCCCCGAACTCCCCGACCCGTCGTTTGCCAAAATAGTGATATTGACGGACAGCCAGGCATCACGCGATGCGCTCAAATTGCGGCTGCGGCAAGCCGTAGCCAGCGGACTGGCGCCTGAAGCACGCGTTCGCGTGACGCAGCTGGTGTTTGGCCCGTATTCCCCTTTCCCGGTCGCCTGGCGAGTGATGGGGCCGGATACCGATACACTGCGCGACATCGCGGACCGGGTTAAGGGCGTGCTGCAGGCAAGCCCGATGATGAGGACCGTCAACACCGACTGGGGATCGCGCGTGCCGACACTGCATTTCACCCTCGATCAGGACCGTATACAGGCAACCGGCTTAACGTCCAATGCCGTTGCTCAGCAGCTCCAGTTCCTGCTATCGGGCATTCCCATCACCGCCGTGCGGGAAGATATTCGCTCGGTGCAGGTGACGGGGCGCGCCGCGGGGGATATACGTCTGGATCCGGCCAAAATTGAGGGGTTTAGCCTGGTCGGCAATGCGGGCCAGCGCATCCCGCTCGCGCAAATCGGGAAGGTGGAGGTCAGAATGGAAGATCCTTTACTGCGTCGCCGCGACAGAACGCCCACGATTACCGTGCGGGGGGATATTGCCGACAATCTTCAGCCTCCGGACGTTTCCGCCTCCATCATGAAACAGCTGCAGCCGATTGTGGACTCGCTTCCGCCGGGGTACCGCATCGAAATGGCGGGTTCAATTGAGGAATCGGCTAAAGCCACCCGGGCGATGGCGCCGCTGTTCCCCATCATGATCGCCCTGACGCTGCTGATCATCATTGTGCAGGTGCGCTCAATGTCGGCCATGGTTATGGTATTTCTAACCGCTCCGCTCGGGCTTGTCGGCGTGGTTCCCGCGCTGCTGCTTTTCAATCAGCCATTTGGTATCAACGCCCTCGTCGGGCTGATCGCGCTTTCGGGCATTCTGATGCGTAATACGCTGATTCTTATCGGGCAGATTCACCATAATGAGAAAGAAGGTCTCGATCCGTACCATGCGGTCATCGAAGCGACGGTGCAGAGAGCCAGGCCCGTCTTACTGACGGCCATGGCCGCCGTTCTGGCGTTCATTCCTCTGACCCATTCGGTGTTCTGGGGGACGCTCGCCTATACCCTGATTGGCGGGACGTTGGGGGGAACCGTCATGACGCTGGTGTTCTTGCCTGCCATGTATGCGATCTGGTTCAGGATCCGTCCTGAAGCCCGGCGCCATGCTGAACAACATTAAGGCGCTCGTCTGCCTGCTCAACGAACGCCTGGTGTGACCGTCCGAAAGCAGAGAAAAGCGCCGCAGTCCGCGGCGCTTTTCATCACGCCTGAATATAGCGATGAATATTGGCTCCCATGGTGTATTGTTCGGCTGTCAGATTGGTAAAACCGGGAGTTTTTGAATATTCGGGTTATCCCGGTTCTTTTTTATTAAAGAAAAGCGTAAATCATCCGTAGCCAGAGTATGGCTCCAACGGCAATAATCATTTTCAGGATGAAGTTACTTGCCGGGAAAAAATATACCGCCGGCAGTGCGGAACGCCTGGCCTTAATAAGTAAATAAGGCGGCAATAATATACTCCACAGCACCAGCGAGATGCCGGCAAAGGCCAGGGCAGACAAAAATCCTTGCGGGGCAAAAATACAGGCCAGCGCGGCAGGAAAATAGGTCAAAATATGGCCAGCGGGCGTGAGCCCCGACGGTTAATTTTGTTCAGCATATCCTCGAGATAATCACTCAAACCGATTGAGGCTGACATCAGTGAGGCTAAAACGGCAATACATCCAAAAGAGTCCAGCATCCGTAGGCGGCCTGCCGAAGCAGGCCGGCAGCAGCTATTTATTTCGTGGCTTCAGCCAATGATTCTCTGAAGTTTTTATGGAAGTCGTCGATTTGCCCGCTCTCGTGGAGCGCCGACAATGCGCAGCGCAGAATGGCGTGCCCTTCTTCAACGGTTGGATACATCGCCACGGTCGTCGCGAAGCCGCGATCGTGCAGTTTTTTGCACATCGTGATGGCGAGATCTTCGTTACCAATCAGGATCCCCCGAATCGGCATCGTCGTACCCCGGTTAACGATGTCGATCTTGCCGAAAACTTCGTCAAAATAGCGAATGACGTTCTGAAGCTTCTCCTGGCGGGCAGCGACGGTGCCGTCCAGGTGGAGATCGGCGGCGGCTACGCAGGCGGCAATTCCAGGCAATGAAGGCGGCCCACCAAAGGCGTAGGTTGTGCCGTAGGTCTTAATAAATTTGATGGTCTCAGCGTCGCGACAGGCGATAAATCCGCCGTGTGAGCCAAAGGCTTTAGATAGCGAGCCGGCGATAATAATACGTTCGTCAAGCCGATGGCCGAGGCATGACATAACGTATCCGGAACCGTACTCTCCGTAGATAGAGGTGCCGTGCGCATCGTCTATATACGCGTAGCCGTCATACTGATGCGCCAGGCGGACAATATGCGCGACGGGGGCGACGCCGCCCATTGAGCCTACGCTGTCTGATACCGAGATCGGCGTTAATCCCTGGCTGGCCGCATAGCGAAAAGCCTCTTCAATCCGCGCCTTATCCTGAAAATCAATTCTGACGACTTCCCCAAACTGCTGTAAAAGCCCGCGGTTGATCTGCAACGTCGCGTGCGCGGTCTTCTCCATAATAAAATAGGGTTTTTTGCTGAACGTAAAATGCGGCAGCGTCCCGGATGCCAGCAGCGGCAGCACTGCGATATGGCAAGGGGTCACGGCGTTAAACGTCAGAGTATGAGCCCCATGCATGATGTCGTTCAGTCGTGCTTCCAGCTGCGGGAACAGATCGACTTTTACCCGCGTTCTGGCGACAGAAACCTGCACGCCAAAACGCTCAATGGCGTCGACAACCGCTTTTTTCAGCGCCGGGTGAGTCTCTAGCCCAAGATAAGAGCATGAGACAAATTCCACCATTTTTCTACCATCGTCGAGGGTAATGACCTTGCCGTCCCTTTTTACCGCGACCAGTTCATTAATATGTTCAGAGAATACCCGGGTCTGATATTTTAGCGACCTGTCTATTTTCCTTTTTTGCCAGTTTTCCATTGCGTTACCTTCATTGTCGTGACTACCAGAAGAGACAGAATTGCCAGCGTTAACGTGCTGGCACCGAGGGTTCTGTCAAACCCCATACCGGTATCCGTTAGTTTTACGGCGAAATAGCTGATGGCGCCGGCGCTCACCGTTTGAATAAATCCGGTGACGGACGCCGCAATACCTGTTTTGCTGCCTTTGATTTGCAGTGCGATAAAATTCGCGCTCGGGTAATAGGCGCCAAGGGTGAGGTTAAAAATCATCGAGCCGGTGATACATAATAGTAGTGAGTGGCTGCCGATAATAAATGGGGTAACCGCCAGCGCATTCAGGATAAATAAAATCCACGGGTTAATTATTCGCTCGAATTTGGCGATCTGATTGCCAATAATAAAAAATAATACGGAAGCAGAAAAGAGCAGCGAGTAGTGCATGGTGCTTAGCCCCAGCTGCTGCATAAAAATGGCCGGCGACAGCGAGATATAGCAAAACAGCGAACTCAGAATCAGCGAAACCAGCAGCGTTCCCTGAATAAATGCCGGGGTGATAAACCCGGAAGAGGAGGGCGCCGCGGCCGCATCATGCTGCTCAAGGCGACGCGGAGAGAGCGCAAGGGTGACGACGCTAAACAGGGCCATAACCAGGAATATCGAATTCCAGCTCAGATAGCCGAGGAGTGCGGCGCCGGCCAGCGGCGCAATAAGAGGAACCACCGCGCTGGCGGAAGAAATATCGGAAAGCGCGCGCTTGAGCGTTAGCGGGGAGAACGTCTCTTTAGCGATAGCTTTAGACAGGACCGGCCCGGCGCCGGCGCCCAGGGCCTGTAATGCCCTACCGGCCAACAGCATCATTAAACTATCGGACATAAAACAGAGGAGGCTGCCCGCGAGGAAAAGCAAAAAGCTGGCCGTCAGTACGCGTAATTTACCCAGCTTTTCGCCAAGAAATCCTGATAATAACTGGCTCGCCGCGTATATCACCAGAAAACCACTAATGGTTAACTGAATAGCCGAATAATCGGTAGTAAACGCTTTTTGTAATAGGGGCAGCGCGGGCACGATCATATCTGTCGCCAGCGCGGAAACCGATGCGGCGAGAATAAGGTATAAGTATATCCTGAGCATATTAAACTCTTCGGTGAATATGGGTTAAAACGTTAGATTATTATTTATGAATACGCCGCTGCTTTTTTAGCGAATGAGCAAATCGCGATTCCGGTCAAAATTAACAGCGAGCTCAGTAAATGATAGAGATGCGGCTGGGTATGTAAAAACACAATGCTTAATATGCCGCCGGAAAGCGGAATAATATGGGTATAAATCTCACCGCGAGTCGCGCCAATAGCCGCGATGCCTTTATTCCAGAACAGGTAGGCCAGCCACGAGGGGAAAATCACCAGATACGCCAGTCCAGTAAGGAAAGCGATATCGTGGTAGGCGGCGAATGAGGTGGCGGGGTGCAGCCACAGCCAGAAAATCACCACCGGAAGCAGAATAAGGGCGCCAAGAAGCGAACTGACGGCGACGAAAGCATTGGCGGGGATACGACGATCTTTGTTACGCAACAGCGAGCAGTATACTGCCCAGCTTAGCGCCGAGCCCATTGCCCACAGATCGCCCTGGCTAAACCCTTTTAGCCCCTCTGCGTTGCTCAGGTTGCCATGCAGCAGGAGCAGCAGCACCCCTGCGGTACTAAAGATCACGCCCCACCAGTTCCGCGCCGATACCCGGTCATGGAAAATCAGGCGATTAATCATCAGCACCATACAGGGGGTCGCAGACATGTAAATCGCTGCGTTCAGCGCAGACGTCGACTGCAGACCAATATAGAGGGTTAAGGGAAAGCTCACCTGTCCACACAGCGTTAGAACCAGCAGCGTTGCGCCATTCTGGCGGAACAACGGCCGACTGTCGCGGATTTGCCGCTGATACAGCAATACCAGCAGTAGTGCGGTCAACGCCCATCTCGCTTCGGTCATGAGAATCGGATCCGCGCCCTGAACGAGAATATGCCCTACGACATAATTCCCTCCCCAAAACAGGGCCGCCAGCGTGAGTAACAGGTAAGGCATGCTCATTCCTTGCATCGCTTCGAACTGTACTAAATGGTAACTTTATTTTTTTTAATATATCAATTAAATTTTATGGTTATTGGGCGGTTTTATTATTTTTTTATTTTAAATCATATGTTTAAAAATTAGTTACCTGTGTGCAAAAAATCTGATTGCAGCATATTTGTCTGTACGATAACGTATATATACCATGCATTAAACAGGGATAAATCAATGCGTAAGACAGAAAATGGTTTCACCGGGAACGAACAACATTCCGCAATGGCCAGGCTCTCTCTGGATGACATGATTGACCAGCTTCTTCACAGCAACGCGCTTTCACTGAAACTGACGGCCAATCCGCTACTGGCGGACAGAGCCTGGTACCTGACCGAAAATACCTGTACTAAGGCTTTTACCGCCAACGATCCGCAAGCGAAAAAACGTGCCCACAGCGCGCTGTTTAAACTCTACCAGGCGTGGCTGGCGGAGCCGCTATCGGCGGCGGCAAAAAACCAGTTTCATCCATTACTCTGCGGGATCAGAAGCTACATCGAATCAGAATGGCTCCGGGTGGAAAAAAAACGTTTCAGTTTCCCGATACCCGCGCTTGACGCCGGGAATATCGTTGAGGAACTCCGTCATTTATGTCAGAAACATCCGGCTTCGCACCATCCCCTCTTTGATTTTCTCTCCTCTTCCGCCTCTGCTACGCAAATAGACTATTTCTTCAAAAGCGATAGCGCGCTCAATCTGCTGTTTTTCGATCTGGTCGCGATGGGGCTGGTCGGCTCTCTGCCAGAAACGCGTGCAGAGATTGCCCAGAACCTTTGGGATGAAATAGGCCAGGGCAGCCAGGAGTTTACGCACGTTAATCTGTATAAGGATTTGCTGAAGCGCAGAGATATTGCGCTGCCTGAAAACCATTTCGCCCATCTGTATGACTGGCAGGGGCTCGCCGGGTATAACGCGTTCATGCTGGGCGGCGTTAACCGTCAGCATTACTACAAATCGCTCGGCGTGATGGCGATGACGGAACTGCTGGACCCGCCGCAGTACCAGAAGCTCGTGACCGGGTGCCGTCGCATTGGCCTTACGGATCGCGACGTGCATTATTACGCGGAACATATCGAGGTTGATATCGGTCACGCCGATGGGTGGCTGAATAACGTTATCGTTCCGATCGGCAATAAAAACCCGGCTGCGCTGGAGGAGGTCTACGTTGGCGCAGCGCTGCGTCTTCAGACCTGCTGCGATTACTACGATTGTCTGCTGGAGGCGTTACGTACCGTTGTTGAACGCGAGTCAGAGGGTGCCGCCCTCTGAATAAATAAGCGCTTTTGCCGCGCTCCAGGCCGTTATTCCGGGAGGGATCTCCCGGCATTCCGAGGACTCCGCCTGCTGAGCGGCAATGGCGCCGTCAATCAGCATGAGCATCATCATCGCCACCCGTTCCGCAGGTTCCGGTTTTAACAGCAGGGTAAGAATGTCGCGGAAAAACTGGTAGAGGCGCGATTTAAACCGTGAGCATGTCGCCCGGATAGCGGAAGACGAGGTTCCATATTCAAACAGGGCGCGGGTGAACATGCAGCCGTGGAAATCCTCACAGGTGAACCAGTTATTGTAATATTCGAAGACGGCAAACAGCTTCTCGCGGCCTGAAGGTTTATCGGCGGTAATCTCCTGCAGCGCCTGCATAAACTCACTCTCTTTCTGCTGTAAAATATCAAGAATGAGCGCCTCTTTATCCGCATAGTAGCGGTAGAAGGTCATTTTGGAGATGCCCGCATTCTCCGATATCCGGTCAATACTCGGCGACTGATACCCCTCTTTGTTAAACAGAGACATTGACTGGCGGATAATTTCCGCTTGTTTTGGCTTCATACTGTTTCCCGTGGAATGAAGTAATACAGAGGGTTTCTGGTAGCGAGCAGTCATTCATTTGATATGGCGGGCGGCACGCTGCAACGACGTATGCGCAATGTCATCCCGATGGCCGATATCCCAGCCCCTGCGGTGAGCGGCATCAGTGAACGCGTTGACCCATAAAAATTGTTGTCGATTCTTACATCCGGCTGCAAAAAAAGCAAAAATCCCTCAGGCGATCTTTGCGCTGCGCGAATCAGGGCTGCGCTGGGCCGCCACGTTATGCCCTTAGCCCTCCACGCTGCGCGCGGGGAGGATAAAGAGAGGCCCGGGAGAAGTCAGCATCCCCCCCGAACAGGGGGTGATGTTTTTGTGATGCACATCATAAAATAACGCCTGGTTATTGTGATGTTATTTGCAGTCAATGGATTTGCATTTGAATCAACCCGCGCTATCTCTGCGGGTTTTTTTCGTCCGGCGATGGTCGGCGGGCGGCGACTCCGCCTGCTGTAAATAGTCCTGATACCAGCCGCTGATACGTCGGGTCACCGGATTTTCGTTGAGGTCGAAGCGCCTGCCGTCGAGCCTGTTTACCGGGGTAATACCTGCCAGCGTTCCGGTGACAAAAGCTTCGTCCGCAGTGAAGGCTTCGGCAAGGGTAAAGGATCTTTCCTGCACGCCGAGGCCCTGCTGGCGCGCCAGTGACAAGATCGTGTGGCGGGTAATACCGTTAAAGCAGTACAGGCCGTTTGAGGTCCACAGCTCGCCCTGGCGTACGATAAAAAAGTTGGTGGAATTGCAGCTGGCGACAAACCCATGAGGGTCCAGCATCAGCGCTTCATCTGCGCCGGCGTCCAGCGCCTGCAATAGCGCCTGGATCAAATTCAGGCGGCTGTGGGAATTAAGACGCAAATCGAAAACATCCGGCGCGCTGGTACGATAGGTCGAGGTGAGCAGGGCAAGGCCGCGCCGTTTGGCCTGTTCATCCACAACCTTATATTCCGCCACGCAGACGATAGTGGCGCCGCCGAGGATAAAGCGCGGGTCCTGATTTGGCGTGCGCTTTTTGCCGCGGGTGATCATGAGCCGCAGATGGGCGCCGTCCGTCATACCGTTGATCTTCAGCGTGCTGTACATAATATCGGTTAGCTCCTCACGACTATGGCCGATATTGAGCTGGATAGCGGCCGCCCCGGCAAACAGGCGATCGAGATGCGCCTGAAGGGCGATCAGCTTGCCGTTCACCAGCCGCAGCCCCTCCCAGACCCCGTCGCCGCAGACGTAGCCGGAATCGAAAACGGAAACCGTGGCGCGATCGCGGTGAACGAATTCGCCGTTGACGTACACCTGCACATTGTCGTTGCGCGTATCCTGCAGGTACGCCTGACTGCTTTGAGCGGAGAGAGCTAAACTCATCATGTTTCCTTGCGGTTAAAATGCCCGTTCAGCGAAACGGGAAAGGAAGGCCTGGGTGCGCGGTTGGCGCGGATGGCGCAGCACCTCTTCCGGGGTGCCCATTTCATGAATCACGCCGTTTTCGATAAAAATCACCCGATCGGCGAAATGCCAGGCAAAGCCCAGCTCATGAGTGACCAGCAGCAGCGTCCGCCCCTCATCTGCCAGTTCACGGATGGTATGCAGCACTTCCCCCACGAGTTCAGGGTCGAGGGACGAGGTGGGCTCATCGAACAATATTATCTCTGGCGCCATTGCCAGGGCGCGAGCAATAGCGACGCGCTGCTGTTGACCGCCGGACAGGCTGCCGGGCCAGGCCTGGTGCTTATGGCCGAGCCCCACTTTTTCCAACTGCGCGTGGGCAATGCGCATCGCCTCTTCGCGACGCATCTTTTTCACCGATATCAGGGCTTCGCTGACATTTTGCAGCACCGTGAGATGCGGGAAGAGATTAAATTGCTGAAACACCATCCCCACGCGCTGGCGAACATCGCTCAGCTGTTTTTCGCTATAGCGCCGCTGACCGCGGCTGTCGATTTTACCGAGGGTAACGCCGTCCAGTTCTACGGTGCCAGCGCTGGGTATTTCCATAAAGTTCAGACAGCGCAGCAGGGTGCTCTTACCCGAGCCGCTGCCGCCAATGATGGCGATTTTCTCACCGGCATAGATATCTAAATCGATGCCCTGTAACACGCTTTGCGCACCAAAGCGTTTGTGCAGGGCGCGTATCCGCATGACGACTTTTTTCTCTGACATGGCCTTTCTCATCATATTAAGGATGTGGACGGTAGCGGCGCTCCAGACGTGCCGCCAGGTAACTTCCGGGCCAGATCAGCACAAAATAGAGCAGGGCGACGACGGTGAAAATCTCCACCGGGCGATACCAGGTACTGCTTAGCAGCCTGCCCTGATACATCAGTTCGTTAACCGTGAGAATCGAGGCCAGGGAGGTCACCTTCGCCAGTTCAATCATGCGGTTTGTCAGGGCTGGCAACATACGGCGAAATACCTGCGGCAGGATAATACGCCGCAGCATCACGCCCGGCGGCATGCCTAAGGCTTTTGCCCCTTCCCACTGCCCGCGTTCGATGGACTGTAGCCCGGCGCGAAAAATCTCGGTGCTGTAGGCGGCGGTGTACAGGGTTAACGCCAGCGCGGCGGCGCCAAAAGTGGAAAACTGAATGCCCACCAGCACCGGAAAGGCATAGTAGAACCAGATGAGCTGGATAAGCACCGGCGTATTGCGGAACACCTCGACAAAGGCGCTGGTAAGAGGATAAAAATAGCGCGGCCCGCGGGCACGGACGACGCCAACGGCAAGCCCGATCAGCGTGCCGACAATTCCCGCCAGCAGCCATAGCTCCAGCGTAACGCCCAGTCCCTTTAGCAGTACCGGCAAGTTTTGCCAGACAAGGGAAAAGTCCCACTGATAATGCATGGTTGTTCTCTCGTTAACGTGAGTCGGAGACGGCAAGGCGTCGTTCAAGCAGCTGGCTGCCCTGGCTGATAATCAGCAGCAGAGTGAAGTACATCACCGCAATAAGCGAATACACTTCCAGGGGCCGGTAAGTCTGACTGTTGATTTGCATCGCCTGATACAGCAGCTCGCTGTACGCCAGAGACGAAGCAAGGGCGGTGGATTTGAGCAGTTCGAAAGAACGCTCAAGGAAAGGAGGAATCATTCTGCGCAGCGCCTGAGGGAAAATGACCCGGCGGAGCGCGGTGGCGCGCGACATGCCCAACGCCTTCGCGCCTTCCCATTGTCCGGCGCCGATCGACTGGATGCCGCCGCGGTAAACTTCGGCATAAAACGCGGCCGACTGGGCGGAGAGCGCCAGTACCGCGGCAGCAAACGGCGAGAGCGTCAGCGGGCTGACGACTGGCAGAGCGTAGTAGATCCAGAAGAAGTGGACGATAGCGGGAGTATTACGATAAAAGCCGATCAGTATCAGCGCCGGAAGACGGAAGAGCATTAGCGGCGAGGCCTTCATCAACGCCAGCGCAATGCCGGCCAGCATGCCGAATAAAATACTGGTGACGCCGATCTGAATGGTACCCCACAGCCCCTCCAGCAACAGCATGCGATATGGCCAGATGGCGGCAAAATCCCATTGATACGACATAGTTCTGGAACCCCTGAAAAACGCAAAACGATGGTGATGGTTTTAGAACGACATCATCTTAGCAGTAGCGAAATGTGATAATTAAATAATAAAAACCATTGCTATTATCTCTTTTGGTTATAAATATTTACGCGAGAAAGCAATGCCAGACTCTGATTCCTTAACCGCTACGCTGGCGCGTTTTGCCGGCGAACTCACCCCGGCTGCGATACCGGCGTCGGCGAAAGCCAGGATCGCTCTGCATTTTATCGATAGCCTGGGCTGCGGCGTTGCCGGCTGCGAAGACAGCGTGCTGCGGAAAAGCGCGCGGGTTATTCGTAGCCAGTACGCGACAGGCAAAAGCGCGGTGCTCGACGGTGGAACTCCGCTCTCCGCCAGCGGCGCCGCGTTCCTCAACGCCGCTGCGATAAACGCGCTGGATTATGACGATGGTTTTGAAGTCGCCGGGCGGGGGATGGGGCATCCCGGCGCCACGCTGGTGGCCGGGGCGCTGGCCGCGGTGGGCCAGGGCGGGCCGGTCAGCGGCGGGGCGTTGCTGACCTCTCTGGTGGCGGCCTGGGAAATCAATAGCCGCGTGATTATCTCTCAGCAGCCGAGTCCTGAACGGTTTCAACAAGTGTACGGCGTGTGCCAGCACGAATCGCTGGGGGCGGCGGTGGCGTATGGTTTACTGCGCGGCTGCGATGCCGCGGGGCTGGAAAATAGCCTGGGACTGGCCGCCTCGTTAACCCCTTTGCCCACGTTGCATAAATACAACTGGCAGGCGCGTCCACTGGTTTCGTTTAAGGATTACAACGCGCCGGCGGCAGAGGCCGGCGTACGCGCGGTGGAGCTACACCTCGCGGGGATAGTGGGGCCGCGCGAGATACTCGATGGTGAACAGGGGTTCTGGCGGATGTCAGGCTCCGACCGCTTTCAGCCAGAACGGCTGACGGAGCATCTGGCGACGCACTGGCAGCTCAGGCACGCCAGTTTCAAAGACTATCCGGTATGCCGCTGGATGCATACCGCGCTGGCGTCGTTTGAGCGTCTGCTGGACCGTATTCCGTCGCCAGAGTCGATTGAGCGGATTCGCGTTTACGGTAGTTTTACCCTGGCCCGTTTTTTCGCCGACGCGCGTCCCGTCAGCAATACCGATGCGCAGTTCAGTCTGCCGCTGGCGATAGCCTGCCTGGCGTTTAAAATCGCGCGTCATCAGTGGAGCAGCGATCGGACGCGCGGCGCGGCGCCACTCCTTGCCTTCGCTGACCGGGTTGAAATCATCGCCGATGAGACCTTTGAACAGCTGATGCTGCAGCATCGCCGTCCCGCCGCGCGCGTGGACATTGTGGTAAAGGGAAGGACGATCGCCGGAGAGCGTATCGACTTCCCGCCGGGGTGTGCAGAAAATCCGCTGCCGGAACAGCGGATCGTTGATAAATGTGTGGCCAACCTGTCATCACGCCTCAGCGCGCCGCGGGCAGCGCGGCTGATTGACGCTCTGCTGGATATGGAACGCTGCGCGGACATTGGCGCGGCAATCTCGCCGCTTCTGTCCGCGCCAGGAGAGTAGTCGCTTATTTCCACTCTTCTTTAATCACCGAGGGCACTTTGCTGATATCCACACCGCGTAGCTTAAGGGCGTCTTCATAAAACTGTTTGCTCTGTCCCGACTGGTAAATTTTGGCAAACTCTTCATTCAGAAAGTTGCGGAAGCGGGGATCGCTCTCTTTGCGCAGCGCGCCGCCGGTGCTGATGGCAATAATCGGTTTTGGCAGAATCAGGTTGCCTTTGTGCACTTTTGCCTGCTGCAGAGCCAGCGCCGGGTGAACGTACGAGAGGGCGTCGACGCGTCCGGCGTAGAAGGCTGCGACGCCTTCATCCATATTGGTAAAGCGCACCAGCTGCACTTTGGGTAATTTTTTGGTCAGTATCAGGTCCGGGCTGCTGCCGAGCGTGACGCCAATCTTAATATCCGGGCGATTGAGATCTTCCCAGCTCTCGGCCTTCACGCCGTCGCGGATCAGGACCCCTTGCGCATACCAGAGGAAAGGCTGGTCGGAAAAGTCGGCGGCTTTGCGGCGTTCATCGGTGGGGTCCAGCACCAGCATGGTATCAATCTGCCCAGCCTGCAGCGCGGCGACCGCATTTCCCCAGGTGGTCTCCACCGGCACCAGTTTTACGCCTAAATCTTTTGCCAGTACTTTACCCACGTTATAGCCAATGCCGTTCCACTGACCGGTGGCTGGATCTTTGAAATACCACGGTTCCCCCTGCGCGACGCCGACGCGCAGTTCGCCCGATTGCTTAATATGATCCCAGGTGGACTCTTCGGCATGGCTGAAAAAAGGCGCGGCGGCGATCGCCAGCGACAACAGCAATTTATGAATTTTTGTTGGCATATTTTTACCCTGATGAGAAAGTCATTTCTGAAAAACAACGTATTACGCGAACACGATAACGGAGTTTGTTATCAGTGCATTATTATTTTTTGGTTTAACTCATGCCCGAATGTTATTTGCTGATACCTAACCGGTTTCGCTTAAATTACGGCGCGTTGCACATATTATTCATAACTTAATGCGCTATTGTTCTAAGGTGCTTTATTTCCGTCGCCGAATATAAAAATTCCGATCTGGTGGGAGCCATAGTTTGCCGGGACGTTAAAAATATCACTTCTGACAGCCAGGCTTATAAAAGAGCGACAATAATTGCCAGACGAGCGCGTCCCCGGCCTGAAAATGATATCGCCGCGTCCCTCACGCAGCGTCAGGCGCTAGAGTGCCGAAGATAAAAGCGGCTCTACCGGGTAAATTTCCCTATCCACGGGCTGCTTGTATCCTGTGACCAGAGTTGTAATAGCATCTCCCTGAACTTTTCCGCTGCAGGGCTCAGCGCCGTTTCTCTGCGCAGCACGAGACCGAGCGTGCGGCGAATAACCGGCTCAACGAGCGGACGGCTGACAAGAATGTGATGCTCATCGGTCGGCATGGCCAGACTGGGAACCACCGCCACGCCAAGCCCTGCCTCTACCATACCCAGCGACGTCGACAGATGCCTGACTTCATAGAACCAGTTGGGCTTCCAGTCCATATTCTCCAGCGCTTGATCGATCAGCGAGCGGTTACCGCTTGAACGTCTAACGCCAATAAGCCTGAAGTTGGCCAGGTCTTCCCACAAGATCAGCGATTTCTGCGCCAGTTCGTGGTCTCGTCGGCAGGCTAATACGAAAGGTTCATTGACCAGCGGCGAGAAATCGATATTGGGATGTGTGATGTTTATCATGTTTATGCCGAAATCTGCGTCACCGTTTAAGACGGCTTCAAGACAATCGCTGGCGCTATGCTCGAGGATGCGGATACGGATATTGGGGTAGTGATTGTTATAGTCCCTGATGACCGAAGGGAGGAAATAGAACGCCGCGGTGGGGAGGCAGGACAGGGTGACAACGCCGCTTTGATGGGTGGCCATTTCTTTAATACTCAGGATCGAGCTTTCATAAAAATCTATTAAATTCTTTGCCTTAGGTAAAAACTCTCTGCCTACAGCCGTGAGTTTAATGTTTCTGGTTGTCCGTTCAAATAGCGTAGCTCCCAGCTGCTCTTCAAGTTTTTTAATCCGGCGGGTTAACGCCGGTTGGGATGTGTGAAGAAAATGTGATGCTCTTGTGAAACATCCAATTTCTGCAATTTTAACAAACGCTTGTATACCTTGAAGATCGTGCAGCATGAGATTTCACTCCAGACTTTATCGCGATGCAAACACACTAACCTAACCGCTATTTATACGCAAAGCGTATTAATCGATGGTTTTATTGGCATTAGAATTATGTATTCGTCTGTGGAATCCTGACATTGCTCTTATCAATGCGTGAAACGAGAAACATAATGTTAAAGATTCCTTGTGTACTGATGCGTGGCGGTACTTCGAAAGGCCCGGTGCTTCTGGCCAGTGATTTACCGACAAAAATTGAAGAACGCGATGCTGTGCTGCTGGGCTTAATGGGCGCGGGTCACGAACTTGAAATTGATGGTATTGGCGGCGGCAGCCCCCAAACCAGTAAAGTCGCGATTGTTAGCCCCTCGGACAGTCCGGATGCTGACGTCGACTATTTATTTGTTCAGGTGATGGTCAACGAGCGCCGCGTCGATACCACGCCTAACTGCGGTAATATGCTCTGTGCCGTAGGGCCCTTCGCGATTGAAAAAGGCCTGGTTAAGGCGCAAAGTCCGGTGACGACAGTGCGAATCCGCAACCTGAATACCGGTACGCTGGTTGATGCGGAAGTACAAACGCCGAATTTTTATGTCAACTATGAAGGCGATACGCACATTGATGGCGTTCCCGGCTGCGCTGCGCCGATTGGCCTGACTTTCCTTAACTCCGCCGGATGCAAGACGGGAAAGCTGCTACCAACCGGTAACGTCGTTGATGTGATTGATAGTGTGGAAGTCACCTGTATTGATATGGCGATGCCGATGGTGCTGATTAGGGCAGAGCGGATGGGCAAAACGGGAGACGAATCACCGGCCGACCTCGATGCCGATCGCGCGTTTATGAATAAGCTGGAAACGATCCGGCGCAAGGCAGGTGCGAAAATGGGGCTGGGCGATGTCGCCGATAAAGTGATCCCTAAACCGGTTCTGCTGAGCGCGCCCGGCGCAGGCGGGACCATCAGAGTTCGTTATTTTATGCCTCATACTTGCCATAAATCACTGGCTATTACGGGCTCTATCGGCATATCCACGGCCACGATAATTGAAGGATCGGTGGCCCATCACATTGTGGCCGACCAGCCGAGGACGCCGTATACCAATATTATTAATATTGAACATCCGAGCGGAAAAATTTCCGTATCTTTACTCAAAGAGGGAGATGATATTGAGAAAACGCGTGCCGCAGTGATTAGAACCTCCCGTAAATTATTTGAAGGCACGGTTTGCGTCCCGGAATATGTTTTAGTGGAGGAATTATAAATATTTTATATCATTAATGCGGTGCAATACTGATGTCCTCTCGCGTGTAGTTGCTACATAACTCTGTACCTAAAAAAATAATGTCGAGGATTTTATGGCTATAACCCATACGAAAGATAATCAGCTTAATTCTGCTCCCGTCAAGGTCAGTAATTATATTCGGATCATCCTGGCCCTGGCGCTATCCGGCCTTGCAGAATTAGCCTCACTCTTTTTTATTCAACCTCTGTTACCCGTTCTCGCCGTCGAATATGATGTGCCGGTGAGTCAGGTGAGTATCATTCTCTCCGCAGAAACGGCGCTTCTGGCTATCGGATTATTATTCACCGGGACGCTGTCCGATCATTACGGCAGGAAAAAATTAATTATCGTTTCGCTGCTACTTGGCGGACTGCTGACGATGCTCTGTCCTCTGGTCGAATCATGGGCGATGCTGGTGGCCCTGCGTGCTGTTATTGGCCTGGCGCTCAGCGGTATCGCTGCTGCCGCAACCGCCTATATCAGCGAGGAGGTCGCGCCGGTGGTGGCGGGGGTGGTCACCGGATACTTCGTCTTTGGTAACTCGATGGGAGGGATGTCCGGGCGTATTGTGGCCAGCCAGCTGATCGACCATATCTCAATAAATACCATTTTCTATGGTTTTGCGATCAGCCTGATTTTGGTGGCTTTGTTGGTTTACTTTTTACTCCCGGCGTCTCAGAACTTTAAGCCAACGCAAAGCCTCAACGTTCTTCGCGTGGTGAAAGGCGCGGCATCTCACTTTAAAAATAAAAAGCTGGCGTTAGCCTTCGTGATTAGCTTCATCATCTTTGGGGTATTCACCTCTCTCTATAACTACCTGGCTTTCTTCCTGAAAGGCGAACCCTTTCATATTTCTCCGGCGAATGCGGGCCTGCTCTCCTTTAGCTTTGCCTTAAGCTTTTTTACCGCCCCTCAGGCGGGACGACTTTCCGCAAAATACGGCAGTATGAGAGTCCTGCGCGCGCTATTTGTAATGATGGCGCTGGGAATGCTGCTGACTTTAACGTCTAACGTCGTCACCTTTATTATCGGCGCGGTCATTTTTACCGGTTGTTTCTTTGGTTGTCACTCCATTGGCTTAAGCTGGGTAAGTAAAAATGCAACGCATGCACGTGGCCAGGCCGTCGCGCTGTATCTGTTCTTCTACTACATGGGCGGCTCAGTGATTGGTTTCGTGAACGGCTTTGTTTTCCACTCTATGGGCTGGCAGGGGATGACGGGATTCATTATTGCGCTACTGGCCGTGGGGGCGGTGGTTGCAACGTATTTGTCTTCCAGCGAAACAAAAGTCATGGTTCCGGTTGAGTCTTAAACCCTTCGTGGCGAAGTGAATGACTCACGTCATCTCCAGTGGCGTGAGTAAAGAAATTCAATGTTAGTAAGGTGTCATCATGAAATTAGCAAGCTATGTTCATCATGGTCGTAAGAGTTATGGAATATTGACGGATACAGGCATTATTGACCTGGGTGGCAAGATTGGTCATCAATATCGTACGTTGAAGGACTTACTGCAGTGGGGCGCTATTGAGATCGCCGGCCAATATGTTAATTATCCGGTCGATGTCATGATGGCTGATATTACTTTTTTACCGGTCATTGAAAATCCAGGGAAAATTTTCTGCGTCGGTATGAACTATGCGGAAAAAAGAAAAGAGTTTTCTGAAACCAGCGATGCGCCGACCCTCTTTATTCGTTTTCCTGACTCGCAAACCGGTCATGCAACACCGATATTAAAACCCGCGCTATCCAATGAATTTGATTATGAAGGTGAGCTGGCCGTTATTATTGGCAAACCGGGTATGAATATCGATACTGGCGCTGCCCTGAGCCATGTTGCAGGCTATAGCTGCTATATGGATGGATCGGTGCGCGACTGGCAGCATGCCTGGTTTACCGCCGGGAAAAACTGGCGGCAGACCGGCGCGTTTGGTCCCTGCCTGACAACCGTTGATGAAATACCCGATCCCCACCGCTTGTCTATTCAAACCTATTTGAACGGCATTATGGTTCAGAATGATTCGACGAGCAGTATGATCCATAAAGTTGCCGATCTGATTAGCTATATCAGTACTTTTACGGCGCTCAGCGCCGGCGATGTCATTATTACCGGCTCTCCTGGCGGCGTCGGTAAAAAAAGAACGCCCCCACTCTTTATGCACGAAGGCGATCGGGTCGAGGTGGTAATTGAAAATATTGGGCATCTCATGAATACGATTGTCGAATCAAAACCGCAGCACGAATTGCAGATGTCGACGTCTCCGCGGGCTCAGACAAGATTATTTGACGCTCATTAAGGTATGGGCAGGAGAAACAAGATGTACACCGACCAAACGCTAGAATTCGAGAAAGTGGAAACTAGCAACGGTACCTTCAGAGACGAAATTATTCTCTTTCTGAAGAACAATGGATTAGGCATCGACGGCGACATTGAGCAATTTGTTGTCGCGCGCTGCCAGCGGCAGCTGGTTGCCTGCGCCGGGCTTGCGGGGAATACGTTAAAATGCATTGCGGTTGCCAGAGAGTGGCGCGGGACGGCGTTAGGCCTGAAAATCATTCATGAAGCGGAGCTGCAGGCTGTTCAGAACGGCGAACATCAGCTTTTTCTCCTGACGTGTCCGGACAATGTGCGGTCGTTCCAGGGATGCGGATTTTATCCTTTGGTCACCCTCGATAACAGGGCGACGCTGATGGAGAATTCGCCGGTTGGCATCCATCGCTACTGCCGCCAACTGCGGGGCCAGCATTTGGTGACGGCCGGAAATATCGGCGGGATTGTGATGAATGCAAATCCCTTTACGTTAGGGCACCAGTATCTGATTGAGCAGGCTGCAAAAGCGTGCGACTGGCTGCATGTCTTTGTCGTTGAGGAAGATCTGTCCACGTTTTCCTTTCGGCAACGGTTTGCCATGGTTCAGGAGGGGTCACGGCATCTGCCTAATATTACGGTCCATCCTGGCTCAAAATATATTATTTCTCGAGGAACATTCCCCGGTTACTTTCTCAAAGAAAAACAAATTATTAACGAGGTGTATGCCGCAATCGATTTGCTTATGTTCCGCCGTTACATTGCACCGGCTTTAAATATTAATCAGCGTTTTGTTGGTACTGAACCCTTCTGTAAGGTGACCGCGCAATATAATGACGCAATGCATCACTGGCTGGAGGATGAGATGACAATACCTGCCGCCAGTATCAAGGTGAATGAGATTCAGCGGATGACCGATATGAATAATCTTCCCATCTCCGCCTCTGCGGTCAGGAAATTGTTAAGTCACGAAGATATGCACACCGTTAAAAGTATGGTGCCTGCAACTACGATGCCCTATTTATATAAATGGTTATCAGCGAATCAATCTAAGCAGCCCGATTTAGATATGGTTGATGCTTAATAAATCATTGTTCAGGATATTTATATGAAAATATTACATGCGGCAATCGCCGGGACGCTGGAATCCAGCGACCTGGTTGTCAAAGTCAGCCCCTACGATGATGGGCTCGATATTACTATCAACAGCGAAGTGTACAAACAATTTGGTGAACAGATTACGGCAGTGGTTAATGAAACACTTTCCGCATTAAACGTTACGCAGGGGCAAATTATTGTTGAGGATAAGGGCGCGCTGGACTGCGTTATCCGCGCCAGAATGCAGGCGGCGATTTTACGGGGAACGGCCAGCAACGAAATTGCGTGGGAAAAATTATGATGAAAAAATTACGCCGTAGCATGCTTTTTTTACCGGGTTCAAGCGCCGCTATGCTTTCAACAGCCTTTATTTATAAACCCGATTCAATCATGTTTGACCTGGAAGATGCGGTCTCGTTGAAAGAGAAAGACAGCGCGCGGCTGCTGGTGTTCCATGCGCTACAGCATCCTATGTATAAAGATATTGAAACCGTTGTCAGGATTAATCCGCTGAATACGCCATTTGGCTTAAAAGACCTGGAAGCGGCGGTGCGCGCCGGCGTCGATGTTATCCGTTTACCCAAAACCGATACGCCGGAAGATATTTACCAGCTTGAGCGTGAAATTGTGCGTATTGAAGAGAGCTGCGGCCGCCCGGTGGGCTCTACGCAGCTGATGGCGGCGATTGAATCGGCGGTGGGGGTCATTAATGCCGTCGCTATCGCCAGGTCCTCTCAACGCCTGATGGGGATTGCGCTGGCGGCGTTTGATTACGTCATGGATATGCAAACGGAACGCGGCGACGGTACCGAGCTGTTTTACGCGCGCTGCGCGGTATTACATGCGGCCCGCGGGGCAGGTATTGATGCGTTTGACGTGGTCTATGCCGATATTAATGACGAGGCCGGCTTTTTGAAAGAAGTGGATTTGATTAAACGTATGGGCTTTAACGGTAAGTCGCTTATTAATCCGCGGCAGATAGAGATCTTACATAATGCCTATGCCCCCACTCAGGAAGAAGTTGATTACGCGGAGCGTGTTATTGCCGCGGCCGAAGAAGGGGAGCGTAGCGGACTTGGGGTGATTTCACTGAACGGCAAAATGATTGACGCGCCGATCATCAACCATGCCCGGGTGGTTATTGAACGTAAAAATGCCTCCGGCATCCGGCAATAATCTCCATTCAGTCACCAGCAACAGGATTTAACTATGAATCAATTAACCGAAGCCCTTCATAATATATCCGGCGCCCAGCATCAGTATGAGATATTTTCCGGCGCAAATACCCATACGCCCTATCTTGCTGATACCCGGCAAAAATATCAGCGCAAACTTTTTGACACGCTGGATGAAGTTTTATCGCGCTGCGATTTACGCGATGGGATGACCGTTTCATTTCATCACGCCTTCCGCGAGGGTGATCAAGTGATTAACTACGTTATGGCCAGGCTGGCGGAAAAAGGCCTGCGAGGGCTGACGCTGGCGTCAAGTTCCCTGATGACCTGCAACGCGCCGCTGATCGAGCATATTAAACACGGCGTTATTAGCAAAATCTATACCTCAGGGATGCGCGGTGAATTAGCGGATGCGATTTCACACGGCCTGATGGAGGAGCCGGTACAGATCCACTCGCACGGCGGCAGGGTCAATCTGATTGAAAAGGGTGAAATTAATATTGATGTCGCGTTCCTGGCGGTCTCCTGCTGCGACGAATATGGCAATGCCAGCGGCAGCGGCGGCAAATCCCGATGCGGCTCGCTTGGCTACGCGATGGTCGATGCAAAATATGCCCGCAAGGTGGTTTTGCTGACGGAAAGCATTGAGCCGTTTCCGTATATGCCGGCCAGCATTATTCAGGATCAGGTTGATTATATTGTCAAAATCGACAGCGTAGGCGACCCGGCGAAAATCAGCGTTGGCGCCGCGCGCGTGACCAGCAATCCGCGAGAGCTGATGATCGCGCGGTCTGCTGCGGACGTCATTGAGCATTCCGGTTATTTTCGCGATGGTTTTTCTCTGCAAACGGGATCGGGCGCGGCGTCCACCGCCTGTACGCGATTCCTGGAATCCCGCATGAGGAAACACAATATCGTCGCCAGCTTTGCCTTAGGCGGCATTACCGGCAGCATTGTCGATCTGCATGAAAAGGGGCTGATTACTAAGCTGCTGGATACACAAAGTTTTGATGGCGCGGCGGGGGAGTCGCTGGCGAAAAATCCGCACCACGTTGAAATCTCGACCAGCGTTTACGCCAACCCGGCGGCGAAAGCCGCCTGCTGCGACCGCGTGGATATCGTTATCTTAAGCGCGCTGGAAATTGATACGGATTTTAACGTCAACGTTCTGACCGGCTCCGACGGCGTGATGCGCGGGGCATCGGGCGGACATTGCGATGTCGCGGCGGCGGCAAATTTAACTATCGTGGTCGCGCCCCTGATCCGCAGCCGCATTCCCACCGTCGTCAGGCACGTCACCACCCGCGTAACGCCGGGAGAGAGCATTGACGTGCTCGTCACCGACCTCGGCATTGCCGTGAATCCTGCCCGTCCGGAAGTCAAAGAGAGGCTGACGGCGGCCGGTTTGCCGGTCGTTGACATCGAAGCGCTTTATCAGACATCGCTGGTAATTTCTGGCGAGCCGAAACCTATTGAGTTTACCTCGCGCATTGTCGGCGTCGTGCGTTATCGCGATGGCAGCGTCATTGATGTGGTAAGGCAGGTGAAAGAATGATCGGCGAAACAACAAACGCTTCCTGCGCCCCTCTCACCCTTGAGGAAGTCCTCAAAGCCAGAGAAGCGCGCGCGAGTGTACAACAGGCGTGGCTGCGCCGCTTCGAACAACCAATGGTATCCACCACGCTCGTCTGGCCCGGAGAGGTAAAAGATACGCCGCTTGCCCGGCAGGTTATGGCGGAGGCGACGGACGCGTTCAGCCAGCTGCTGCGGAAACATCGCTGGGGCGTTTCCAGACACGACGTTCGTTTTCAGCCCACCGGGCCCGAAGCGTTCTGGTCCGTAGCGGCGCCAGCCTGGATGATCAAGCACGTGACGGCGCATCTTGAAGATCATCATCCTCTCGGGCGTCTGTGGGATATCGATGTTTTTTGTCCCACATCCGGATTAATTAAGCGCAGCGCGATCCGACAGCCGATGCGCAAATGCTTCATTTGCAATGAGGCTGCCCACGTCTGTTCCCGTATGCGCCGCCATTCTCAGAATGAACTTGCGCAAGTGATTGAGGATTTAGCCTATGACTATTTTCGCGGTCAACGCTGAACGGGCTGAGCAACGGGAAAGCATCGCCTGGCTGGCTGCCGAGGCGATGTATCGGGAAGTGAGATTAACGCCAAAGCCCGGGCTGGTTGATGGCGAGAACAATGGCGCGCATCGTGATATGAACATCGCGCTGTTTATGGCCAGTATTCGCGCCGTCTCGCCCTGGTTTCCGCGCTTTTTTGCGCAGGGAAAGGCGACGGCGGATTTGCCTGCCCCGCAGACGCTATTGGCGATAAGGCCCACAGGACTGGCCTGCGAACAGGCGATGTTTAACGCCACGGGGGGAGTAAACACCCACAAAGGCGGCATTTTTTCCCTCGGCCTGCTGTGCGCCGCCGCTGGGCGCCTTGTTAAGCGCAACCAGATGCTTAGCCAGCGCAATCTGTGCGAGGAAACCCGCGCGATGTGCGCGGGCCTGGTTAGCCAGGAACTGAAAAGAAAGGGCCTCGCCAAAACCAAAGGCGAGCATATTTTTCAGCGCTTTGGGCTTAGCGGCGCGCGGGGTGAGGCTGAGAACGGCTTTTATACCGTCAGGCAGTTCGGGCTGCCGCAGTGGCAGAAAGCGCGGCGGGAGGGGTTATCTGAGCAGGATGCGCTGCTCAGGATGCTGCTGGCCCTGATGGCCTTCAACCCCGATACCAATGTGGTGTCCCGGGGCGGGCTGAGCGGCCTGCAGTATGTGCAGCGCTATGCGCAACGCGTTCTGAATATAGAACACCTGGCGGGTGAAAAGCTCAGAAAAGCGCTGAGACACATGGATAAGGCGTTGATTGACAGAAATATTAGCCCTGGCGGCAGCGCGGATCTCCTTGCCGTTGGCTGGGTACTTTCCCATTACCCGGCCTGACGGGCGGTACTGAACGTGGAGAGGAAGGCTTTATGACTACCCAACGTCTGGAACAGCTCAGCGAGAAGTTGACGATTATTCTGGTGCCGGGCCTGCGAGACAGCGATGAGCATCACTGGCAAAGCTGTTGGAGTCGTCGTTTTCCTTTTTGGAAGCGGATAAGCCAGCGGAACTGGCTGGAGCCGGATATCGATGCCTGGGTATCCGCTATCCGTCGGGAGCTGGCTACCTGTCAGCGGCCGGCCGTGCTGGTCGGCCACAGCTTTGGGGCGCTCGCCGCATGTCGCCTGATTCAGACGCAAAAGGTGAACATCGCGGGTATCGTCATGGTTGCGCCTGCGGAGCCATCGCTCTTCGAACTGGACGAGGCGGTACTTCCCGAGAGGCTGCGGGTGCCCAGCCTCCTGTTTGCCAGCCGAAACGATCCGTTAATGACCTTTAAGCGAGCGCAGTACTGGGCGCAATGCTGGGGAGGGCGGTTAATCGATCTGGGTGACGCCGGGCATATTAATGCTGAGTCCGGATTCGGGGAGTGGAATTATGGTCTGGAGCAGTTAGCAGAATTTTGTGAAGGCTTACCGCAATTTATTAAAAGTTAATTTTACCAACCGAATATCGCTATTACATAAACAACCTTCAGATAAATAACATCTGAAACGGAGAGCATATGTTAGAAGCTTATAATAAGCATGTGGACGAACGTGCTGAAAAAAATATTCCACCGAAGCCGTTAACCGCTGAGCAAACGCAAGAATTAATTACATTACTGACCAGCAAGATCTGCGATGATAAAAATGCCCTTGTACAGCTGTTAGCGCATCGCGTGCCGCCGGGCGTCGATCCGGCGGCGAAGATTAAAGCCGATTTTCTTTATCAGCAGATCAAAGAAGAAAACCCGGCGAGTATTATTGCGCCTCAGCAGGCTATTGAACTGCTGGGTACCATGCAGGGTGGTTATAATGTTCAACCGCTCATTCACTTACTGGACGATCCCCGCTGGGCCAGCAGCGCAGCGGAACAATTAAGCGCCACGCTGCTTATTTTTGAAAAATTTAAGGATGTGGAAGAAAAGGCGAAACAAGGAAATGCCTGGGCGCAAAAAGTGATTCAGTCATGGGCCGACGCCGAATGGTTTTTACGTCGTCCGGCGCTGCCGGAGAAGATCACGCTGAAAGTATTCAAAGTGACGGGGGAAACCAATACTGATGATTTGTCCCCTGCGCCCGAGGCATGGTCACGTCCGGATATTCCTCTGCATGCCTTGTCCATGTTGTGTCATCCGCGCGACGGCGTCAGCCCGGATGAACCGGGAAGCCGCGGGCCGATACGACAGCTAGAGCAGTTAAAGAAAGAGGGCTATCCGCTGGTCTACGTCGGCGATGTCGTCGGCACCGGCTCTTCGCGAAAATCGGCCACTAACTCTATTTTATGGCACCTTGGCAACGATATGCCATGGGTGCCGAATAAACGAAGCGGCGGCTTTGTTTTTGGCGGCAATATTGCGCCCATCTTTTTTAATACCCTGGAAGATTCCGGCGCGCTGCCCCTTGAAATGGATGTTTCCGCGCTATCCACGGGAATGCTGATTGATCTCTATCCGTATCGCGGGGAAATTTGCGAAGCCCACAGCCAGCGTCCTGTCACCTCATTTTCCCTGAAAACGGACGTTCTGCTGGATGAAGTGCGCGCCGGAGGGCGCATTCCGCTGATTATTGGCCGCAGCCTGACGGCCAGAGCGCGGCAATCACTGAACCTTGCGCCCTCCGACGTTTTCCGCCGGCCGAAAGCGCCGGCACCCTCCGCCGCTGGCTTTACGCTGGCGCAGAAAATAGTGGGGAGAGCCTGCGGCGTTGCCGGGATCCGACCAGGACAGTACTGCGAGCCGCGAGTCACCACCGTCGGTTCGCAGGATACCACCGGAGGAATGACGCGCGATGAGCTTACCGATCTGGCCTGCCTGAATTTTTCCGCTGATTTGGTTATGCAGTCTTTCTGCCATACCTCGGCCTATCCCAAGCCGGTTGATGTGAAGCTGCATGAAACGCTGCCCGAGTTTATCAGCCACCGAAACGGCGTGGCGCTGAAGCCGGGTGATGGCATTATCCACTCCTGGCTTAACCGTATGCTGATTCCTGATACCGTGGGGACCGGGGCGGATTCGCACACCCGTTTCCCGCTTGGCATCTCTTTTCCCGGGGGCTCCGGGCTGGTGGCCTTTGCTGCGGCAACGGGCATTATGCCGCTGGATATGCCGGAGTCCGTACTGGTCCGTTTTACGGGAGAGATGCAGCCGGGGATAACCCTGCGCGATCTGGTTCACGCTATTCCGCTCTATGCCCGCAAGCAGGGATTACTGACGGTGGAGAAAAAAAATAAGATCAATATTTTCTCCGGCCGTATCCTGGAAATCGAAGGGCTCGGGATGCTGAAAGCGGAGCAGGCCTTTGAACTGGCCGACGCCTCGGCCGAACGCTCCGCAGCGGCGTGCGTGCTGCGTCTGGAAGAGGAGAACGTGGCGGAATACCTGCGCTCCAATGCCACATTGCTACGCTGGATGATTAATCAGGGTTATGAAAATGCCGACACGCTGGCGCGGCGAATTGCGGAAATTGAGGCGTGGCTGGCGAATCCGTCGCTGCTGGTGGCCGATGAGAACGCCGAATATGCCGCGGTGATTGAGATCGATCTCACGGAAATTACCGAACCCATCGTCTGTGCGCCGAACGATCCGGATGACGCCCGGCTGCTGTCGGAAGTCGCGCGTACGCCGATAGATGAGGTCTTTATTGGCTCCTGCATGACGAATATTGGCCATTTCCGCGCCGCCGGTAAAATTATTGCCGACGCCCGCGAGATACCCGTACGGCTGTGGCTGGCTCCGCCGACGAAAATGGATGCGCGTCAGCTTGCCAGTGAAGGCTACTTTAATCAGTTTATAAAAACGGGCGCCAGAATCGAACCCGCCGGCTGTTCGCTGTGTATGGGGAACCAGGCGCGGGTACGTCAGGGCAGTTCCGTTGTTTCAACATCGACTCGTAACTTCCCGAATCGTCTGGGCACCGATGCGAACGTTTTTTTAGCATCGGCGGAGCTGAGCGCCGTGGCGGCGATGATAGGGAAAATGCCGACCGTTGAACAATATTTCTGGCACATGGATAAAATCAAAGCATCAAGGGACGATATTTATCGTTACCTGAACTTCGATCGGCTGCCAGAGTATCAGTCAACGAATGATGGAAAAAATATTATTAAAACATTCGCTGGCTAATTCTTTACTGCATTAAGCAATAACGGTGAATAGCTCACTTGTTCAGCGGAAGCTTCAGAAGAAAGAGGCTTCTGCTTTTAATGACACGGATTGTAGCCGAGGTGAAGCATGTTGAAGTCAAAGCTAATAAAAATAGCGGTGCTTATTTTTATTATTATATTAGCAATCATCATTCCACCCCCCGAGGGATTAACGAAAGAAGCCTGGATACTGGCCGGTATCTACCTGGCATCCATTATAGGTCTGGTGAGTAAGCCTTATCCTGAGCCGGTTATCATGCTGTCGGCGGTAGGCTTGTCGTGCTTAACGGTGGCACGATTTGATGACTCCCCCGTCAGGTCAATGGATGTACTGAGCGGTTTTTCCTCGGGAACGACATGGCTGGTATTTAGCGCGTTTACTTTGAGCGCCGCTTTTGTCACCACCGGATTAGGGAAACGTCTGGCGTACTGGTTTATTTTAAAGTTCGGTGGGACAACCCTGCGGCTGGGGTATGTCACGGCGCTGTTGGATTTAATGCTGTCACCGGCGACGCCCTCTAACACCGCACGCGCCGGCGGCGTCGTATTCCCGATTATCAATAGCATTGCCCTGGTGTTAGGTTCAACGCCAAAAGAGAGTCCGCGTCAGGCCGGACGTTATCTGATGGTGAATATCTATATGGTGACTAAAACCACCAGCTATATGTTTTTGACCGCGTTTGCCGGAAATGCCTTAGCGTTACAGTTAATTTCCGATATTTTTCATATCCGCATAAGCTGGGTAGGGTGGGCTCTGGCGGGGGTACCGCTTGGGCTATTGATGTTAGCCGTCATTCCTTATATCACCTACAAAATAGTGCGCCCGCAATTAAAAGAAATAGACAATGTAAAAATAGCCACTGCGGGCCTGAATGACCTGGGGCCCATCAGTTCGAAAGAGAAAGGGCTGATCGTGGTCTTTATCTCCGCACTCTCTGGCTGGATATTTTCTCATTATCTGGGGCTGAATGAATCCTCCGTTGCGGTGATTGCCATGGCTGGCGCTTTGCTCACGAATGTCATTTGCTGGAATGATGTGCTGCAAAATAAGGGCGGCTGGAATACGTTAATCTGGTACGGCGGCATTATTGGACTGAGTGCGACCTTAAGCAAAGAGGGATTTTTTAAATGGCTTGCCGCCTTTATGTCCGAGCATCTGGATTTCCTCGGCGCCGGTAACACGACCATTGTGATTATTGTTTTTTTAAGCATCGTCGTGCGCTATTTATTCGCCTCCGGCGGTGCATACGTCGCGGCTATGGTTCCCGTCTTCGCCACCGTCGGACTGGTTACCGGAACGGCGCCTGCGCTGCTGGCGCTCGCCATCCTGTTTTCTAACTCTTACGGGGGCTGTATCACGCACTATGGCGGTGCCGCCGGGCCGATTATCTTTGCCGCCGGTTATAACGATATTAAATCCTGGTGGTTAACCGGGACCATAATCGCTTTATTAACGTTTCTGCTGCATATGGTTGTCGGCATTCCGTGGTGGGGCTTTTTGATTCAGCACGGAATACTCTGAGGCCAGCCTTGTTTTTTATTACCTGACGGCTCGCGATATAACGAAAAAACCCCGACATGATGTCAGGGTTTTTTAACTGGCGTGAGTCCATCATCGGCAGCGAAGCTGAAATCTACCGCCAGCAAATAAAGCGCAGCTTAGATGGCGAAGACGTTACCGGCAGAAGGGCCTTTCTGGCCATCTTCAATGGTGAATTCGACTTTCTGGCCTTCGTTCAGGGTTTTAAAACCGCCGCCCTGGATAGCGGAAAAATGTACAAACACATCTTTGCTACCGTTGTCCGGGGTGATGAAACCAAAGCCTTTCGACTCATTAAACCATTTTACTAAACCAGTCATTTTATTAGACATTGATAATACCTCAACATATCTGAGCCTTACGGCGAAAAGGTTTCGCACAGAATCTAATTAATAACGATAAGGAGACTCAAAAGGAAGAATTATCAATGGATAACACTTAAGATGAGGACTGCTTTACTGAACCGCTTTATTATGTCTGTGTACTTAACCGACCAATCATTAGTCACATACTTCACCGCGGATAGCAAGACTTATTTCAATTGATATTGCCGGGGCGGAGAGTGATACGGGAAGAGAGGGAGTGATTCACCAGCGCCTTGTTGATGACGTAATGATAATAACTTTCAGTATTTCATTGGGTTAACTCGATTTTTGGTTACGGTAACGTGGATGAATCTGCAGAGAATGTTTTTTTATTTTTCCGAACAGGCTCACCCGGCGGTGAAGCCATATCACCGGTCGCAGCGCGATTAATTTAGGCCGTTTCTCATTATTAATCCCCATCGGGGTATCTGGACGGCTAAAATTTCATTTGCTTATTAATGGTATTCATGCCTTAATGAAATTATTAATCCGAAAAAACGCATGCACTTAAAAATTTTACCGGCCCGTTCTCATTACCAGGCGCTATCGCTGATACCCCCTTTCTTTTGAGTCCATACGTTTAATCCGACACGTTTTCTGTCAATTACCTGATGCGCAAGGAGTCAGTATGTCCTCAAGAATTAAAGGTCTGGTCAAGTGGTATAATGAGTCGAAGGGCTTTGGTTTCATTTCACCTCTCGATGGCGGTAAAGATATCTCGGTCCATTGCTCGGCGCTGCGTGGTGATAATTTTAATACCCTGTTTGAAGGCCAGAAAGTTGAATATGCCATACTCCATAGAGATGACAAAGGCCCTGCCGCCACCCATGTCATACTGTGCGATAAATAACGATTTATAGCGTTACGCCCGCGATAGCGAAAGCCGTGCTGGCGATATCACGACGACCTGTCCCAGGATTTTCCTCCCTTATTCCATGTCCTGTCCCTGAGCGCAACGACAGCCGCGTTGCGTACGGTTTTTCTTATCCGGCGATGCGGCAGAAATGCGTTCAACGGATTCTGGAAGCGCGTACAATTCATCGGCTTTCAGTCAGTATTTAAATCCGATGACAGGGGATAGTGATGGTCAGACGCTTTTTGGTGTGTTTCTTCATGCTGTGCGCATGCTCAGCCTATGCCGCTAACGGCGGGAATGGCGGCGACGGCGGGAATGGGAATAACTCGGATGGGGGCAATGGCTCTGATGGCAGCGCGACCGCGTCTGGACGCGATGGTTGCCCCGGCGGCACGCAGCCTGACTCGTCCGGAAAATTTTATCTTCCAGGCACAAAAGAGCCGTGCAATCCGGGCTGGCAGGATACCATGAAAAGCGCGCGCCATTAGCCTTAACAGCCGCTGTTTAGCGGCTGACGACAAGACCGCCGAACGAGTGAGGCAAGCGAGTCTAAAGCGCGGCGACATCCTTTCCCTTAACGCAGCGTAAAACTCGTCTTGTCGTTCCAGCTGCGCTCGTACCAACCTCGTGCTATTTAATATGGCGCGGGGTGTTTTCCCCTTTCCGACGTTGTTTAATGCACCGCGTAATCATGACGAAAAAGACGGGGACAAAGAAGATAGCCAGCACCGTTGCGCTTATCATACCCCCGAAGACGCCCGTTCCCAGGGCATGCTGGGTCGTGTCGCTCGCCCCGCTGGCCAGCATCAGCGGTACGACGCCTAATGTAAATGCCAGCGAGGTCATGAGTATTGGGCGTAAGCGCTGCGTTGAGGCGAGTAATGTTGCATCCACCACGTTCATTCCCTGGCTCATCAGTTGTCTGGCAAATTCCACAATCAGAATCGCATTTTTAGCGGAAAGGCCAATCAGGGTTATCAGGCCCACTTTAAAAAAGACATCGTTGGTCATATTCGCCACCGTCACGGCCACAACCGCGCCGAGCAGGCCGAGAGGAACCACAAGCATTACCGCGAAGGGAATCGACCAGCTTTCATAGAGTGCGGCCAGCACCATGAATACGACCAGCACCGAGAGTATTATCAGCCCCGGCAGCTGTGACGCGGACTGCTTTTCCTGTAACGAACTCCCCGCCCATTCTCCGGCGAAACCCGCCGGCAACTGGTCCGCCAGCTTCTCCATCGCCATTATTGCGCTACCCGTGGACTCGCCCGCGGCGGCGCTTCCGCTAATGCGGATGGCCGGATATCCCTGATAGCGATTGAGCTGCTGCGGGGCAACGTTCCAGGAGAGCGTCACAAACGCCGCCAAAGGAAGCATCCGCCCCGAGCGGTTCTTCACCGACAGGGTCAATAACTGCTCCGGTTGCATACGGTAGGGCGCATCCGCCTGAACGATCACCTGTTGAACCCGGCCATTATTGGTATAGTCATTGACGTAACTGGAGCCCGTTGCGACGGTAATCGTTTGGTTAATCTCATCAAACGATACGCCCATCGCTTCCGCTTTTTCCCTGTCGACGTTAAGCATCAGGCTACTCCCTTCAGGGAGCCCATCGATATAGACATCGTTCAACAGGTGACTCTGGTTCGCACGCTTTACCAGCTCATCCGCTGCCTTTTTCAGGGCCGGATAGCCCTTGCCGCCACGGTCCTGCAAATACCAGGTAAACCCGGATGAGGTCCCCATGTCGGAGATAGCCGGAGGGAGCAGGCTCATCGTGACGGCATCGGGAACGCTTTCCATACTGCTTTGAATATACTCTGCTTCACCCTGGGCGGTCGCGCCCTCGCGATTTTTCCAGTCCTTCAAGGTGGTGAAAGCCATGGCAGAGTTTTGCCCTGAGCCTGAAAACCCAAATCCCAGGATCATGATGTTGCTTTCAACGGCCTGCCGCGCGGCAATTTCATCTTCAAATCGTTGTACCACCTTAAGCGTACGCTGCATCGTGGCGTCGGAAGGGAGCTGGATCGACGACATAAAGTAACCCTGATCTTCATCCGGTAAAAATGACGAAGGTAATGAGGATAGACCGGCATACAGCGCGAGACAGAGCGCGGTATACAGCAGCATCATGCGTCCGGTCCGTTTCAGAACAAACCCGAGCCCGGAGGCGTAAAATGAGGCGAGGCGGTGAAAACGGGCGTTAAACCACGCGGAAAAACAGCCGCCTTTGCTCCGGTCAGGCTGATGCGGCCGAAGTAACGTAGCGCAAAGGGCAGGGGTGAGCGTCAGCGCCAGGAATGCCGATAATAAAATGGATACTGCCATAGAAATGCAGAATTGCCGGTAAATAATCCCTACCGACCCGTCGGCAAAACCCATGGGAATAAATACCGCGGTCAGCACCAGCGTAATACCCATAATGGCCGGGGTGATTTCACTCATCGCTTCCCGCGTGGCCTGCTTCGGGGAGAGCCCCTTTTCTTCCATGAGGCGCTCAACGTTCTCCACAACAACAATAGCGTCATCAACAATGATGCCGATTGCCAGCACCATGCCGAACATGGTCAGGATATTGATGGAATAGCCGCTAAACAGCATCACCGTTAAGGTGCCCAGCAGCGCCACCGGGGCTACGATTGCGGGGATAAACGTGCAGCGGATTTTGTGCAGAAACAGCAGCATAACGAGAAACACCAGCACCATTGCTTCGGCAAAGGTTTCCACCACCTTCAAAATAGAAAGCTTCACAAAGGGGGCGGTATCAAACGGAACCGTGAACGCCATTGCTTCAGGAAGCACGCCTGAAAGCTCCGCCAGCCGCGCGCGGACCCCCGATGCCGTGCCGATCGCATTTGCGCCGGGAGAGAGCTGAATAGCGGCAGCCGTGGCGGGAACGCCGTTTTCTCGTATGCCAAAAGCATAGCTTTGTAACCCGGACTCCACGCGCGCAATATCAGCCAACTTTAGCCGTGCGCCAGTCACCTCAGATTTTAAGGTAATGTTGCGAAACGCCTCAACCGATGAGAGCTGACCTTTAACGGTTATCGGATAAGTAACGGCCTGCTGCGGCGTCGTTGGTTCATCTCCCGTTCTGCCGGGAGAAACAATCACGTTTTGTTGGCCGACAGCGCTCACCACGTCCGTGACGGAAAGCCCGTAACCGTGGAGCTTTATAGGATCCAGCCAGATACGCAGCGCTTTTTCCCCGCCGAAGAGCTGGACTTTGCCAACGCCAGGGACGCGGCGCAGCTCATCGATCACATTGCGAGCAAAATAGTCGCTTAAATCAGCCTCCTGATACTCTCCCGTCGGGGATTTTAACCCCACCATCATCAGAAAGCCGGAATTGGCCGCCTCAACCGTTATGCCATTTTGCCTTACCGCCTGTGGTAAACGCGGCTCGACGATTTTAATCTGGTTTTGCAGATCCATCTGCGCGAGCTTAACGTCCGTTCCCGGTCTGAAGGTTACCGTAATGGAAGCCATGCCGGTGGTATCGCTGGTGGATTCAAAATAAAGCAAATTATCCACGCCAGAAATCTCGCGCTCGATAAGTGAAACAACAGACGTATTCATCACATCCGGGCTGGCCCCCGGATAGCTGAGCGAAATAATAATGCCCGGCGGTGCGACGGCAGGATATTGCGCAACCGGCAGGCGCGGAATGGACAATATTCCCGTCAGCACGATAAACAGCGCGACCACCCAGGCGAAAATAGGACGTTCAATAAAAAAGTGCGGCATCAGATAGACATCCAGTCAACAAACAAAAAGGTCAGTAAATTCAGGATGACCGCTCGGTTTCCCGGGGCCTATCCTCCGGTAAACTCGTGCGATAGCGTCATCCAGGCGGCAACGTTCGAGCAATTGTCTCCTGCGCGAATGGCATATATCGCCATCCGGCCAGAACGAGGCCGAGGAGGAAGAGGCTAAGTCTAAATGCGCGATGTTGACCGCCAATGGCCGATTTATGGAGGGAGTGTGTATGCATATTCCCGGTTAATCTTATGAACGCGGCTGCCGCACTCGGCTAAAGAGGGCTATCTTTCTCATGGCCTAAAATCAAATTATCCGCATCAATAAATACGCCGGAGAACCGCAGAAAACGATCAGCAAAAAGCACTCATAATAAAAGATAATATCATATATGTCGGGTATGATATTCAAAAGTATATTAAATACAACAATGCTATAAATAAATATTAATACCAGCCAGAAGACGATAATCGCTAATTCTCTTAACGCGCCAGGTTTCTTTTGGAATATAAACGCCAGGACTGAGAAGGTGATGCTGGCATGGACCAATGGCGATGACAGCGTCGTGGAAGCTACCTTTTCATCAATGGCATGTACCAGGTATAACCATAAATAAAGTAACGCCCATGCTGTCAGGGAAAATATAAAGGCAGCGAGAACTTTTTCACGACGAATATTACTTAAGCTTTCCATAATGTTTTCTCTGACAGGGGCCCACATCAGTTGCCTGGCGAGCTGAATTCTCAGGCGTGCGTGTCACACTCACGCTTTCACTTTTCTTCCTCGATGAAGGATTGTCGCAGCGGTATGTTGATTGTTTATTTCGTGATTGTGTAGCCAGTATGGAGACGCGTTCCGCGTGCTTTATATCGGCAGGAAAAAATGCGGCGTGTGCACTTTTTAACTCCTGGCTTGTCACATTGCTTTTAACAGGGAAAATATCCACTCGCGGCTGGTGCCTGAGATTAGGTTGTAGAATGTTTAAACAAGTACGGCATAAAATCTTTTTAAGATAAAATAAAATCTATTATCGGTAATGTGGAAACTAAAATGAACAAAAGCAATCTGATAATTATCGCCGAGGATGACGATGAAATTGCCGCTATTCTGACAGGCTATTTACATCGGGCGGGAATGAAAACCTGTCGGGCGGAGGACGGCGAGCAGGCGATAAATCTTACCCGTCTGCATAAACCGGACCTCGTGTTACTGGATATCCATCTACCCGTTTATGATGGCTGGAACGTGCTGACGACCTTACGCAAAGAGACTAACGTGCCGGTTATCATGGTGACCGCGCTTGATCAGGACGTCGATAAACTGATGGGACTGAGGCTCGGCGCAGATGACTACGTGATAAAACCGTTTAATCCCTCCGAGGTGATCGCCAGAGTGGAAGCGGTACTCCGCAGAACCCGGCCGAATGCCGAAGTCGCCAATTCAAGGCCATTAAGATTGCCGTTTCTGACCATTTATCCCGATGAATTTTATGTGGAAATTACCGTCGAGAATAAGATTGTCACCCCGGTGTTGACCACCACCGAATTTAAGCTTTTGACCTACCTGGCGCGCAGTCCGCGAAAGGTGTGCTCACGCGAAGAGTTACTCGATGCCTGCCTGCCCGAGGGGGATTCACTTGATCGAACTGTTGATAGCCATATGAGTAAACTGCGGAAAAAGCTTGAACACGCGGGGCTCAAAGGCATCCCGGAGAGCATCAGAGGAGTGGGCTATCGGTTAGGTGAGAAAAAATGAACAAAGAAACGATTCTGAGCCGTCAGATATTGACCTATATGCTGTCGTTAACCTTCATTATTATCGCTATCGCCGTGGTGGGCTCTTATCTATTTTATAGCTTCTTGATTGACTACCTGCCGGGAGGCGCCGTCTCCGGGAGCGAAGATGATATGACCTTGCTGGACTGGCTGTGGATCATGATAGCTTCAGTCACCAGTCTGGTGGTATCGCTGTTTTTTACCGTGAAACTCTCTGCCAGAATATTGACGCCGCTAAATGCCGTTGCCCAGAGCCTGAAACAAATTTCGCAGGGCAATCTTGGCGCAAGAGCGTCCGGAACCAGCTCTCAGCTGGGCGAGATTAATAATCTTGTTAATGATTTCAATGAAATGGCGGAAAAGCTGCAGACCCTCGACGTTCAGCGAAATCTGTGGAACGCGGCCATCGCTCACGAACTCAGAACTCCCGTCACTATTCTGCGCGGAAGGCTTCAGGGGCTGGTCGAAGGGGTGTTTGAGCCAGAGCCCGCGCTATTCAGAAACCTGCTGAGACAAACGGAAGGCCTGACTAATTTAATCGAGGATCTGCGGGTCGTAAGTTCCTCCGGCGGCGCCGGCTATACGCTGACGCTCAGCGAGGTCGATCTCGAAGCGACGATTACCAGCGCGCTTGACACTTTTTTACCGGAGTTTCGCAGCAAGCGGTTCACCCTTATCACTGAACTCAAGCAGCAGTTGTGCGTTTGCGATCCTTTGCGTATGACGCAGTGCCTGACGGTACTGTTCGATAATGCGTTAAAATATTCCACCTCCCGAACTTTGCTGGTAAAGAATGGAACCTCTGGCAAAGAAAATTATATTCTGGTTCAGGATCGCGGTCCCGGAATTCCTGAAGAACTCCAGCGGCTGTTATTTGAACCTTTTCAGCGCGGAGAATATGCCAGACATATTAATCCTCAAGGCTGCGGATTGGGATTATCGGTCGTCAAAGCGATTATGCTCGCTCACGGCGGCAGCGTGAGCTATCGGTTGTCACGAGAAAATCACTCGATTTTTAAATTATCATGGCCCGTCAACCTGCCCTGACAAAACAGGCTCAATTGAGCCTGTTTCTGGAGACATCAGTGCCACATGTCCCCGAGCTTAGCATCCCATATCGCCGGTGTGATATTAAGTTTACCTCGCTTCGGACTTAATGTTATTTCACTGAAATAGATTTCATTTTCTTTTAGCATCAGATCGACACGGCAGTAGTCAATCTCTTTTGCCAATTCCTGCGCGGCAGTGACGGCGCGATGAAAGGATTCGGGTTCAGGTACCGGCCCCGGCGTGTTTGGATATTCCATCTGAAAAGGCTGCAGCCGCCACGATCTGTCATAGACATTAATATATTCGCGCCCCTGTTTATCGGTGAAATCAGCCTCCACAAAGCAGGCTACCCCATGAAAACAGTGTATTCTTAACATTTCAGGCGTAACGTTCTTATCTCGGTCAGAAAATAAGTCGATAAACATCTCACAGAGAATAACCGGGGCAATATGCTTATATTGCCACTCTCGGGTTGTGTAATACATATTCTTTTTGAGCGCCAGCTTGAGTCGGTTTAAGGTATTGGCCGGATTAAAATTGTCTCTGTCGGTGCATATAACGGTGCTGCCGCAGTCATGATTGCACTTCAACACGAATTTTGCCGGGAGTCTGCTAAAATCAATATCCTCTGCGCGGTGGTAAACGCCAATTAACGGTATCACCTGCACAAGCTGCGTTCGTGTACGGACATATTCTCTGACCGCCAGTTTGTCGGCCAGCAGAGTATAAAGGGCGTTATGATCGAAGACGAGGCGGTGGCATATCTTCTCACTCAGCGTGATAGGTTTTTTGAGATTGGCAAAGGTTTGCGACGCTTTGTTGAGTTTGGCAGTATGAAAGTAAAGATCCGAAGTCATCATTCCCCGGCATTTTCTGAATAAGTATTCGACGTATTTAAGAGAGTAGTTCAGCTTGTTCATGGTTCCTCCTGAGCGTAATGAATATTCTGACGAAGGAGGATTGAGTGATATTGTTCAGATTATGGAGTGGAGATGGAGCAGACTGGCTGTGGCGTGAAATAACAACGCGTCCGCGGCTGGCGCCAGTAAGAACGGGCTTTTAGCGAATCGGTAAAAATACCTTTGATACGGCTACGCTGGGCGGTAACAACAGCATGTCAGAAGGGTTGTCAGTTTTAACTTTAATAAGGATATCGGTATGAGTCAGATGGTACGGAAAAATTACCCTGAACTGGGCGAGGTCAAGGCACCCTACGTTCATTCGGTTAAGCACGGGAACACGCTCTATATTTCAGGGCTCACCGCGTTTGGCACCCGTGCGCAGCAGGCCGGTATTGGCGCACAGGCGGAGGAGGTTTTTACGCAGATACGAACCGTTGCCCGCGCCGAAGGCATCGATTTTTCCTCTCTTATCAAAGTCACGATCTTTATCACTTCTTTTGATGAGATCGACGAGTTGCGCAAAGTGCTTTACCGGAACTACGGCGATCATCTACCCGCCAGCTCGCTCGTAGAAGTCAGCCGCCTGTTTTCTGCGGATCTCAAAATTGAAATTGAGGCAATATTCGGCCTGTGAGCCAGTGTTTATTGCCCGGGCCGCGGTCTGCGCCGCCGGGCAGACTCAATCAATTTATTTGAAGCATTCGGTTAAACAAACGATATTTATTCTCACCGGGTTATGCGTAGAGTAGAGGCATAACGCGGCAGACACGTTTTTCATTATGCGCCACCTGCCAACGACCTCCCTGCAACCCAGGACACCCACGTCATGAAAAAGATTGGCTTTTTGTCATTTGGTCACTGGACGCCGTCGCCGCAGTCCGGGACGCGTTCGGCCGCTGATGCGCTGCTGCAATCCATCGATCTCGCCGTTGCCGCCGAAGAGCTGGGCGCGGATGGCGCCTATTTCAGGGTGCATCATTTCGCCCGCCAGCTTAGCTCGCCGTTTCCCCTGCTGGCAGCGGTCGGGGCGAAAACCAAACGTATTGAAATCGGCACCGGCGTTATCGATATGCGTTATGAAAACCCGCTGTATATGGCCGAGGATGCGGGCGCGGCGGATTTAATCTCCGGCGGCCGTTTACAGCTGGGTATCAGCCGCGGCTCGCCGGAGCAGGTGATCGATGGCTGGCGCTATTTTGGTTATGTTCCCGGCGAGGGCGAAAACGAGTCCGACATGGCGCGCCGCCACACCGAAGTGCTGCTGGACGCGCTGCGCGGAGAGGGGTTTGCGAAACCTAACCCGCAGCCCATGTTCCCCAATCCGCCGGGACTGCTGCGGCTTGAGCCATATTCTGAAGGGCTGCGCGAGCGAATCTGGTGGGGCGCCGGTTCGAATGCGACGGCAAGATGGGCGGCAACGCTGGGGATGAACCTGCAAAGTTCGACGCTGAAAGACGATGAAACCGGCGAGCCGTTCCATATCCAGCAGGCGAAGCAGATCCGCGCCTATCGCGAGGCCTGGGCAGAAGCGGGCCATACGCGCACGCCGCGGGTTTCGGTCAGCCGCAGCATTTTCGCTCTGATGAACGATCGCGACCGGATGTATTTCGGTTCAGGCCGTGACGAGAGCGATTCGATAGGTTTCCTCGACGAGAAGACCCGCGCCATTTTTGGCCGCAGCTACGCCGCAGAGCCGGATAAGCTGGTCGAACAGCTGAAGCAGGACGAGGCGATTGCCGAAGCGGATACGCTGTTGCTGACGGTGCCGAACCAGCTGGGCGTGGAGTATAACGCCCACGTGATTGAGTCCATACTGAAGCACGTTGCGCCGGCAATGGGCTGGCGCGACGCATAAACCCGCGCTGAGCGACGCCCCGCAGGCGCGGGGCGAAAGGGTTTTACGCTGCGACCTTTGGCTGTAGCTGATAGATCCAGGCGGTCACGCGCTGGCCGTCTTCCATGGTAACGTCAACGGCAACGCGGTCGTAGCCCTCTTCAAACGCATCCAGCATTGGCCAGTGGGCGCTAAGATTCGCGGACAGGAACAGATAGCCGTCGACCCGAGGCCCGTTGTTGTCGAGCACGATCCCCGGAAAATCCGCCGCCGCTCCCCAGCCGCGTTCATAAAACAGACCCTGTACATAGCCGGGCAGCCACTCGCCGCCAATGTTGTCCATAATATGGGCATTGGAGTGGCCCGGACGCAGCGTGCCGTAGACAAATAAACGTTCCATTATTCCTCAATCACTCAAGCGTTGAAGGCCCGGACGGGCAGAGCAGGTCTTAAAATACGAGCTCTGGCCGGGGTTGGCAAGGCGCCCCGCGGGACGCCCGCTCTTCATCAGGGCTCAGGTCCGAACATCTCCAGCAGCTGTTTCTTGTCGGGCATGCCGACCACCTGCTGGAGTTCGTTCTGTTCGTTCATGTAATAGATGGCCGGCGTCGCGCTGGCGCCCAAATCATCCATCAGCTTTTGGTTATGCTGAAGAAGATTAAAGGTTTCGCGCGGCGTCACGCCGTCAAAGCGCGGCACTTTTTTGCCGCCGGAGAGCTCATACTCTTGCCAGGCGGCTACCGGATCTTTGGCATTCAGGATTGCCGTGGCGTATCGGCCGCTTTTCGGGTTGAGAAAGGCAACCAGCAGGGTATTCAACTGGACCTTACCGGCTTTTACCCACGGCTGCGCCGCCGACCAGAACGTCTTGCAGTAAGGGCAGAACGGATCGGCGAAGACGATGACTTTTCGGGCCGCCGAATCCGCGCCCTCCTTGAGCGGCCCGGCATCGTTCAGCTTCTTCCACATTTCGCGGCCTAATGGGGTATAGATCGCTTCTTTAAAATACCCCTCGCTGAGGTTTTGCCCTTTATCATCATAAAGATACCCGGAAATGACGTGCTTTCCGTCCGGGGTTAAAAACAGGGTCACCCCCATATCCTGATACTGACCGACCCAGCCTTTTACGCCGCCGGGGGAATCTATCTCCTTGATAATTTTGATCCCTTGCTGTTCACCAAAGTTTTTAACTATCTGGGGAATCGCCCCCTCCGCAAGCGCCAGGCCCGGTATCATCCAGGCCGCCAGCAGGAAAATATATTTCATCATATCGCCTCTCAATGCAGGGGGAACGCTCCCCCTGACGTGGGTTACTGTTTTTTCAGCGCATCGCCGATTGTGGCATCAAATTGCTCCCAGGGGATCCAGCCCGACAGCATCTCATCGCCAATTAGCGTGGCCGGCGTTCCCTGAATGCCGAGCTTTTCGGCGACAGAGAAGCTTTTCTGAATCGTCTCCAGGCTTTGCGCATCCGGCTTAGCCACGATGACGCCCGCCTTTTTTTTCGCCTGCTCAAGGCTGGCGCCGTCGTGATACCCCTTTTTTGCCATCAGGATCGCATTAAATTTGGCGAACTGTTCAGGATGCGTGCGCCACAGGGTGAGCGCATCCCTGGCCGCGGTCATTGAGCTTTCGGAGCGCCAGGGCAGTAACTTAAAAATCACCGCAACATCCGGGTATTTTTCCACAATCTTCTCCAGATAGGGGTCAAACTTTTTACAATACGGACAGTTATGATCCGTAAAGACCACCAGCGTCAGCTTCGGCTTTTGCGCGCCGATTCGCGGTGAGTGGGGGTCGTGAAAGAGAAAATCGCCGTACTGCGACAGCACCTGCTTGAGCGATTCCTGTTCCGCCCGGGCATTCTGCCGATCGAGCTTATCGGCCGCGGCGACCAAAATTTCAGGATGGCTGAGCAGCGTCTCCTGGACCAGTGCCTGCACGCGGGCCTCCTGCGCCGGCGTGAGCGGCGACGAGGCTGACGCCGTCAACGACGCCGAGAGAAGAAGAAAAGTGAGCAGCGTATTTTTCATCGTTAATTAACCTCTGGCATGGGTGAGCGCGTTCAGGACGCTTTGTTGATCGAGCAGCGGCGGGAGCGTTTCTCCTTGCGGCACGCCTGAACCGTAGACCTGATTGAAGGGAATGGCGTAACGGTTTCGGCTTTGCAGGAAACGGGCGATCGGCTCAGAGGGCTTGCTCCAGTCGCCGCGCAGCGCGACGACATCCGGCTCAGCCAACGCGCTGATGATGGCGGGCTGATTTAACACCCGGTGTTCATTGACTTTGCACGTGACGCACCAGTCGGCTGAGATATCGATAAACACCCGTTTGCCATCCGCCAGCGCGCTCTGGATGGCCGCCTCGCTGAGAGGCTGCCAGCGAATTTGCTGAGCGTTAGCCTCCGGCGACGAGACGATAGCACCCTCGGCGAGCAGGCCGCGAACCTGAAAGCCGGCAAACGCCGCCAGCGCGATAATCACCAGCCAGAAGGCTGGCGTCGCTCGCGGACGGGCGGCTAACAAGGCGATCGGGGCCGCCACGGTGAGGGCCAGCGTCAGCATGCCGCCCGCCGTTTCGCCCAGGTGCAGGCCGAGCAGCGTCGTCAGCCAGAGGCTGGAGGCCAGCATCATGACGCCAAGCGCCATTTTCAGGGTGTTCATCCAGCGGCCGGGGCGGGGGAGCAGGGCGGCGGTTTGCGGGAACAGGGCGACGAACAGCCACGGCGCAGCCATCCCCAGCCCGAGCACCAGAAAAATCAGCCACAGCTCCTGAAGCGGAGCGGCAAGCGCGAAAGCGACGGCCGTGCCCAGGAAGGGGGCCGAGCAGGGCGTTGCCAGCAGGGTGGCAAAAACGCCCTCGCAGAAGCTGCCCGCCATCCCGGCGCCGCCGGCGGTCGCCATCCGGCTCACGGCTGCCGAGGGAAGCAGCATCTCGACTACCCCGAAAAGGTTTAGCGAGAAGAGAAAGGTGACGGCAACCATTAAGCCGATAAACCAGGGATTCTGAAACTGGATCCCCCAGCCCAGCGATGCGCCGGTGAGCTTCAGTATCGTCACCATCAGCGCCAGCAGAGCAAACGAGGTCAGAATACCCGCGCTGGTGGCCAGAAAACGCAGCCTGACCATGCCCCGGTCTGAACCGGCCTGCAGCACCGCGCTGAGCTTCATGCCCATCACCGGCAATACGCACGGCATCAGGTTAAGGATTAAGCCGCCGAGCAGCGCGAAAAGCACTATTTTCCCGAGACTAACCGTTGCCGCCGGGGCGATATCCGCGCCAGTCGTAAGGTTTATCTGCTGCGCTTTTTCACCATTTGTCAGCACCAACGACAGCGCTTTTCCTGCCAGCGTGGCGGGTATTTCTCCCCATTCGTCGGTGACCGGTACCGTCACCTTGAGGTGGCTGCCCTCGGCGCGAATGTCCGGATCGCCGGCCACAATTCCCCCGTCCATAGGGTCAAAATAGATCCCGGGGTTTTTCCATTCGCCGGTCGTGGTGGCGGTGATGACCAGCTGGCTCCCGACCCGATGCGCGGCGAGATCGTTGGTTACGCCGGTATCTGCCGGGACAGTGCGCATGGCCCGGGCAAAGGCGTGCCGGAAATCGCCGTCCGCGGGCTGATTGAAATCGAGACGCAGACGGTAGTCGGTCAGCAGACAGACGTTGCTGCAGGTCGATAGCGTAAGCGTGCCTTCCAGCACGTCGCCGGGGGCGGCGGCGATCGTCATCGGGATCGCGACCCGGTCATGGTAGCCCTGGGTCGTCAGGCCGGAAATCTTGAATCTTGACGGGGCAGGCCAGTACCACCGCGCCTGTTCCCCGTTGTTCCAGATGATTTGCGGGGCGACGCCGCCTTCGCCCGGCGAGCGCCAGTAGGTTTTCCAGCCGGAAGCCAGCTCAATAGAGAGCAGTCCGTCGATCCGATCGTTTCCTTTTTCCGCCTGGAAGCGGATCCGGGCATGATCGTTTTGCGGGGATGTCAGCCATCCGGTGTCCGCCCCGTGGGCAACGCCCGCGCAGGCCAGCAACAGGAAGACGAAGCCCCTGAAGATATTCAGCATTTTTTTCTCCGTGAATTTAAAAATTAATCGTCTAAGAACGATTTTTCATTCACGGAAAACGCAGTTTTTAAGGTGTATTCGCAGCGTGGGCGGCCGGACGGGATCGTCCCGGAAAGCCACCGGACGCCCAGCGGTGAGCAGCTGAAGCAGGGCGAGGAAGAGTATGACGGCAGGTAAAGCGCCATCAAAGAATAGCGGCTGCGCGCAGAGCAGGGATTTAGCGCTCAGCTGACAGGGCGAGGGGCCTGGCTCAGCCTCCTCAGAAGACGGCTGCTGGGCCTGCGCGCTGAAGGGTATCGCCTGCGTGCGGGCGCCGACATCGGCCAAAAAATGGTGCAGATAGGCCGCCCGCTGAACAAGGCAGAATGCCATGACCACGCAGGTCAGTATCAAAAACCATTTACCAGGAAGCCGACGATTGTGCATAGGGTACCAGGACAAGACAGAACCCGAGGATCATAAACAATCCTTATCAATGTACAAGAGGCTGGCGTGTAAGGTTTTGTCTGAATGGATAACGTTGCCGGCGTATGCGGCGGAAAGGCGGGCGTTCAGGTATTTAGTACATTTATATTATTTACAGCGTTGATGCATCCGGCTACTATTCGCGTCGCTAAGCGGTACCGGCACGCCGCTGCCGGACGTGACTGCTTAGCGCCTGACCGCCATTAGCTCATCTGGAAGAGCGAACGACGTACGTTGTAGGGAACGGGGTTCGAGGCCTCGATGGCGGCCCAACACTTGCTTAGCGAATCCGCACGGTATCGGTAATAAAGCCTCTCGCTTCTGTTGAATACGCCTCTGAACATCTTTAATCACTCCTTTTAGATCTCTTTCCTGCTATTGCTACATAGCCGTTATTATTGCCTGTGAAATAATTTCTCTTCTCTCGCTATTACTCGCAACGGAATGTGATTGCCTGGTTTTATCGCGACTGCCCTGGCAAAGGAATATCTGAATTTGGAGTGTTTAAGATTTACCTAAGCAAATCTGAATAATTTTAATGTGAATCTACTTATTAGGATTTAGTCGCGTATTTTTCAGAAATTTCATCACTTTTTATATGGTATTCTCCCTTGTTCAAGGAGTGAACGAAGGAAAAAAGAATGCTTTACCGCTATGCCGTTTTCTCCAGAAAACATAATACGTTTCATATTCTTTTACTGTTTACCATTTTGATAATAAGTTTCATACATTTGAGCGTGCTGCTGGAAACCGATAACACATGGCTGCTGGGGCCGATGGTGATTTATCTGCCCATTTTTTTCCTTTGGCGAAAGGTCTCAGTGTTACGAAGCAGAATCGCTGATTAATGTGCTGGTGGAGTTCCCTACATGAGTGAAAATACAACATCTAAAGCAACCTCTGAACCGAAAGTCCGGCAGCCCGTCTTGCGGAAAGTCGATCTTAACCTGTTAACCATTTTTGATACCGTTATGCAGGAGCAAAGCTTAACCAAAGCGGCGCACACGCTGGGCATGTCGCAGCCGGCGGTCAGCAGCGCGGTCTCTCGCCTGAAGGTGCTGTTTAAGGATGAACTGTTCGTCCGCAACGGCCGCGGGATAAAACCGACGGAGCGCGCCTTTCAGCTGTTTAGCTCCGTTCGTCGCGCGCTGTCGCTGGTGCAAAATGAGCTGCCGGATACGCTTTTCGACCCGCTGGACTGCGAACGTAATTACAACCTTTGCGTCTGTAGCCCGCTGGATAACTACCTGACTCCGCTTATTTTTAACAAAATCAGCGAGATTGCTCCCAGGGTCACTCTTTCCTTTAAATCTTCGCTAAGTCAGCAGGTGACAAATCAGCTGCGCTATCAGGAGGTGGAATTTGTACTCGATTACAACAAATTCAATCATCCGGAATTTACCAGCATCCCGCTGTTCCATGACCGAATGGTGCTGGTGGCCAGGCGCAACCATCCGCGTATCGCATCGCCGCTGAGCGAGGAGGATATTTATCGCGAGCAGCATGCTACCGTCGCGCTGGATCGCTACGCCTCCTTCAGCTATCCCTGGTATAGCTCTGAAGAGCAGCAGGCCTGCGTCGCTTTTCACGGTAACGCGATGGTCAGCGTGTTGAGCGTGGTGTCGCAAACCAATATGGTGGCTATCGCGCCGGAATGGCTGGCGAAAGAGTTTGAAGAGCAGTTTGCGCTACAGCTGCTGCCGCTGCCTTTAGAAATGGACAGCCGTACCTGCTATCTTTCGTGGCATGAAACGGCGGGCCAGGAGAGAAGCCATCGCTGGATGGCGGAGCTGCTAATAAAGATTTGCCAGCGCTAAATAGACCTGAAGAAATGCCTGGTAAGACGCCAGGTATTTTATTATTCACGCTCAACTCTCACCCTGAACATTAATTAAGATCCCCGCTTTATTCTTGTTCATCAGGCACTGATGACCGGATAAAATACGCTGTATTAATAAATTTAACCCGCCAGAATTTCATTAAAAAATCTATTTACCTAAAATCGCGCATTTCTCCGGCAGAGCCAACCGGCGGTTTCTGTACCCAATGGATTTCGAGTTGCTTTGAGGCGGCAAAAGAGAGACAAATTCGTCGGGAACGAATTTGACCAGCCGAAGGCTGGCCGCCGGTGAGAGGCAGGAGCCTCTCATTAATCCCCAGGAATTTACTCAAGTAAGTGACTGGGGTGAACGAACGTAGCCAACAAAAAAGCAACTTGAAAGACGACGGGTATATACTCTTATTATCCAGCCGGGCCGACGCCTGAACCAGGGGATGATGTTGATGCGCAGAAAAATGATGAAGCCTGCGGTGGCCGTCGCCGCCCTGATGATGTCATCGGCGGCCCTACAGGCGGATGAAATTAACCTGTATTCGGTTAATACCGGCTCCTGGATTTACCATCTGTCGAACAACCATGGCCAGTACACCGAAGGTTTTGACAACCAGTTTGCCTCCGTTGAGCGCAGGTTCTCCGAAGATTCGCCGTACAGCCTGCTGGCCGGAACGATGAAAAACAGCTTTGACGATCGCTGCATTGCGCTGGGGGTTCGCCGCGACTGGGTCTCGTTGGGCAACGGCTGGGTGTTTAAGGGAATTTATGGCTACGTTGGCGAGTTTTTTTTCTCGGCCTTCGAGCACTGCGGCGATCATGGTTCTTATAAGGATTTTAAAGACGCCACCGGCATCGGCTTTTCTCCCTATATTTATCATGGTTTCCAATACAACTTTACCGATTATTTCGGCGTTGAAAGCGGAATTATTCTTCCCGCCGTCTTTGTGGTGAGCATACAGTGGAGTTTTCGCTAATACAGTGGCGAAAACCCGCCCGCTGTGGGGCTTTGAAAGAACCGTAATAAAAAATGAAGCTATCTTAAGGTTATTTTAATCTTCACCGCGGCGGTTATTTTTTTATAGCATTTTTCTCGCCCTTATCCGCCCGCGCTCAGTACATTTCACTTTTTTCATTAGATGGTAATTGTTTGCATTATCATTCACATTCCTCTGTGATTTAATCCTTGCCGGCCGGCGGCCAGTGACTCTTCGCCCACCTCTATTAAGGATTAGTTTATGCGTTTTCGTCTGGTGTCTTATTGCTCCGCTGCATTGATGGCTTCTTCCGCGTTTATTGTCCCGCAGGCGCTGGCGGCGGCCAGCAGCGACGGGATTGTGGTCTACAACGCGCAGCATGAAAATCTGGTGAAGTCCTGGGTTGACGGCTTTACCAAAGAGACGGGAATTAAAGTGACGCTGCGTAACGGCGGCGACAGCGAGCTGGGTAATCAGCTGGTGCAGGAGGGGACGGCATCCCCGGCGGATGTCTTTCTGACCGAAAACTCCCCGGCGATGGTGCTGGTGGATAACGCGAAGCTGTTTGCGCCGCTGGCGGCCGAGACCCTTCAGCAGGTCGCCCCGCAGTACCGCCCTGAGCACGGTCGCTGGATAGGCATTGCCGCCCGCAGCACCGTATTCGTCTATAACCCGGCGAAAATCAGCGAAGCGCAGCTGCCGACATCCCTGATGGATCTGGCGCAGCCGCAGTGGAAAGGGCGCTGGGCCGCTTCGCCATCCGGCGCGGATTTTCAGGCCATCGTCAGCGCCATGCTGGCGCTGAAAGGCGAGCAGGAAACCCTGGCATGGCTTAAAGCGATGAAAACCAATTTTGTGGCCTACAAGGGCAACAGCACGGTGATGAAAGCGGTGAATGCCGGTCAGATTGATGGCGGCGTTATCTATCATTACTACCGCTTTGTCGATCAGGCGAAAACCGGCGAGAACAGCAAAAATACCCGTCTCCACTACTTTAAAAACCAGGATCCGGGCGCCTTTGTCAGCATTTCCGGCGGCGGCGTGCTGGCCTCCAGCAAACATCAGGAACAGGCTCAGGCCTTTATCAAGTGGATCACCGGCAAGCAGGGACAGGATGAACTGCGCACCAATAACGCCTTTGAATACGCCGTTGGCGTCAACGCCGCGTCCAACCCGAAGCTTACGCCGCTGAAAGCGTTAGAGGCCCCGAAGGTTGAGCCGTCTTCGCTGAACAGCAAAAAAGTGGTTGATTTGATGACCCAGGCTGGCCTGCTGTAATCGTCCGTTAAAGTGAACACGCTATGTCTTCTCTGAGTTTCGCGCTCGGAAAAAAAGCCCAACGCCTGCCCGAGCGCAGGCGTCCTGCTTTTCCGATGATCGCGTTAGCCGTTCTGTTTTCTCTGCTGGCGCTTTTGCCGCCGGGTTTTGTTATTGCCGTAGGGGTCGATACCGGCTGGGAGACAATCCAGGCGCTGGTCTTTCGCCCGCGCGTCGCTGAGCTGTTGAGCAATACCCTGTGGCTTATCGCGCTGACGGTACCCCTGTGCATTGCGCTGGGCGTTGGCCTGGCCTGGCTGACGGAGCGCACGCTGCTGGCGGGGCGGCGGCTCTGGTCGGTGCTGGCGGTTGCGCCGCTGGCGATCCCGGCCTTTGTGCAAAGCTACGCCTGGGTCAGCGCGGTGCCGGCAATGCACGGCCTCTCTGCCGGGGTGTTTCTTTCGCTGCTGGCCTACTACCCGTTTATCTATATGCCGGTTGCCGCCGTTCTGCGGCGGCTGGACCCGACGCTGGAAGATGTTGCCGCCTCATTAGGTACGCCGCCGTGGCGGATCTTTTTCCGCGTGGTTTTGCCCCAGCTCAGGCTGGCGATATGCGGCGGCGCGCTGCTGGTGGCGCTGCATCTGCTGGCGGAGTTTGGCCTGTTCGCGATGGTGCGTTTTGATACCTTTACCACCGCCATCTATGACCAGTTCCAGTCAACCTTCAGCGGCCCGGCGGCGAACATGCTGGCCGGGGTGCTGGCGCTCTGCTGTCTGGCTATTTTGCTGCTGGAAGGGGCGTCGCGGGGGAAAGCGCGCTATGCCCGCATCGGTTCGGGCGCCGCGCGCGAACAGCAGCGGCAGCCGCTGGGCCGGCTGGCGGCGATCCCTCTCCAGCTCGCGCTGCTGACGCTGGTGATGCTGGCGCTGGGCGTTCCGCTGATGGTGCTCTGCCGCTGGCTATGGCTGGGCGGCGTGGAGAACTGGTTAAACGCCGACCTCTGGCTCTCCCTGCGGCAAACGCTGCTGCTCGGCGCGGTGGGCGCTCTCCTCACCACCGCCTGCGCTATTCCCATTGCCTGGCTGGGCGTTCGCTATCCGCAGCGCCTTATTCGACTGCTGGAGGGGTGTAACTACATGACCAGCTCTCTGCCCGGCATCGTGACGGCTCTGGCGCTGGTGACGGTCACCATTCACTACGCGCGCCCCATCTATCAGACCGAGTTCACGCTGCTGCTCGCCTGGCTGCTGATGTTTATGCCCCGGGCGCTGGTCAACCTGCGCGCCGGCATCGCGCAGGCCCCCGTGGAGCTGGAAAACGTCGCCCGCAGTTTGGGCCGCAGCCCCGGCCGGGCGCTGTGGAGCGTGACCATGCGGCTGGCGGCGCCGGGCGCGGCGGCAGCGGCGGCGCTGGTGTTTCTCGGCATCACCAATGAGTTGACCGCCACGCTGCTGCTCTCTCCGCTCGGCACCCGCACGCTGTCGACCGGCTTCTGGGCGCTAACCAGCGAAATTGATTACGTCGCCGCCGCGCCTTACGCGATGCTGATGATTCTGCTTTCGCTGCCGCTGACCGGCATTCTCTATATCCAGTCGAAAAAAATCGCAGGCCTGTAAATGCTTGAACTCTCCTCAATCTCAAAATCTTTTGCCGGTACGCGGGTGCTCGAAAACCTGAATCTGACGGTGGCCGCAGGCAGCCGGACGGCGATCGTTGGCCCCTCCGGCTCCGGTAAAACCACGCTGCTGCGGATCCTCGCGGGTTTCGAAACGCCGGATAGCGGACGCATTGTTATGCAGGGGCGCACGCTGTTTGCGCAGGGGACATTTATTCCCGCCCACCTGCGCGGGGTGGGCTACGTGCCGCAGGAGGGCGCGCTGTTCCCCCATCTGAACGTCGCGGACAATATCGCCTGGGGCCTCGACGGCAGCCGGCAGGAGAAATATCAGCAGGTGGCGGCGCTGATGGAGAGGGTGTCGCTGGACCGTCAACTGGCGAACCACTGGCCGCACGAAATCTCCGGCGGTCAGCAGCAGCGCGTAGCCCTGGCGCGCGCGCTGGCGCAGCGGCCCGCGCTGATGCTGCTGGATGAGCCTTTTTCCGCTCTCGATACCGGGCTGCGCGCGGCCACGCGCAAAGCCACCGCCGATTTACTGGCGCAGGCCGGGGTCGCGTCGATTCTGGTGACTCACGATCAGAATGAAGCGCTCTCCTTTGCCAGCCAGGTCGCGGTGATGCGCCAGGGACGTTTTGCCCAGGTCGGCACGCCGTATGAGGTCTACAGCCGTCCCGTCGATGAAGAGACCGCGCTATTTCTCGGCGATGCGCTGGTGCTGCCCGCCGAGCTTCGCGGCGGGCGGGCGCGCTGTGCGATTGGCGAAATTTCAACCGATGATCCGCATGCCGTCGGCCAGGGAAGGGTCATGCTGCGCCCCGAGCAGCTGGTTATCTCTCCCTCTCCGGCGGATGGACAGTCGCTCACCGTACGCGATGTGGACTTTAGCGGCCACCTGTCAACGTTAACCCTGGCGATGCCCGGCCAGGGCGAGCCGCTGATCGTCAAAACCGTCAGCCGGCAGTTATGGCGGCCGGGGGCGGCGGTACGCATTGAGGTGGTGGGCGAGGCGCGGGTCTTTGCCCGCTAGCGCCGACGGGCTATAAATCAATGCACAGATTCGCCGACCGGCTGCGGGAGCAGCACAGGGCGATCTGCTGCGCGCCGGCGGATTTCTCCGCCTCCGACTGCACGGTGTCGCGGTGGTCGACAACCCCCTCGATAACCGGCGTCAGGCAGGCGCCGCAAATCCCCATCTCGCAGGAGAGGGGGACGGCGACGCCGTTCTCCTGGAGCACCTGGGCGATGGTCTTATGCGGGGGCACCGGCCACCGCTCTCCCGAGGACGCAAGCGTCACGCTAAACGTTTCTCCCTCCTCAGCGCCGGCGGGCATCGCGACAGGCTGAAAGGCTTCGCTATGGATCAGCGTTTCCGCCCAGCCTTGTTCCATGGCGACCCGGCGCGCGGCGGCCATAAATCCCTCTGGCCCGCAGAGATAAATCGGATATCCGGTATGCGTCTTGTTCAGCGCGGCGGCTAAATGCTGCCGGGCGCTGTCTCCTTCGCAAGAGCTGTGAATCACCACGCTTTCGGCGCGGAATCGCCGCTGCAGTTCGCGGACAAACGCCCCCTGGGCGCGATTTTTCAGGTAATAGTGCAGCGTAAACGGCACGCCCTCCGCCTCCAGCCTTAGCGCCATCGCGTACAGCGGCGTAATGCCGATACCGGCGGCCAGCAGCGTCACCCGCTCCGCCGCCCGTAAGGGAAACAGATTGCGCGGGGGAGAAATCAACAGCGTCTGGCCGGGACGCAGCTGCTGATGGATATAGCGCGAACCGCCGCGTGACGCTTTCTCCAGCGCCACGCAGATCAGGTAGCCGTCGTCTGCGTCCTCCGGGCCGGTCAGCGAATACTGGCGGATAATGCCGCACGGCAGATGAAGGTCAATATGCGCGCCGGGCTGCCAGGCGGGGAGCGGTCGCCCGTCCCGCGCCACCAGCCTGACGGCGAGGTTCTGGCTGCCCTGGCGCCAGAGGCCGTCAACGGTAACCTCTACTACATCGCTCATGATGGCTCTCCACTTAAACGAGGAAAAAGTCGCCGAAGCCCATTTTTTTCAGTCCGCGGCGATAGGCGATGGAGCTGCGATCGGCGGGGATATGCGCTTCGAGCGTTAAATCCAGCGGCAGTCTCTCCGGGCGCTGGGTCTCCACCATCAGGCGATCTTCCTCAAAGACGCGCAGGTTAAAGGCGTGAACATCCTCTACCGGTACGTGCAGATCGAAATTACGCGCGATGGGCGCGAACATCCGGGTTATCCGCGAGGAAACCGGCGAGGCGGCGTTCATGATCACCAGCCTGGCCTCACCGGGAAAATGAATCGTCAGGGTGGCGGTAAACGGCAGATGCATCTCGAAATGGCGCAGCCACTGGAAGCCCTCCGGCGCGCGAAACTCGGAGCTGGCGGGATAGTTGCCGACCGAACTCCAGTAATCGGCGATAAAACCAAACGACGTCTCCTGCGGGTTATAGTTCGGCACCACCTGGTTATCCGGGTCGGCGAAAGTATCGGTATGGATCCAGGCGAAATGGGCGACATCCAGAAAGCCCTCTACCTGGCGCCCCGCAAAGCCGTTGACCTCAAAGGCCGGGCAGTTGATTTGCTGAAAGCCGTCGTCGTGCCAGTGCGGCATCACCGGCAGCGGCATCGGGTTCTCCGGGTCGAAGGCCAGGCAGGTCCAGATCAGGCCATAGCGCTCCTCAACCGCAAAGCTGGTGAGGTTGAGCTTCGCCGGTGCCGGCTGGTCGGGGCTGGACGGGATACGGTTACAGCGGCCATCTTCGCCGAAGCGCAGGCCGTGGTACGGGCAGACGATCCCTTCTTCATCGTGAAAGCCGAGCGTCAGCGGCACGCCGCGGTGGGGGCAGACGTCGCGAGCGACCACCACCTGGCCCTTAATACGATAGATCACCAGCTGCTCATCAAGCAGGGTGGCTTTTACCGGCGCGGGGCCGATATCGCAGGCGCGGGCGACCGGGTGCCAGCATTTCGCCAGGCGCAGCCAGTCCTCAGGCTCAAAGGTGCAATGGGCGGGTGGGGTGGGCTGTGGTCTGTTCATGGCTTCTCTTCCTGCTCACAAAAACATTTGTTTAATTGTTGTGAGTTTATTGTTGTCATATTAGGGTGTTGACATCCATCAGCAAGAATTCATCCAGCCGTTGCAAAAAAGAGAACAGGTCACCGATGAGCCCATTTTCACGTTTCGCCCTCTATTTTGCCGAAGTCGCCCGCAGCGGTAGCCTGCGGCGGGCGGCAGAAAAGCTGCATATTTCCGCCTCGGCCATCAACCGGCAAATCTTGCAGGCGGAAGAGGCCTTCGGCACGCCGCTGTTCGAACGCCTGCCGGAAGGGCTGCGCATGACCACCGCCGGAGAGCTGCTGTACGACAATCTGCTGCGCTGGCAAAAGGAGTTTCATCTGACGCGGCAAAAGTTTGATGAGCTGCAGGGGCTAAAGCGCGGCACCGTTAGCCTTGGCATGGTGCAGGCGCTGGCGGAAGGGAGCTTTGCCGCCGCGCTGGCGGATATTATCGGCAGCTGGCAGTGGCTCGAGCTGAATTTGCAGGTCGCGGATAGCCATACCGTCAGCCAGAAGGTGCGGCAGGCGGATCTTGATTTCGGCCTGATTCTGGATCCTGAAGGCCAGGCCGGACTGAGCGTACTGGCCTTTGCTGAACTGGAGATGGGCGCGGTGATGCGTCCGGATCACCCCCAGGCGCAGGCTGCGATGCTGTCGCTAGGCGAGCTCAGCGAGGAGCGGCATATTGTTCCCGGCGCGCCGCTGATCGTCCACGATCGGGTCGCGATGCTCTATCGCCATTATGATTTTTTCCCGGCGAACAGTATCAGCTGCAACGATATCCGGCTGATTAAATCGCTGGTGCTTAAAGGCGGCGGCGTGACTATTCTCAGCCGTCTGGACGTGCTGGAAGAGGTGAAGCTCGGGCAGCTGGCGTTTGTCCCGCTGCGCAACAAGCTGCTGCGCCCGCTCACCCTGGCCCTGTGCACCGCGCCATCGCGCCAGCTCTCCCGCCCGGCGCAGATGGCGATCCAGAAGCTGACCGCCGTGATGGAGGAGATGCAGGCCGGGACAGCGGCTTCCCCCCCCGTCTGCGTAATATGCCCGGCCTGAAATACTCTGCGGCCTGTTTCCCCGGTGGCGCTGCGCTGACCGGGCTACGGGTTCCTCTGCGTCTGCGATCCGGTAGCCCGGACAGGCGCGCAGCGCCGCCTCCGGGACGGTGTCGGGGTGATGCATCGGCGTGGCTTCTTCCCGGCTCGCGCTGCGCTTAGCCGGGCTACGAGCTGACCGGGGCTACGGGTTCCCTCGCATCTGCGATCCGGTAGCCCGGCGAAGGCGTTTACGCCGCGAGCCGGGAAGGGGGCTGATGCCAGCATCTTTACCCCAGCGGGCCGCCCTGAATGGTTTCGCACAGACCGTTGATAATCCGCTCTCCGGTTTCGGATTTCAGCTCCTGATACCAGGCTTCCGTCAGCGCCATATCTTTACCGTGGGTCACATCGCAGCGCTTACGCGCCTTCAGCACCAGGTCGCGCACCCGGTCGCAGCGCTGCGCTTCGTACTGGCGCAATACCTCGGTGATATCGCGGCTCTGGCGGAACAGATCCCCCAGCACCACCGCATCCTCCAGCGCCGCGCAGCCGCCCTGGCCGATATCCGGCGTGGTGCTGTGCCCGGCATCGCCCAGCAGCGCCACCTTGCCGCGAACCAGCCGTTCAAACGGCTCGATATCATGGATTTCAATGCGGTTAGTGGTCTGCGGGTCGAGGGCGGCAATCAGCTTCTGCACCTGCGGCGACCAGCCGCTGAAGTAGCGGCTGAGATCCGCGCGCAGGGTGCTGCGATCCTCGGCCAGCCCCGCCGGGAGCGGAACATCAAAGAAAAAGTAAAACCGTCCATCGGAGACCGGCATCAGCGACACCCGTTTCCCCTCGCCAACGAAGGTGGTCCACTGGTTGCCCGGCGCAATCGCCTCATCAATTTCCACCAGACCGTTCCAGTTAACGTAGCCCGCGTAGCGGCGCTCAGGGGTATAGCCGAGCACGTACGGGCGCAGCGCCGAATGGCTACCGTCGGCGGCAATCAGAAAATCGCCTTCAGCCATCGACCCGTCGGTAAACCAGACGCGAACCCCGTCGGCATTTTCTTCGCAGCGGGTGACGCGTTTACCAAACTGCACGGCGTCGCGCCCCCAGAAGTCGAGCATCTCGCGCTGCAGCTCGGCGCGGGAAACCGGACAGGGACGGCCGCCGGTGCGCGCCACCAGCGGCGCGAGGCTGAACTGCGTCAGAGTCTCCCCGCGCAGATAATCCTTGTAAGCCAGAAAATACATGGGGCCGCCGTAACTCTCGATAATATCCCCCATGCCTAAATGCTTCATGCACTTAACGCCGTTAGGCCAGATGGAGATGGCCGCGCCCACCGGCTTGATTTCTTTCACCGCTTCAAAGACTTCGCAGTGGATACCGGCATTTTTTAATGCCACCGCCGCGCTCAGGCCGCCGATTCCGCCGCCGATAACTAATGCTTTCATTTGCTTCTCCTTTACATACGTCGTTATTGGCTTGAGCAATTTGCGTACCACTTTGGCGCAGGCGCTGATTTCGCCGATTCGGGCTCCCCGCGACCGTGCGGTTGCACAACGCTGGTGCGCAGAGCGGGTTTTATTGCCTTTTTATGAATCAATAATTTCTAAATTTGCAATGGAGAATCTAATGTTTCATTGTCGCGCCGAGGTCAGACGCCAGGGGGCTGGCAAAACTGATGGTTTATCTGCTTGAAAAAACGGAATAAAATTAAATGTTGCGCAAATGTGAGCGAGTTTGGCCTGTTTTGTGCACCCGTTCCCGCACGCTTATTCGCAACGGGATGAAACGACCATGTCAGATGAAAAAAACGGCGGCTTACTGTACGGCCTTGAGCAGCGGATCCCGCCGCTCCCGGCTTTTTTTAGCGCCTTACAGCACGTACTCGCCGGGCTGGTAGGCATTATTACGCCGCCGCTGATTATCGGCGCGGCGCTGGGGCTGGGGGAGTGGCTGCCCTATTTGATCAGCATGTCCCTGCTGGCTTCCGGCATCGGGACCTTCCTGCAATCCAACCGCCTGTGGGGGATCGGCGCGGGCATGATCTGTATGCAGGGGACCAGCTTTGCGTTCCTCGGCGTCGCCATTGCCGGCGGTATGTGGGTAAAAGGGCAGGGCGGCACGCCGCAGGATATTATGGCCATGCTGTTTGGCGTCAACGTTGTCGCCGCGCTGGTGCCTTGTCTCGTCAGCCGCTTTATTGAACCGCTGAAGCGCATTTTTACTCCGGTGATTACCGGCAGCGTGATTGCGCTGATCGGCATTAGCCTGATTAAAGTCAGCGTCATTAACTGGTGCGGCGGCGAGCAGGCTAAAGCGTTTGCCAGCATGAGCAATATCGCCCTCGGCGCGGGCACGCTGGGGACCATCGTCCTGCTGAGCTGTGCGAAAAACCGCTGGCTGCGTCTCTCTTCGGTGGTGGTGGGGATTGCCGTCGGCTGCGCGGCGGCGGCGCTGAGCGGATCGTTCCAGCTTAAAGGCGTCGGCGATGTCTGGTTCCGCTTACCGCAGCTGTTCCCGTTTGGTTTTCAGTTTAACAGCGCGATTTTTCTGCCGATTGCGCTGGTGTCGCTGGTCTGCATTCTTGAGGCGGTGGGGGATCTGACGGCCAATTGCCTGATCTCTCAGCAGTCGATAGATGACGAGGCCTTTCGTTCGCGGCTGAAAGGCGGCATTCTTGCCGATGGCATAAGCTGCATGGTGGCGGCGATGCTGTGCGCGTTCCCCAATACCACCTTTGCGCAAAACAACGGCGTGATTCAGATGACCGGCGTCGCCAGCCGCTACGTTGGCCGCTACATCGGGGTGATTTTGATTCTGCTGGGCCTGTTTCCGCCGTTCGGCGAGATACTGCGCCAGATCCCGGCGCCGGTGCTGGGCGGCGCGACGATGGTGATGTTTGGCTGCGTTGTGGCGGCGGGGATCCGCATTATCACCCAGAAACCGCTGACCCGCCGCGATATGCTGATCGTTGGCCTGGCCTTCGGTTTTGGTCTCGGCATTGAAGCGGTTCCGGCGTTTCTGACCCACTTCCCGCCGATCGTGGGTAACCTGTTCGGTTCCGCGGCGACCAGCGGCGGGCTGGTGGCGATTGTCCTGAATCTGATTATTCCGGAAGAGAAACCGGCCGCGGCGGCGGCCACAAGGAGCACCGATGATCGCGCTGAATCACTTTAATCAGCTGAGCGGCGAACATGCCGTCGCCGTGCTGGAACCCTGCGTGGCCGTCTCCGGCTGGGCGGCGGCGCTGGCCGCCGGCCGGCCCTGGCGCAGCCGCGCTGATTTACTCAGCGCCGCCCGGCGGCTGATGGCGGCGTGGGGCGAAGCGGAGCTGACCGAGGCGCTAAGCGCCCATCCGCGTATCGGCGAAAAGCCCGCCGGGTCTCAGGCGCACGCGGCGCTCTCGCGTCAGGAACAGGGAAGCGTTGATGACCGCGATGCTGCGCTGGCGCAGGCGCTGAAAGAGGGCAACGCCCGCTACGAAGCGCGGTTTGGCCGGGTCTTTTTGATTCGCGCGAAAGGGCGCAGCGGGGATGAAATCCTGGCGGCGCTGTCGCGTCGCCTGCAAAACAGCGAGCGCGCAGAAGTCGAAGACGCGTTAGCGCAGCTGCGCGAAATCACCCTATTAAGACTGGAAGGAGCGATTGGCGAATGAGTACCTTAAGCACCCATATTCTGGATATTTCCACCGGCCGACCGGCGCAGGGCGTAAAGATTGCGCTGGAGCGCGAAGGCGCGCTGGTTGCCCGCGGCGTCACCGATGATAACGGCCGCATTGGCGAACTCGGCGCCGGGACGCTGGCACCGGGGCGTTACCGGTTGTGCGCGGAAATCGGCGAGTGGTTTGCCGCCAGCGGGCGCGAGACGCTCTACCTGAGCGCGCAGATTGATTTCGTCATCCGCGAAGCGGCTGGCGAGCACTATCATTTACCGTTTTTAATTTCCCCCGGCGGCTGGTCTACCTATCGCGGCAGCTAAATTTCCCCGGAGGCGGCGCTGCGCGCCTGTCCGGGCTATGAGTTCGGCGCTGTCTGTGGTCTGGTAGCCCGGACAGGCACAGCGTGCCGCCTCCGGGAAAGGGACTACTGCGCAGCCGCATCCCCCCACACGCGCTCGCCGTTTACCCACGTCTCGCTGATATTACGTTCATCGCCCAGGGTCATCAGCACGAACAGCTGTTCATAGATATCTTTGCAGCGCCCGCTGCGTAACTTTTGCAGCGGCGTGACCGCCGGGTCGATAACCACGAAATCGGCCTCTTTGCCGGGCTGGAAATTGCCAATCTTCTCGTCAAGGCGCAGCGCGCGCGCGCCGCCAAGGGTCGCATGGTAGAAGGCTTCGCTGGCGCGCAGGCGATAGCTTTGCAGCTGGCTGACCTTATACGCCTCGCCGAGGGTGCGCAGCATACTGAACGTGGTGCCCGCGCCAACATCGCTACCGATGCCCATGCGCACTTTGTTCTGCCAGCAGGTCGGTAAACGAAACAGCCCGCTGCCGAGAAACAGGTTTGACGTCGGGCAGAAGGCCAGCGCTGAGCCGGTCTCGTGCAGGCACTGCCATTCGGCGTCCGCAAGGTGAATGCCGTGGGCAAACACGCTACGCTCGCCGGTCAGCCGATAGTGATGGTAGACGTCAAGATAGTGCTCATGCTCCGGCCACAGGCTTTTTACCCACGCCACTTCGTTGAGGTTTTCGCTCAAATGGGTATGCAGCCAGGTATCGGGAAACTCTTCCCGCAGCTGCCGCACCGCGGCCAGCAGCTCCGGCGTTGAGGTCGGCGCGAAGCGCGGCGTAATGGCATAGCCGAGGCGGCCGCGCCGGTGCCAGCGTTCAATCAGTTCGCGAGTTTGCCGGTAGCTCTGCTCCGCGCTTTCGCTCAGGTAGTCCGGCGCGTGGCGATCCATCATCACTTTGCCGGCGAGCAGGCGCATATTCAGGCGCAGCGCTTCGTTAAACAGGGCATCCACCGATTGCGGATGCAGCGTACAAAAAACCAGCGCGGTGGTGGTGCCGTGGCTCAGCAGCTGGTTGACAAAAAACTGCGCGATCTCCGCGGCGTAGTCGGCATCGGCAAACTGGCTCTCCACGGGAAAGGTATAAGTGGTGAGCCACTCCAGCAGCTGCTCGCCAAATGCGCCGATCATCTCGGTTTGCGGATAGTGGACGTGGGCATCGACAAACCCCGGCAGCAATAGCTTACCGTGCAGGTCGCGATAGCCCTTCTGCGGGTGCAGAAAGCGTTCGCCCTCCTGCCACGGCAGCAGCGCCTGAATGCGTCCGTCGCGAAGAAACAGCACGCCATCCTCGAGATAGCGCGCCTGGCGGTCGATATCGTCGGCGCTCTCGGCAACCCCGGCGATATCGAAAAATGCGCCGCGAACTGCGGCATGGTAGTCCATCATCATAGCTGCCCTGTGGGTTAGCGAAAGGATAGGTTGATTGAGCAAGATTAATGCCAGTTTGCGCAGGCGGAGAGCCGCCGCGACGTGACGCCGCGGCGGGAAGGCCGGGTTACTCTTTCTGGGCGAGGGCGCTGAAGCCGGCGGTGGCGCCGACGCGCTCGTCGCGGGCGATCCAGCGGTAGGCCGCGCCGCTCAGGAAGACGCCGATAAACCAGCTAAAGTTAGCCACTTCGTGCAGGGCCGGAATAAAGCTGATGACCAGACCAATCGCGACGGAGGGCACCAGGGCGGCGATCGCTTTCGGGTTAAAGCCGTTGCGGTACCAGTACTGGCCTTTTGGCGTGTCGTCGAACAGATCGTTAACGGAAACCTTGCCGCGCTTAATGATGTAAAAGTCCACGATCAGGATACCGAACAGCGGGCCGATAAACGCCCCCAGCACGTCGAGGGTGTAGTGGATCAGCTCCGGCGAGTTAAACAGGTTCCACGGCGTCAGCAAAATCGATCCCACGGCGGCAATCATCCCGCCGGTGCGGAAGCTGATTTTCTGCGGCGAGCAGTTAGAGAAATCGAACGCCGGGGAGACAAAGTTGGCCACGATATTAATCCCGATGGTGGCGGTGATCATGGTCAGCAGGCCAATGGCGACCGCCAGGTCGTTGCCCACGCGGCTCACGGTCTCAATCGGGTCGGTGATCATGCGGCCAAACAGCGACTGCGTGCCGGAGACAATCACCACGGTCACGATGGAGAACAGCAGGAAGTTAAACGGCAGGCCCCAGCGGTTGCCGCGGCGGATCTCACCCATGCTTTTGCCGTAGCGCGAGAAATCGCCAAAGTTGAGCAGCGGGCCGGAGAAGTAGGAGACCACCAGCGCGGTGGCGGTGATCATCTGCCAGGTCTGCTCCCCGGCGCTCAGCGATTTGCTGGCGAGGGTAAAGGAGATCCCGTCAAAACCGGTCTTGTATACAATCCATCCCGCCAGCGCCAGCATTACCACGTAGACCGCCGGGCCGGCGATATCGATAAAGCGCTTGATGGCGTTCATCCCGTGCCAGAACACCATCGCCTGCAGCAGCCACATGGTGGCGAAGCAGAGCCAGCCCAGATGCGACAGGCCAAGGAAGCTGGAAGCGGTGAGCGTCGACAGCGAGGGCCAGAACTTCAGCAGCACCAGCATCAGCGCGTTGGCGGCGAGATAGGTCTGAATGCCGTACCACGCGAAGGCGATAAGCCCGCGGATCACCGCCGGAATATTGGCCCCAAAGACGCCAAACGCCTGACGACAAATGACCGCGTAGGGCACCCCCGCCATCTGGCTGGGCTTCGCCACCAGGTTGGCGCACAGCTGAACGATGCAAATCCCCACCAGCAGGCACAGCAGCACCTGCCAGCTCGCAAGACCAAGGGTAAAGAAGCTCGCCGCCACCACGTAGCCTCCCATGCTGTGCACGTCCGACATCCAGAAAGAAAAGATGTTGTACCAGCTCCAGTTCTGGTCGCGCGTCGGCGCCAGATCCTCATTGCAAAGCCGTGGGCTGTATCCAGCGTGGGGATCAGCGGCCTTAACCTGATGCGTATTTTGTTGATTTGGCATGAAACCTGCTCCTGTAAATGAACACCCGTTTAAATGGATTGCCGAGGCTGTTGCAGGAATCAGGCCAAAACAGTTAATTTTGTATGCAAGAATTAAATTTTATGTATACGATTCGATATCAAAAAGTGAAAGTCGGAGTGGTTAATGAGCAACCAACATCGTCTGCAGGCCGCGCCAGAGCTGCAGGATAAAGACGAATCCATCTATCAGGCGCTGATGACCGCGATCGTCGAGCATCAGCTGCCGCCGGGGAGCAAACTGCCGGAGGAGGCGCTGGCGGAGGTGTTTGGCGTAAGCCGCACCGGGATCAGAAAAGTGCTGCAACGACTCGCGACTGTGCAAATGGTCGCCCTGACGCCCAAACGTGGTGCACAGGTCGCCAGCCCAACGGTCGAAGAGGCGCAGGCGATCTTTCGTACCCGCGCGCTGCTGGAGGTGGCCAACCTGCCGGATGTGCTGACCCGCTGCCAGCCGCCGCACCTGGCGGCGCTGGAGGCCATTATCCGTCAGGAGCAGCAGGCGCATGAACGCTATGACGGCCCGGCGGCGATCCGCTATTCGGCCGAGTTTCATATTCAGCTGCAGGCGATCTCCGGCAATCAGGTGCTCACCGAGATGGTGACCCGCCTGAGCCAGCGTTCATCCTTGGTTATCGCGGCGTGGGGATCGCCGTGGCGTCAGGGCTGCCGCTGCGACGATCACGAACAGCTTGTCCAGCTGCTGCGCGACAAGGCGCTCCAGCCCCTGAGCGACGCCTTAAGCCACCATTTTGAACATATTGTCGCCAGCCTCTGTTTTGAGCGCTCTGGCGTGACTCTGCCCGATTTTGCCCGGCTGTTTGCCGGCTATAAGGAGCCGTAATGGCCGCTGTTTGTATACAAGTCATCAACCCCAACACCAGCCTGGCTATGACGGAAACCATCGGTGCCGCCGCGCGGGCGGCTGCCGCGCCGGGAACCGAGATTCTGGCGGTCTGCCCACGCGAGGGCGTGCCGTCGATAGAGGGCCACTTTGATGAAGCCATCGCCGCCGTGGGCGTGCTGGAGCAGATCAAAGCCGGTCGTCAACAGGGGGTAGACGGGCACGTGATCGCCTGTTTTGGCGACCCCGGGCTGCTGGCGGCGCGCGAGCTGGCGCAGGGGCCGGTGGTGGGGATTGCCGAAGCGGCGATGCATATGGCGACGCTGGTGGCCACCCGTTTTTCCATCGTGACCACGCTGCCGCGCACCCTGATCATCGCCCGTCATCTGCTGCACCAGTATGGTTTTCATGACCACTGCGCCGCCCTGCACGCCATTGATTTACCGGTGCTGGCGCTGGAGGACGGCAGCGGTCTGGCGCAGGAGAAAGTACGAGCGCGCTGTATCCAGGCGCTAAAAGAGGACGGCTGCGGGGCTATCGTGCTGGGCTGCGGCGGGATGGCGACGCTGGCCCAGGAGCTGACCCGCGAACTGCGCGTGCCGGTGATCGATGGCGTCAGCGCGGCGGTCAAAATGGTTGAGTCGCTGGTGGCGTTAGGCCTGTCGACCAGCAAGCAGGGCGATTTAGGGTTTCCGGAAGCCAAGGCGTTGAGCGGCAAATTTCAGGCATTAAATCCCTTTTAATATGAAGAGGTAGCAGATGGCATTTTTGGCAGACGATTACCCGCGCGATCTGCGCGGCTACGGCGGACAGCCGCCGCACGCGCGGTGGCCGAACAATGCGCGCATCGCCGTGCAGTTTGTTCTGAACTACGAAGAGGGCTCGGAAAACCACGTGCTGCACGGCGATGCCGGTTCTGAGCAGTTTCTGTCCGATATTATCGGCGCCGCCAGCTATCCTGACCGGCATATGTCGATGGATTCGCTGTATGAGTACGGCAGCCGCGCCGGTTTCTGGCGCATCCATAATGAGTTCAGCCAGCGGGGACTGCCGCTGACCGTGTTTGGCGTCGCCATGGCGCTGGCGCGTCATCCCGAGGTGGTCGAGGCGATTAAGTCGGCGAACTATGACGTGGCCAGCCACGGCTGGCGCTGGATCCACTACCAGAATATGCCTATCGAGCAGGAGCGGGAGCATCTTCATAAAGCCGTGCAGGTGTTAACCGATCTGTTTGGCAAACCGCCCACCGGCTGGTATACCGGGCGCGATAGTCCCCATACCCGCCAGTTGGTGGTGGAGCACGGCGGTTTTGATTACGACAGCGACTATTATGGCGACGATCTGCCGTTCTGGAGCGAGGTGGCCTGCGGCGACGGGACGCGTAAGCCGCACCTGATCGTACCTTATACCCTCGACGCCAACGATATGCGCTTTGCCACCGCCCAGGGGTTCAATACCGCCGAGCAGTTTTACACCTATTTGAAAGACAGCTTCGATGTGCTGTACGCCGAGGGGGCCAGCGCGCCGAAGATGATGTCCATCGGGATGCACTGCCGCCTGCTGGGGCGCCCGGGCCGCTTCCGCGCGCTGCAGCGTTTCCTTGATTATGTGCAGCAGCACGACCAGGTTTGGGTCTGCACTCGTCAGCAGATTGCCGACCACTGGCGCGACGTTCATCCGTTCCGGGGGTAAAGGCGTTCCCCGGGTCGCGCCGCAAGCGGCTTACCCGGGCTACAGCTCTGCAAACGGCCGCAATCCGGTAGCCCGGACAGATGCGCAGCATCGCCTCCGGGAAATGACGCCATCCTGCGCTATGTCCCCGGGGGCGGCGCCGGGCGCCCGCCCGGGCTACGGGTTCATCACCCTCTGCGGATCCGTAGCCCGGGTAAGCGCAGCGCAACCCGGGGGATACCGGGAAAGGCGCGAGGCTTAACTCATCAAACTCACCTGGGCGGCGACGATGCGCCAGCCGCAGGGGAAGCGCACCCAGGTTTGCTGCTGTCGGCCAATGCGTTCGCTGCCCTGGCGGGTGAATTCGGTGCTGCACACCGCGTAATCCTCGCCGAAGGTGGTGATGGTGGTGTGCCGCAGCGCGCGCTGCAGGCCGGCGGCCGGGCGGGCGGCGCGAAAGGCGCGGATTTCGTCGATACCGTAGAGATTTTCCCCGGCCCCCAGCCGCACCGTGCGCTTATCGTGCCAGAACAGCTCATCCAGCACCGCGATATCGTTGCTCACCAGCGCTTCCTCATAGCGGTAAAACGCCGCCGTCACCTCGGCGAGAACCAACGGGCGATTAATCTGCTCTTGCGTCATCATGCTGCTATCTCCACCGGGCGGGCGTCGGTAATGCCCATTTCCTCCAGCGCCCGCGCCGCGCGCAGACAGGCTTGTTCATTAAAAGGCGCGGCAATCAGCTGCAGGCCAATCGGCTGACCGTTCGCCGTACGCAGCGGCACGGTGACCACCGGCAGGCCAAGGAAGGAGATGGGCTGGGTCAGCATCCCCATGCTGGCGCGAATCGGCAGCGGCTGGCCGTTAATCTCCATGGTCTGCGCGCCGATGAGCGTCGCGCTGCTCGGCGTGGCCGGGGCGATCAGCACATCCGCATGGGCGAACAGGGCTTTAAACGCCTGCTGCGCGTGGCGGCGGAAGCGCTGGGCCTGAAGATACCAGGCCGACGGGATCATCGCGCCCGCCAGCAGGCGCTCGCGGGAGTTCGGCTCAAAACGTTCGGGCTGGCTACGCAGCGCGGGCAGGTACTGATTTCCGCCCTCGGCGGCGCTGATAATAAACGCCGCCGAGCGGGCCAGCTCCGCCTCCGGGAAAATCACAGCCTCATGCGCCGCCAGCGCCCCGGCGACGCGAGCGACGGCCGCACGGGCGTCGTTATCGCACCATGTCGTAAAATAACCGCCGAGGGTGGCGCAGCGCAGGCCTTCGAGCCCGCGCGACAGCAGATTCGCCGTGCGCTCGCTGGCCTTGTCGGCCTGAAAACCATCGCCCGGATCGCGACCCTGCAGCGCATCGTAAACCGCGGAAAGGTCGCTGACGCAGCGGGCAAACGGACCGATATGGTCGAGGCTGGCGACGAAAGGATGGCTGCCGGAGCGCGATAACCGGCCAAAGGTCGGCTTGAGGCCGAAGATCCCGCACAGCGAGGCCGGGACGCGAATGGAGCCGTTGGTATCGCTGCCCAGCGAGAAATTCACCAGCCCGGCGGCCACCGCCGCCGCCGACCCGCCCGAGGAGCCGCCTGCGATCCGCGAAAGATCGTGCGGGTTACGCGTCGCCCCGTAGTGGCTGTTCTCGGTGGTAAAACCGTAGGCGTAGGCATCCATATTCAGCATCCCGGAGAGCAGCGCGCCCGCGCTATGTAGCTGGCGCACCGCCCAGCTGTCGGCGGCGGCGGCGGGGCGATCGCTCAGCAGCTGCGCCCCGGCAAGGGTGGTATGGCCGGCGACATCGAACAGATTTTTCACCGCGTAGGGAACGCCTGCCAGCGCGGGCAGGGGCTTTTTTTCCCGCCGCAGGGTATCGATATTCTCTGCCTCAGCGAGCATGCGCTTTTCGCTGACGTGGGTCCAGGCGTTGATCTGCGGGTTAACGCGGGCGATGTTCTCCAGGGTGTGGCGGGCGATCTCTTTGGCGCTGAGCTCGCCGGCGGCCAGCGCGCGCTGGATTTCGTGAATCGTCATTTCAGGTAGCTTCATGCTTTATAGACTCCGGCGATTTCGACGCGATCGTCGAGGGGAAAGGCCAGCAGCGGCCCGGCCATGGCGGCGATGCGGCTAAACTGCACCCTGAGCTCTGCGCGCCGCGCATCGTCCAGCTCCAGCGCCAGCAGCTGTTCCATTTGTGTGAGGTAAGCGTCCCATTCGTTGTGCGGTGTGTTCATCATCAGCTCCTAATAGCCGGCGGCGGAGCCGTTGCTGCGCGGATCGCTGGCCCCCTCAAACAGGCCGTTGGGATGGCGTACAATCGCCCCGGCGTGGCCCATGGCTTCGCTAAAATCGGCCAGCACGTCAACGTCGTGCCCCAGCTGACGCAGGCGGGCAACGCTTTCGGCGCTGAAGCGGCCCTCCAGCTTGAGCGAGTCGGAAGTCTGCCCCCAGGTGCGCCCCAGCAGCCAGCGCGGCCGGGTGATGCTCTCCTGTAGCGGCACGTTTTGCATGACGTAGCGGGTGAAAATAGCGGCCTGAGTTTGCGGCTGGCCGTCGCCGCCCATGGATCCGTACACCATCACCCGGCCATCGTTCAGCCTTGCGGCGGCGGGGTTGAGGGTGTGAAACGGCTGCTTGCCGGGCGCCAGCGCCAGCAGGTGGCGCGGGTCGAGGCTGAACGATGCCCCGCGGTTCTGCCAGACAATGCCGCTTTCCGGCAGCACCACGCCGCTGCCGAACTCGTGGTACAGGCTTTGGATAAAGGAAACCGCCAGCCCGCTTTTATCGATAACCCCCATCCACACGGTGTCGCCCGGGCCTTTGCCCGCGCCCCACGGGGCCGCCCGCTGGTCGTCGATATTCTCCGCCAGCGGCTGCAGCGCCGCCGGCGTCAGCAGGCTCTGGATATCGACATCAAGGTGGCGGGGATCGGTGATATGCGCGTCGCGCAGGCCGAAGGCCAGCTTGGTCGCCTCCACAATTCGGTGGACGGTCATCGCATCGTCGGCATCGGCCATCGCCAGCCTGTCGGTGATGCCGAGGATCGCCAGCGAAACCAGCCCCTGGGTCGGCGGCGCGAGGTTCCACAGTTCGCCGTGCCGGTGCGCCAGCCTGAGCGGCTGGGGGCGGCGAGCGCGATGCTGCTGCAGGTCGCTAAGGGTGACGGGCAGCCCGTACTTTTCCATACCGCGGGCCAGCTGCTCCGCCAGCGGCCCGCGATAGAAGCTGTCTAAACCGTCTTCGGTTAATCGGCGCAGGGTGTTCGCCAGCGCCGGCTGCAAAAAGCGGCTCCCGGCCTTCGGCGGCTGGCCGTCCACCAGAAAGGTTTCGGCGAAGCCGGGCTGGTCGCGCAGTTCGCTGAATTTATCGGCGGTCGCGCTGGCCTGCGAGGCGGTCACCGGGATACCGCCGGCGGCGTAGCCGATGGCATCTTCCAGCAGACGCGTCAGCGGCAGCGATTTCCCGGTTAACTCCCGCGAAACCTTAAGCGCTTCGTCCCAGCCGCTGACGGTGCCCGCCACGGTCAGGGCCGCCTGCGGTCCGCGGTGGGGGATCTGCGCGAGGCCGGCGTAGGCCTGCGGCGTCGCCAGCGACCCCGCCGCGCCGCTGGCGTCAATGGCGATGGGATCGCCCTCGGGGGGCACGATAAGCCAGAAGCCATCGCCGCCGAGGCCGTTCATATGCGGGTAAACCACGGCGATGGTCGCAGCGGCGGCGACCATCGCTTCTATGGCGCTTCCGCCTTCGCGCAGAATCGCCAGCGCGCTCTGGCTGGCCAGATGATGGGGCGCAACCGCCATCCCGCGGGCGGCAACATGACTTTGCATGGGGTGTCCTCAATTAAGCGAAATGTCCGCAGAGGGTTGCAAAAGCTGTTCCATGTCTGAACGTAAAGTTTCAATCGTTGCCGACGATGCGCGTTTTTTGCCGAACTGGCATGCATTATGAAAGGCGTTAGCGGTATAGTGCGGTGAAACGAAAGTTACAGAGGTCTTATGCAACAGCTTGATGAACGACTGAAAGAGCAGTACCCGTCATTATCACCCCAGGAGCAGCGGGTGGCGGATTTTATTTTCGATCATTTTGATGACCTGATTAGCTACAACAGCGCCGAGCTGGCGCAGCTGAGCGGCGTATCGAAAGCCACGGTCAGCCGGCTGTTCAAGCGCCTGGGCTATGAAAAATATAAAGATATGCGCGATGAGCTGCGCACCCTGCGCCAGAGCGGAATGCCGCTGACCGATAATCGCGATGCGGTACAGGGCAATACTCTGCTGGCGCGCCACTATAAACAAGAGATGGCCAACCTGACACAATGGGTTAACGCGCTGGATGTTCAGCAGTTCGCCGAGGCGATTCAGGCGCTGGTCGCCGCCCGGCGTATTGTGATTGTCGGCATGCGTAATGCTTATCCTGCGGCGCTGCATCTGCGTCAGCAGCTACTGCAGGCGCGCGGGCAGGTACTGGTGCTGCCGCAGCCCGGACAAAGCCTGAGCGAGGAACTGGTGGATCTCAGCGCCGACGATCTGGTGGTGGTGATGGCGTTCCGCCGCCGCCCGCGAATTATTCGCCCGCTGCTGCTGCAGCTGCAGAGCAGCGGCATTCCGGCGCTGCTGATGTGCGAGCCGCAGGCCCACGGCCTGTTTCCGCTGGCGCGCTGGCGGCTCTGCGCACCGCTGGATAGCGTATCGGCCTACGACAGCTACGCCTCGGTCAATAGCCTGATCAATCTGCTGTCGAACGCCTTTCTGCACGAAATTCTCGATAAAGGCCGCCCGCGCATTCACGACATCGCCACCCTTTATCAGCAGCTGGACGAGCTGGAACAACGATAATGGGGCGCCAGCGTGGTGCTTTGCATGGTTTTGGTGCGATAAAATAATGGGGGAACGCGCGGTCGTTCCCTCTTAATTCCTCAATTTCCCTTGTTTTACGTTCGCTTAGCCAAGCGGCGGGCTAACCCGATGCGCGGCGCTTTATCTGGCACATTAGTTGCAAAAGTGACTTCAAAGAATCTTTTGTTTCATGCTAACGTAACGGGTAAACATCATGAAGAAACTGTTGATCGCACTGGCCGGGGCCGCTTGTCTGTTAACCAACCTCCCGGCGGCGAAAGCTGACCAGCTCCAGGATATTGAAAAGCGCGGCACGATCCGCATTGCGGTGCCGCAGGATTTCCCGCCGTTTGGCTCGGTGGGTACCGACCTTCAGCCGCAGGGCTACGACATCGATATGGCGCGCTATCTCGCCAAAGAGATGAAGCTCAAGCTGCAGCTGGTGCCGGTGACCAGCGCCAACCGCGTGCCTTATCTGCAAACCGATAAGGTGGACCTGGTGATTTCCAGCCTCGGTAAAAACGCCGAGCGCGAAAAGGTGATCGACTTTAGCCGCGCCTATGCGCCGTTCTTCCTCGGCGTATTTGGCCCGAAAGGCGCGGAGCTGAAAGACCCGGCGGCGCTGAGCGGTAAAAGCGTGGGCGTGACCCGCGGCGCGGTGGAAGATATGGTGCTGACCAGCGTGGCGCCGAAAGAGGCGCAGATTAAGCGCTACGAAGATAACAACACCACGCTGTCGGCCTATTTATCTGGCCAGGTGCAGTATGTGGCCACCGGCAACCTGGTGGTGGCGGCCATCTCCCGGCAGAACGCTGACAAGGCCCCGGTGCCGAGCTTTATGCTGAAGGATTCGCCGTGCTTTATCGGCCTGAAAAAGAATCAACCGGCCCTGAAGGCGAAAGTGGATGCGCTGATTGAGCAGGGCGTAAAAGACGGCACCCTGAACGGTTTGTCTGAGAAGTGGCTGAAAGCGCCGCTGCCTGCCAGCCTCGGCGCGTAAGGTCCGGGCATGACGGAGCAACTTCATTTTTCTGCGCTCTGGCCGCACTGGCCGGAGCTGCTGGCGGGGCTGTGGGTGACCATTCAGCTGACGGTGCTGGCGACGATAGGTGGCCTGACGATTGGCATCTTCGGCGCCGCCATCCGCAGCGGGCGTCCCACGTGGTTCAGCCGGATTTGGGGCGGGTATGTCGAACTGATTCGCAACACGCCGTTTGTGGTACAGCTGTTTTTTATCGTCTTCGGCTTACCGAACCTGGGGCTGAAGATGACGGCGGGCGAGGCCGCGCTGCTGGCGATGGTGGTCAATCTTGGGGCCTACAGTACCGAGATCGTACGCGCCGGGATTCAGGTGACGCCGAAAGGTCAGTGGGAAGCGGGGCGCGTACTGGGGCTGACCCGGACGCAGACCTTTATTCAGGTCATTCTGCCGCCCGCGCTGCAGCGCATTTATCCGGCGCTGGTGAGCCAGTGCATCATCGTCATGCTCGGTTCGTCGGTGGTGTCGCAGGTCTCTTATGAAGAGCTGACCTTTGCCGCTAACCTGATTCAGTCGCGCACCTTCCTCAGTTTTGAGGTCTATCTGGTGACGACGGGGATTTATTTAGCGCTGTCGATAACGATGCGTCAGCTGCTGATGGCGGCGGGACGTAAATGGCTGGGGGTGCAGGCATGATGACCACCTTTACCGATTGGGACATTGTCCGCAATCTGCTGCTGGCCGGGCGCTGGACGGTGCTGCTGTCGCTGGTGGCGTTTCTCGGCGGCGCGCTGGTCACGCTGCCGCTCCTGCTGCTGCGCATGACCGGCGGGCGTCAGGTAAAACGCCTGATCCGCGGCTATGTCGAACTGTTTCAGGGGACGCCGCTGCTGATGCAGCTGTTTCTCGCCTTTTTCGGCGTGGCGCTGTTCGGCATCGACGTTTCGGCGTGGACCGCGGCGTCGCTGGCGCTGACGCTGTATACCAGCGCCTTTTTGCTCGATATCTGGTTTGGCAGCATCCGCGCCCTGCCAAAAGGGCAGTGGGAAGCCTCGCGCTGTCTGGGGCTGAGCTTTGGCCAGACGCTGTATCGGGTCGTCGCCCCGCAGGCGCTGCGGATCGCCATCGCCCCGACGGTGGGGTTTGCCGTGCAGGTGATCAAGGGTACCGCGCTGGCGTCGATTATCGGCTTCGTCGAGCTGACCAAAGCGGGAACAATGCTGACCAACGTGACGTATCAGCCGTTTAAAGTCTTTGCGCTGGTGGCGCTGGGCTATTTCATTCTGTGTTACCCGCTGTCCCGCTACAGCCGTCATCTGGAGAACAAATTCAATGCCTCTCATCACCATTAATCAGATGCAGAAGTACTACGGCGATAACCACGTGCTCAAGGGCGTCGATCTGGATATCGATATGGGCGAAGTGATCTCGATTATCGGCCGCAGCGGGTCGGGCAAAAGCACGCTGCTGCGCTGTATCAACGGCCTGGAAGGCTATCAGGAAGGCAGCATTAAGCTCGGCGGGATGACCATTACCGACCGCGACTCGCAGGCGCGGGAGATCAGCCGCTCTATCGGCATGGTGTTCCAGAGTTTTAACCTGTTTCCGCATATGACGGCGCTGGAAAACGTGATGCTGGCGCCGCGTCGGGTGCTGAAGAAGAGCGCCGCCGAGTGCCGTGAACTGGCCCAGCGGATGCTGGAAAAGGTCGGATTGGGCGACCGGCTCGATTACTACCCGTCGAGTCTCTCCGGCGGCCAGCAGCAGCGCGTGGCGATTGCCCGCGCGCTGGCGATGTCGCCAAAAGTTTTACTCTGTGACGAGATCACCTCGGCGCTGGATCCGGAGCTGGTTGGCGAAGTGCTTAAGGTGCTGGAGCAGCTGGCGGCGGAGGGCATGACGCTGATTCTCGTGACCCATGAAATGAATTTTGCCCGCGAAGTGGGCGACCGCGTCGTGTTTATGCATCAGGGACGCGTCTGGGAGCAGGGCGACAGCAAAACGCTGTTCGCCAACCCGCAGACCAGCGAACTGAAGCAGTTTATTTCCTCCGTGCGCGGCCTCAATCAATAAGGACTTAAAGATGGATATCACTCAGTTTCCGCAACTCAACCCGCCGTCGCGCCTGCTGATGGGGCCCGGCCCGATTAACGCCGACCCGCGCGTGCTGCGCGCCATGTCGAGCCAGCTGATCGGCCAGTACGACCCGGCGATGACCCACTATATGAACGAAGTGATGGCGCTGTACCGCGGCGTATTTCGTACCGAAAACCGCTGGACGATGCTGGTGGACGGAACCTCAAGGGCCGGGATTGAGGCGATCCTGGTTTCGGCTATTCGGCCGGGGGACAAGGTGCTGGTGCCGGTGTTTGGCCGCTTCGGCCATCTGCTGTGCGAAATCGCCCGCCGCTGCCGGGCGGAAGTGCACACCATTGAAGTACCCTGGGGTGAGGTGTTTACCCCGGACCAGGTGGAGGATGCCATCAAACGTATTCGTCCGCGCCTGCTGCTGACGGTGCAGGGCGACACCTCCACCACGATGCTGCAGCCGCTGGCGGAGCTGGGGGATATCTGCCGCCGCTATGACGTACTGTTTTACACCGACGCCACCGCTTCGCTGGGCGGCAACCCGCTGGAAACCGACGCCTGGGGGCTGGATGCGGTCTCGGCCGGGATGCAGAAGTGCCTCGGCGGCCCGTCCGGCACCTCGCCGATTACCCTCAGCGCGCGCATGGAAGAGGCGATTCGCCGCCGCAAATGCGTGGAAGAGGGGATTCGCACCGATGCCCACCGCGACGGCGACGAGGAGATGATCTACTCCAACTATTTCGATCTCGGCATGGTGATGGACTACTGGGGGCCGGAGCGCCTTAACCATCATACCGAGGCCACCACCGCGCTGTTCGGCGCCCGCGAATGCGCACGGCTGATCCTCCAGGAGGGGCTGGATAACGGCATTGCCCGCCATAAGCTGCACGGCGACGCGCTGGTCAAAGGCATTCAGGCGATGGGGCTGGAGACCTTCGGCGACCTGAAACATAAGATGAACAACGTGCTTGGCGTCGTTATCCCGCAGGGTATCAACGGCGACCAGGCGCGCAAGCTGATGCTGGAAGATTTCGGTATTGAAATCGGTACCTCGTTCGGCCCGCTGCACGGCAAAGTGTGGCGGATCGGCACCATGGGCTACAACGCGCGTAAAGACTGCGTGATGACCACGCTCAGCGCGCTGGAGTCGGTGCTGAACTATCTCAAATTCCCCACCACTCAGGGCGCGGCGATGCAGGCCGCGTGGGATCACTATCGCAGCGAGAGCGCCCAATGAGTCCAGCACAACGCCAGCAGGCGGAAATGCAGCAGGCCGCGGCGCGGGTGATGGCCCGCGCCGATGAGCTGGCCGCGATCAGCGAAACGCCGGATGCCCTGACCCGGGTTTATCTCTCCCCACAGCATCTCGAGGCCAACCAGCGGGCGGCGCGGTGGATGACCCAGGCCGGAATGACCGTCTGGCAGGACAGCGTCGGCAATATTTGCGGCCGCTACGAGGGAGAGCAGGAGGGAGCGCCCGCCATCCTGCTCGGGTCGCACCTTGATACGGTGCGCAACGCCGGGCGCTACGACGGGATGCTCGGCGTACTCACGGCGATCGAAGTGGTGCACGGTCTGCATCAACAGGGGCGGCGGCTGAAACAGGCCATCGAGATTGTCGGCTTTTGCGATGAAGAGGGGACGCGCTTTGGTATTACGCTGCTCGGCAGCCGCGGGATAACCGGTACCTGGCCCGAGAGCTGGCTGGCGCAGACCGATGCCGACGGCGTCAGCGTGGCGCAGGCGATGGTGCTGGCGGGGCTGGATCCGGCGCGCATTCATCTTGCCGCCCGCCGCCCGGAGGAGATTGCCGCCTACCTGGAACTGCATATCGAGCAGGGGCCGTGCCTCGAGCAGGAAGGGCTGGCGCTGGGGGTGGTCGAGGCGATCAACGGCGCGCGTCGCCTGAACTGCCGCTTTACCGGCGAGGCGGGACACGCCGGGACCGTGCCGATGAGTCATCGCAAAGATGCGCTGGTCGCCGCCGCCGAGTGGATGGTGCGGGTAGAGACCCTGACCCGCGAGCAGGGCGGAAACCGGGTCGCCACGGTGGGTACGCTGCGCTGCGCGCCCGGCGCGGTTAACGTGATACCCGGCGACGTTACGCTGACCCTGGATATTCGCGGGCCGCACGACCAGCCGCTGGATGCGCTACTGGATACGCTGCTGAATGAGGCGCAGGCCATTGCTTCTCGTCGCCAGCTGCGGTTCAGCGCCGAAGAGTTTTACCGTATTGCCGCCACCGCCTGCGATAGCGGATTGCAGCAGGTACTGAGCGAGGCGGTGCAGGCGGTGCAGGGGCGTTCGTTGACGCTGCCGAGCGGCGCCGGGCATGATGCCATCGCCATGGCCGAACGCTGGCCGTCAGCGATGCTATTTGTGCGCTGCAAAGGCGGCATCAGTCATCATCCCGCCGAGTCGGTCACCGCCGACGATGTGGCGCTGGCGATAGCGGCCTATTCGCGCGCGGTGTCGGCGTTGGATGCCGGGAAGTAGCGGCTATCGTTTCGCTTCTGGTAAACCGGGCATAGCGCAACCCCCACCACGGTGGGGGCTGTTTTATCTTTTGCCGTTCGGTTTAAGCTGTTCGCCGGGTCTGAGCCTGAACAGCTCGTCATCTCGGGTGGAGTAGCGAACCGTCCCGTCAGCCAGCCGATAAGCACCCTCGGTGAATCCCGCGCCGTTCAGGAACGGCGCCACCGCGTCCGGCGTGTTGCGGAAGGCGGCTTCCAGGGCGAGAAGCGCATAGGGGGCAATACTATCGATACTGGCATATTCGGCCTCAGGATCATCGACAAAAAAGCCGTTGAGGCGCTGCTTGTTGATGATGTTTGCGCCGATGCGATCCGCCAGCGTCAAATAGTCCTGCTGCCCGGTGGCCTGCCACAGGTCGATAAGCGCGAAAATCGCATACGGCTGATGATTCTCCGTTTGGCTATTCAGCCTGCGGTTTGCGCCGCCGGGTTCACCGATATCGCCTAAACCCTGGCCTTTCGCGATGCCGCGGGCGACTTTCCAGATGGCACGATCCGGTTCAAGCGTCCAGGCGCGGGCGTAGGAGAGAAGAAATTCATTTCCCGCCGGATAGGCTTTGAGCACCGTGCCTTTTTTCCCATAATAGCCATCGCGTTTTAACGCATAGCCGGAGAGATCCGTGCCGTTGGCCAGCATCGGGCGGAAGGTATTGTTCTGCTCATCGTAAGCGTAGGTCGCGAAGGCTTTGAGGCCATCAAGGGTCCATTTTTTGAGATCGTCACCGTTTTTGCCGAGCGATTTTGCCAGGGCAAGCTGCATCAGCGCATTTTCTGAGTAGAGCGTGCTGGTCCGGCCCTTCAGCAGCATATTGCCCTCCAGCGCGTCCGGGCCCAGTTCGGGGCCAAACTGACGCTGCGCGCGGTCGCCGTATTTCGAATGCGTGTCGCTGTCATCTGTGGTGTCGGCGCGTTTTAGCGGTTGGGTAAACTGGTAGACGCCCAGCCCGGTCTTCTTATCTCGCGGCAGAACGTACTGTTCGGCCAGACGCTTCGCCCACGTCAGCGCGCCAGCGTCACCATCGTATTGATAGAGCAGCGATGCGGAGTAGATAAGGTCGTTGCCGGCATTGAGAAAGCTCAGGCCCTTGGTGGCGAAAAAGGGCGGCTGTTGGACAAAATCACTTTGCCAGAGAGCGCCCATCGGCTTGCCGTACTCCCCGTGACGGCTGGTTTCCAGCGTTTTCCAGTCGTAAACATGAGCGTTCCAGAAAGCCTTGATAAAGCGCGCGGTGGCCTTGTCATCGACGGCAAACATCATGTCGTAATAGGGATACGCGTTCTTAAGTTCATGGACCATCTCCTTTTCGCTCGGGCCTTGAGGCTGCAGCGTTTTCAAATCAACAAAGCGATGGCCTCCCCACAGCAGTAGCCCGCTGGCGTCCTGATAGTGGTCAAAGTAGTAGCGAATATTCTCCGCGACCCGCTGCTTATACTTTGCTTCGCCGGTCAGGTTGCTTAACCCTACCAGCACCCGCATCAAGTTTTGCTGGGCCGAGAAGTTCGACAGTACGGTCACTTTACCGTCCGGAAAGACCCATTCCATTTGCTTGCCGGTGCGAGGATCCACGCCATTGGCCAGCAGAGGAGAGTGATGGCCGTACCGATCTCCCGCTTTATCCAGCACGACGTCAGCGAACTGCTTTACGCTGCTCAGGCGCGCGTTCTCCTGGGCGCCAGCACTCAGTGAGAAGAGACTCAGAGCGCCCAATGCCAGGGTGATTTTTGCAATCTTCATTATTATCCTCTTAATGAAAATAAGGGTTTAATAAAACCCTTATTTATTATCTGGCTGACAGGAAGTTATCAGAAGGAGTATTTCACACCAACGCGATAACGCGTTTGGCGTTCATCGGTGGTTTTACTGCCGGAAACGTTGCCGATGGCCATATAAGGAGACCAGTTTTTATCAAATTTATAGGTTAGCTTAAAATCATGGGTCCAGTCGTAGCTTTCGTTATCCGCTAAAATAACCCCCGCGGAGTTGGCTTTTTTATAGTCCAGTTCATAATCGAGCTGATAATCTTTAAGGAATTTCCAGGAAAGAACGCTGGTCAGATTATAGCCGTTCTCCGAGGTGTCTTTAGACGTGCCGATATTGCCTGAATTGCGCTTGTAGTAAGGTCGGTAGCGCAATGAGGCGCTGACATCGTCGGTCAGATTCGCTTTACCGCGCAGGTAGGGACGATAGTTGTTTGAGGACGAACTGGTATCCAGAGAGAAGCCGGGCTCAATCTGGAAGGTTTTATTTATTTTATGCACATAGCTCGCCACCACTTCGGTGCCGTTACTCACGGTTTCATCATAGGCTTTATTTTTATCCTGCGAACCTTTCCATTTCCCTTCCAGCGACAGGCCAAAGCCATTGGCAAAACGGTGAGACATCAGCAGTCTGTCTTTATGATTATTGCCGGCTTTGTCATTGGTTTCATGACGATAATCAAATGTCACCGCGTGGGCAGCAATACTGATAAAAGGGATCGTGACTAATAATAAGGAACGAAACATAGGGTGCCTCTACTTTTTTTATTTTCCAAAGGTACAAGAAATTACCTGCCGTAAAGCAGGCAGAACGATACAAATGAAATTATTAGATGGTAGTGTGGTGCCGGGTGCCTCCCGGTGAATCAGGCGCTGACTTCCTGATTCGTCTATAAAAACGAAACGTCGATGAGGGTATTCCTCAATTCAGCATGACCCCGCCGCTTAGGGGGATTCACCACACATTATTCTTTATTCCCTGGCGATGACGAATTTGCGCTGTTTGTGATTTTATTGAAAATAACTTTTACACAAAATGAAATGATGTTTTGAGATCGAGATCTGAATATTAAAAATAGAGGGTAAATATTTTTTATGTCATTCATAAAGATAATCCTAATGATTTATTATTCTTTTAAATCAATGGATTAAGTGGTTTCTTTGGGTTTATTTTGTATTTTTATTTGCGAATATAAGGATTTTTTTTGAATTGTCGGTAATCTTATTCCTATATTTTTAAGCGCTCAATTTGTTAAAACTTAAAAATGCTTCGATGGTTTCAATGGTTAAACCGAAGCCAGTACTGCCAATCCCTTTAAGCTAAACGAAAGCTAAACGAAAGCTAAACGGAAAAGAGGGCGGTATTGATCTGCCAGACTGACGACATAACACTCTCCGAAAAGTATCCATATGGAAGGATAATAAAAGACGGTAACCTCGGGACTTCAAGATGACTATTCATGGAAAGGATCGTGTATTTATTTCTTGCGTTGAGAATATAGTGCAGGAGCTGAGCGATGGCGCGGATGCCGGGTTAAGCAACTGCGTGTATGTCACCTGCGGGATGGATATCCAGGAGATATATGCTTTGTTCTTTCGCCATCCGCCGGAGCACTACGCCATCTTCATCACCTCTGAGCGCCATTTTGAGACCATCAACCGGCTGTTTCCGGGCCTGTTAAAGCTCTGTTTGTCAGAGAGGTTGACGGTCGAAGAGCTGCGTCAGGCGTTAAAAGTGATGGGCCTGTTATCGGCCCAGAACCAGAGCGTTGCTTATCTGCCCGATACGTTTAATTTTACCCATGCCGAGCAACAGATCATGAGGCTCAGTTTACGCGGCCATTCTCTGGATGATATTGCCCGTATCCGCGGGGTCAGCCCGTCCACGGTCAGCGTCCAGCGTACCCGGCTGATGAAGCGCATGGGAACCAAAAGCCTGCAGGAACTCTGCTCCCTCTATGCGGCTATGCGTGCCAGCGCTTTCTGAATAAACGCAGGGCTGGAATCTGGCGAAATTTGAGATATTATTCTGAGCCATTGTACTAGTTTAAAGGTTCAAAGTGATGACGTTTTCCACCCTTGCCGATGTCAGAAGCCAGATCGATTCGATTGATAGCGAACTGGTTAGCCTGATTGCTCAACGTGCTGAGTGCGTTAAAGCCGCTGCCGCATTCAAAACTGACCACTCCGCCGTTCGTGCTCCCGCGCGCGTGCAGCAGGTTATTGATCGGGTTCGCGAAAAGGCGGCTGCCGCAGGGTTACCCGAAGTGATTATTGAGAAAGTGTATCGGTCCATGATAGATGCATTCATTGAATATGAGCTTGAGCAACATAATCAGCTACAGCGGCAAAAAAGTAACGGTGTGTTGGGTGAGTGACCCACACGATATTCTCCTGGCGTGAAGGGTCAGTTAGCCTCATTCTGACCCCCCGACGGGCTGCTAAGCTATTATCCCCACGCTCTGATAGCCAGTGCCGCGATATAGAGCCCGAATCCCCAGGCCAGATGTGTGAGCACGCTTAGCAAGCGAGCCAGCCACGGGCGAGGTGTTTGCGATGCCGCAATGCCGAAGCCCAATGCGGGCTGAAGTACGCGCACGCAGCCGGAGCATAGGCATTGTGAAGAGTTTAAAAGGATTGTGGCGAGAGAGCTGAGGCTGGTCAGCTAATTAAGAACCTTATACTTTGACGAGAGCATAATGATGGAAAAAAATTTTACGCCTGAGCAAATCGAAATCATTAATCGCGTGGTTTTTGCGCGTATCGAGCATATGAAAGAGAAAGTGATTGAAACCATTGAGCAGACAGAGCGCGATGCGCACCAGCAGCTGGTGGATTGCGGGATTGATATGACCGATTTCTGTCCGGCTAATCAGCACTTTCTCATGATGACAATCGTCCAGGCGCTGATAGATCGGGTGCACGGCGGCGACAGGGCGCTTGCCCGGAAGATAATAACCATGGAGGCGAAGAGACTGAACGTCAGCGTTAACGTCGAGGCAGATAGTTCGAGATAACCTTAAGGCTGAGTCTGCGGCGGACCAGTAAGTCCGCGCCCGTCGCCCGGCATCGCACCTTTACAGTTCGCGCAAACGCTCTGCGCTGTTATGCTAAAAACCCGGCAAGCCGCGCTGTAATGAGACCTGACCATGCCCGAACGCGAAAAAAACATCCATATTCAACCCTGTTCTTCTATCTCTCGAACGCATATTCTTCCGGCACTGCTGGCGATTGTCGCCGTATCGAGCCTGTGCGCGTTCGTCTCGCCGCCGCTGGGGCCGTGGCGCGAAATTTTGACCAATCCAGGGATGTATATCGATCTGCTGGCGCTGCTATTTCTGCTGTTTATGCTCTGGAGTTCGACCAAGGTGCGGATGAACCACGTGGCGGTTAACTGGGTACGCTACGGCCTGCTGCTGTGGATTGCCGGGGGCACTTTCGATCTGATGGACGAAATATTCCACCAGCCGCGCTGGATGGGGTACTACTGCGAAGATCTGCTGCGCCTGTCCGGCATGCTGCTGAGCGCGGTCGGGGTCTACAAAATTATTGAGCGCATCAATCTCCTGTACGTCGACGCGCGTTCGCAATCGCTCAAGGATGAGCTGACCCAGCTGCCCAACCGTCGCTTTTTTATCGACACCATCCGCGAGAAGGAGGGGCGCAGGCTGGCGCTGATGATTGTGGATATCGACTACTTCAAGAAAATTAATGACACCTGGGGACATCTGGTGGGGGACGAAGTGCTGTTTGCCCTTGGCAAACAGCTGGCGAAGCTTACCAGCGATAAGGTGTTGCCTTCGAGGATTGGCGGAGAAGAGTTTGCCATTATTGTCGATGGCCTGTCGGCGCAGGAAGTGGATGAACTGGCGCAGTCGATTTTGCAAAACGCCCGCGCGATCCTGATCAACCACGATAACCCGCTGTCGATCAGCATTGGCGTCGGTCTGCGCCATAAAGACGAGCCGCAGAACCTGTTTATTAAAAAGGTCGATGACGCGCTCTATAAGGCGAAAAATAACGGCCGCGGACGGGTTGAATGGGCCGCGTGAACTATCCCTGCTGCGCGCTGCGGCAGTGGCGACGATATTCGGAAGGCGAGCGCTCGGTGTAGCGTTTAAACACCCGGCAGAAATAGTTGCTGTCGACAAAACCGCAGTTGTGGGCGATCTCTTTGACCTTAAGATCGTAGCCGCGCAGCAGCTTTTTCGCCTTTTCCAGGCGGACGCTGGTGAGAAACTCATTAAAACCGACGGAGCCGGATTTCTGGAATATATGCGACAGGTAGTTGGGCGTAATATGAAAACGCTTCGCTACCGACTCGCGGGTCAGCGGCTGGGTGAGATGCTCTTCGAGATAATCCTGTACCGCCAGAAACAGATCGCGGCTGCGGCTGACGCGCATCTCCAGCCCGACCAGCTGCTCAAGGCAGTGGCTCAACAGGGCCGCGACCACCAGCCTGGCGGTTACCGGGTCCGGCTGCAGGCAGATTTCATTGAGCGACAGCAGCAGGTAGGAGCCCACGCGCGGTCCGAGGCGGGCGACGTTCTGCTTTTCCGTGCGCAGCTGCTTGCCGTCCCAGTGCTGAACGCAAAACCCGAGCTTCTGGCGACCAAACAGAATGCTTAACGTCGACGCCGGCGCGGTCCATTCCGGCAGCGTCCATTTACCCGCCTGAACGTAGAGCACCTGCGAGGCGGAGAGCATCGTCTCCGACAGCGGCAGCCCGCTCTCCTTAAGCTCACCCTCAAGCACAATTTCCAGCCGTGGAAAGGGCACCTTAAACGCCAGCGCGGGCTCGGAGATATCCGGGTCGGGGAACCTGACGTGCAGATTATCTTTCTGATTTACTAAACGATTTAAAATATCCGCCAGATCGTCAATCATTCCGTATGCCTTAGAAGAGAGCAATTATCCTGTTGATTATAATCTATTTTATCTGCACAGGTTTGTTCTGTATCAGGCGACTTCGCTAATGCCTGCCCTGCAGGAAGGGGGAAAAAGCTGGATTTTGATGGCCATCACACTTTTCCCTGCCGCGTACGCTCGTCCAGTTTTTCGTAGTTTTGCCCTCATGTATTCCCGCCCGCCGCCGATTAGAGTTTGTTTTGTGTTATCGATAAGTTAAGGAATATAAATATGGAACAACAATCTGCGGTTTATCTGGATGCGCTGGGGGCGAACGTTGCGCTGAGCCCGGCAATGAAACAGGAGCTGGATACCCTGGGCTACACCGTCGTGCATAACGTGGTGGACGCGGAGTGGCTGGCGGCGATGCGCGCGCTTATCGACGCCATCGTCGAGAGAGAGGGCGATAATCTGGCGATCGAGCACCACCAGGAAGCGACGGCAACCCGCATCGCCAACCTGATTAACAAAGGCGCGATTTGGGAAAAGGTCTGGTCCCATCCGCTGATTCTCTCCGCCTGTCGGCATGTTTTTCAGGGGGATTTTAAAGTCTCCAGCCTGAACGCGCGGGAAGCGTTGTTCAACGGCGGCCATCAGCCGCTGCATGCGGACTGGAAAAAGCCGCGTCACGATTTTCCGAAAGTGCATCTGGTGAATACCATCTGGGCTATCGATGATCTGAGCGCTGAAAACGGCGCGCCGCGCATTATTCCCGGCACCCATTTGCGTCCGGAGCTGCCGGAAGCGGTGCTGGATGACCCGGAGCTGGCGCATCCTGATGAGGTGGTGTTCGCCGCGCCGGCGGGCAGCGTGATGATTTATAACGCCCACGCCTGGCACGGCGGGACGCGCAACCGCGTCGGCAGCAGAAGGCGCGTGCTGCACGGTTTATATATCGACAGGGCGGATACCGCGCAGCAGGATCAGCAGCGCTGGCTGACGCCGGAAACCGCCAGCCGCCTGACGCCCGCGCAGAAATGGCTGCTGGGCGTGGCGTAAAAATCGCATGGAATTGTAGCCCCGGTAAGCGCAGCGCGACCGGGGGAAGTCTGAGCGGGCGCGGTGCTATTTCCCCG